>NZ_JBFAPP010000021.1:0-145874 GCF_040676775.1 Micromonospora sp. NPDC049523 | reverse complement strand
TGTCGGCGTTCCCGGATGCGTACGCGCAGTGGGAGAACCAGGCCGCGCACATCGTGCAGGACGTCTGGACCAAGTAAGCAACACGAATAGCGAACGGAAGCCGGGTCCCCTGTGAAAGGGGGGCCCGGCTTTTCGCGTACAAAATAGGTTCTGGACTAGACCGCGACGATGACGGCGGACTCCGGTGGAAGCTCGACCCCGTTGCGGGTCACGATCGCGCCGGGACCGGTGGCCAGCAACACCGTGCGCACCACACTGGCAAGGTCGATCCGTTGCGGCTTGCCGGCCAGGTTCGCCGCGATCACACAGCGGCCCCGGCGGACCACCACGAACCGGTCGCCGTAGCGTACGTCGACCCGGTCCAGCCGGGGGTCGGACAGGTCGGGCCGGCTGCGGCGCAGCGCGATCAGCCGCCGGTAGAAGTCGAGCATCTCCCGGTGCTCCGGCTTGTCCAACTCGGCCCAGTCGAGCCGGGAGCGGGCGAAGGTCTGCGGGTCCTGCGGGTCCGGCACCTCACCGTCGGACCAGCCGTGGGCGGCGAACTCCCGGCGGCGGCCGGTGGCCACGGCCGCGGCCAACTCCGGCTCCGGGTGACTGGTGAAGAACTGCCACGGTGTGCTCGCCGCCCACTCCTCGCCCATGAAGAGCATCGGCGTGAACGGCGCGGTGAGCAGCAGGGTGGCGCCCACCCGTTGCAGGCCGGGGGAGAGCGACGCGGAGAGCCGGTCCCCGGTGGCCCGGTTGCCGATCTGGTCGTGGTTCTGCAGGTACGCGACGAACCGGTGACCGGGCGTACGGTGCCGGTCCACCGGGCGGCCGTGACTGCGCCCCCGGAAGCTCGACCAGCCGCCCGCGTGGAAGAACGCCCCGGTGAGTACGTCGGCCACCGACTCCAGCGAACCGAAGTCGGCGTAGTAGCCCTGCTCCTCGCCGGTGAGCAGGGTGTGCAGGGCGTGGTGGGCGTCGTCGTTCCATTGCGCGTGCAGGCCGAAGCCGCCCGCCTCCCGAGGGGTGATCAGCCGGGGATCGTTCAGGTCCGACTCGGCGATCAGCGACAACGGCCGGCCGACGTGGGTGGAGAGCGCTTCGACCTCGGTCGCCAACTCCTCCAGCAGTGGAATCGCCCGCTGGTCACGCAGGGCGTGTACGGCGTCCAGGCGCAGCCCGTCGAGGTGGTAGTCGCGCAGCCACATGATGACGCTGTCGACGATGTAGCGGCGTACCTCGTCGGAGTGCGGGCCGTCGAGGTTGACCGAACGACCCCAGGTGTTGCTCGTCTCGGCCAGGTACGGGCCGAACAGCGGTGCGTACGCCCCCGAGGGGCCGAAATGGTTGTAGACGACGTCGAGGATCACCCCCAGACCACGTGCGTGGGCCGCGTCGACCAGCCGTTTCAGCCCGTCCGGCCCACCGTAGCCGTGGTGCGGGGCGAACCAGCAGACACCGTCGTACCCCCAGTTGTGCTCGCCGTTGAAGGCGTTCACCGGCAGCAGTTCGATCAGGTCGACGCCGAGTTCGACCAGGTGGTCCAGCTTCTCGATGGCGGAGTCGAAGGTGCCCTCCGGGGTGAAGGTGCCGACGTGCAGTTCGTACAGCACCCCGCCGGGCAGTTGCCGCCCGGTCCACCGTTGGTCCGACCATGTGTACGCAGAGTGGTCGTAGAGCCGGCTGCACCCGTGCACCCCCTCGGGCTGCCAGGCCGACCGTGGATCGGGCAGCGCCCGGTTGTCGTCGTCGAGCAGGTACGCGTAGTCGGTGCCCGGTCCGGCGGTCGGTACGTCGACCCGCCACCAGCCGTCCGGGTCGGCCACCATCTCGTGGTCACCGGCTCCGACCAGGCGCAGACGTACGCGAACCGCTTCCGGTGCCCAGACCGTGAACTCGGTCATGATGTCTCCACGGGCTCGCTTCGGGTGAGCAGTGCCACCGGGTAGTCGGCCAACAGTTCGGCCAGGAGGACCCGTCCGCCACTGTAGACGCGGCCGGTGAACAGCTCGGTCACATCATTAACGGACGGTGACAACCAGGTGCTGCCCCAGCCGCCGCCCCGGGCCAGGCGCAGCGGCAGCCGGGTGGCGACCACCGTCACCCCGCCCCGGTCGAACGCAACCGCGTGTTCGGCGGCCGGGCCGTGCACCGGCACCGGGCGGTAACCGGTGAAGAGTCCGGGCCGGTCCCGGCGCAGCCGCAGGGTACGGGAGACGACCATCAGCTTCGCCGCGCCGCTGGCGTCGACCGGTGGCCGCCAGCCGCCGTCGAGGCGGTCGAGCAGTTCCCGCCGTACGGCGAAGTCGACCGGGCGCCGGTTGTCGGGGTCGACGAGGGAGTTCTCCCACAGCTCGGTGCCCTGGTAGGTGTCGGGCGCACCGGGCATGGCGAGCTGCACCAGTTTCTGGCCGAGCGAGTTGGACCAGCCCGCGGGGGTGATCCGGTCCGCGAAGCCGGTGATCTCGGCGTGCAGTTCCGGGTTGTCGTACATGCTGTCGACCAGGGCGTGCAGGGCGTTCTCGAAGACCGGGTCCGGGTCGGACCAACTGGTCGAGGTCGCCGCCTCCCGTGCCGCCTTCTCGGCGTACGCGTGCAGCCGGTCCCGTTCGATCGGCCAGGCACCGACCGCGGTCTGCCACAGCAGGTGCGCCAGACTCGGGTCGGGCAGCGGTTCGCGGGCCATCCAGTCGCGTACCTGCCGGGCCCAGTCGCCGGGAAGTTCGGCGAGTACGGCCAGCCGCGCCCGGACGTCCTCACCGCGTTTCGTGTCATGGGTGGAGAGCGTCGTCATGCCCGCCGGCCAGTGCGCCTGGCGGTCGGTGGCCGCCCGGTGGAACTCGGCCGGCGGCACACCGAACTGGGCCGGGCTGCCGCCGACCTCGTTGAGCGCCACGAACCGGGTCCACCGGTAGTAGGCGGTGTCCTCCACCCCCTTCGCCATCACCGCCCCGGTGAACTGCGGGAACCGCAGCGCCAGTTCGTCGTCGGGGTCGCGCAGGTGGGCGGTGATCGCGTCCAGGGTGAAGGTCAGGTCCGGCCGGCGGCGTCCGGCCTCGGACCGGGCCATCGCCAGGTGCCGGGCACCGTGCGGCGGGTAACCCCGGTACACGGGGAAACAGGCGGCCAGCTCCGCGAGCGCGGCGCGAGCCGACTCCGGCGGGACCTCCGGCACGAGCAGGGCCAGCCGGTTCAGCTCGGCGGCGAGCAGCGTGGTGGCAACCACCCGCTTGCACCGGTGCATCAGCGACGGCCACGAGGTGGGGCGGCCGGTGAGGGTGGTGTCGAGGACGGTGAAGTCGCCGGCCGCCGCCGGGTCGACGAACAGGCCGCAGATCGCGGCGAGGGACTCGTACCCGGTGGTGCCGTCGACCGGCCAGTCCGGCAGCTCCTCGCCGTACTCCAGGATCTTCTCCACCACGAGCCAGGCGTCCGGCGCGGCGGCCCGGAGCCGGTCGAGGTAGCCGGCCGGGTCGCGCAGGCCGTCGGGGTGGTCGACCCGGATGCCGTCGACGTCGCCCTCGGCGACCCAGCGCAGGATCTCGGCGTGGGTGGCCGCGAACACCTCCGGGTCCTCGACCCGCAACCCGGCCAGGTCGGAGACGGCGAAGAACCGCCGGTAGCCGAGTTCGTTGTCGCCGCGCCGCCAGGAGACCAGCTCGTAGTGCTGCCGGTCGTGCACCTCACGCGGGCTGCCGCCGGCCGTGCCGTCGGCGATCGGGTACCGGTGTTCGTGGTAGCGCAGCTCGCCGTCGGCGAGCTTTAGGTCGGCGAGCGCGTCCGGGGTGTCGGCGAGGACCGGGAGCAGCAGCCGGGGCCGCGACCAGTCGATGTCGAACCATCCGGCGTACGCCGATGCGCGTCCCCGCCGCAGCACGTCCCACCAGGCCGGATTCGCCGCCGGTACGGCAACCCCGGCGTGGTTCGGCACGATGTCCACGACCAGGCCGAGTCCGGCTTCACGAAGCGCGTGCACGAGTCGCCGCCGACCGGCCTCGCCGCCGAGTTCGGGGTTGACCGCGCGCGGGTCGACCACGTCGTAGCCGTGCGCGGAACCGGGGGAGGCGGTCAGCAGGGGCGCGCTGTAGAGGTGGGTGATGCCGAGGTCGGCGAGGTAGCCGGCGAGGCCGGCGGTGGCGTCGAGGTCGAATCCGGGGCGGACCTGCACCCGGTAGGTCGCGGTTATCCGGGGGTACGCGCCCGTCGGCATGTCACACCATCCTCTCCAGCGCTACCAGGCAACGGTCCGGCACCCGTACGGTCCCGCCGGTGTCGATCACCGTCGGTTCGTCGGGGTCGGGTTCGGCGGTGCTGACGACGCGTTCCCACTTCTGCCCGAACTCCCCGCCGGGCAGGGTGAAGTCCAGTGCCGCGTCGTGTGCGTTGAACAGCAGCAGGAACGAACTGTCCCGGTGCCGCTGGCCGTACTGGCCGCGTTCGCGGATGCCGTCGCCGTTGACGAAGAGCGCGATCGCCCGGCCGAAGTCGTTGCCCCAGTCCTCGCCGGTCATCTCCCGCCCGTCCGGGGTGTACCAGGCCAGGTCGGGGATGTCGGCGTCGGCGGAACGGGTGCGTACCGGCAGGCCGGTGAAGAAACGCCGCCGGTGGAAGACCTGGTGCCGGGCCCGGAAGGCGGACAGCGTACGGACGAAGTCCAGTAGCTGTTCGTCGACGTTCTCCCAGTCGACCCAGGCCAGCTCGTTGTCCTGGCAGTAGGCGTTGTTGTTGCCGTGCTGGGTCCGGCCCAGCTCGTCGCCGTGGCCGATCATCGGTACGCCCTGCGAGAGCAGCAGGGTGGCGAGGAAGTTGCGTCGTTGCCGGGCCCGCAGGGCGAGTACGCCCGGGTCGTCGGTCGGCCCCTCCACCCCGCAGTTCCAGGACCGGTTGTGCCCCTCCCCGTCCCGGTTCTCCTCGCCGTTGGCGTCGTTGTGCTTGTCGTTGTACGACACCAGGTCGGCGAGGGTGAAGCCGTCGTGGCAGGTGACGAAGTTGATGCTGTGGAACGGGCGGCGACCGTCGTCCTGGTAGAGGTCGGCGGATCCGGAGATGCGGGACGCGAACTCGGACAGCGTGGCCGGCTCGCCGCGCCAGAAGTCCCGTACGGTGTCCCGGTACTTGCCGTTCCACTCGGTCCAGACCGGCGGGAAGTTGCCTACCTGGTAACCGCCGGGGCCGACGTCCCACGGCTCGGCGATCAGCTTCACCCGGCTCACCACCGGGTCCTGCTGGACCACCTCGAAGAAGGTGGAGAGGCGGTCCACGTCGTAGAACTCGCGGGCCAGGGTCGCGGCCAGGTCGAACCGGAACCCGTCGACGTGCATTTCCTGGACCCAGTAGCGCAGCGAATCCATGATCAACTGGAGTGAGTGCGGGCTGCGTACGTTGAGGCTGTTGCCGGTGCCGGTGTAGTCGACGTAGTACCGCCGGTCCTCCTCGGAGAGCCGGTAGTACGACGGGTTGTCGACACCCTTGAAGGAGAGCGTGGGGCCGAGGTGGTTGCCCTCGGCGGTGTGGTTGTAGACCACGTCGAGGATCACCTCGATGTTGGCCGCGTGCAGCGCCTTCACCATGCCCCGGAACTCCTGCACCTGCTGCCCGAGCCGGCCCATCGCCGAGTAGCCGTGGTGTGGGGCGAAGAAACCGATGGTGTTGTAGCCCCAGTAGTTGCGCAGCCCCAGGTCGGACAGGCGGTGGTCGTGCACGAACTCGTGCACCGGCATCAGTTCGATCGCGGTCACGCCGAGCCGGGTCAGATGCTCGATGATCGCCGGGTGGGCGATTCCGGCGTACGTGCCGCGCAACTCCTCCGGCACCTCCGGATGCCGCCGGGTCAGCCCGCGTACGTGCGCCTCGTAGATGAACGAGTGGTGGTACGGCGTACGCGGGGGCTTGTCGTTGCCCCAGTCGAAGTACGGGTTGACCACCACGGCCTTCGGCATGAACGGCGCCGAGTCGGTCTCCGACATCCGGTCGGGGTCGGCGAGGTCGTAGTCGTAGACCGCCGGGTCCCAGGTCACCTCACCGTCGACGGCTTTCGCGTACGGGTCGAGCAGCAGCTTGTTCGGATTGCAGCGGACCCCGTTCGCCTGGTCGTACGGGCCGCGCACCCGGAACCCGTAGCGCTGCCCCGGCTGCACCCCCGGCAGGTACGCGTGCCAGACGTACGCGTCCACCTCCTGCAGTTTGACCCGACGCTCGGCGCCGAGGTCCCACTCGTCGAAGAGGCAGAGTTCCACCGACTCGGCGACCTCGGAGAAGATCGCGAAGTTGGTTCCGGTGCCGTCGTAGGTCGCTCCCAGCGGATACGGTTCCCCCGGCCAGACCTGCATGCTGCTCCTTTGCCCCACGGTCGACAGGCGACGGGCTGTGCTCGCCCGGCGCGCACGCGCTTAATGCCCCGCCGGCACGCGCGCCAATCCACCTCCCCACCCGCCGAAGGAAGGGGCACCTTATTATCCCTTTTTGTGCGGTAAGGGCCCTTGTAAATGGGTGAGCCGGGCGGCGTCGAGTTTGGTCCCGGATCTAAACCGTGGTGGGAGGGGTGGTCGAGGTCACGCCGGGGCCGCGCCGAAGGTGTTGGTCTGGGTGTTGCCGTCGCCGACCTGCACACCCTGTGAACCGGTGACGGTGACGGCGTACTTGGCAGTGCCGGGGACTCCGGCGTCGGCGAGCACCCGTCCGATCTCGGCCGCCAATTCGGGGTCGTCGGCCAGCGCCTTTTTCACCTGGGCCCGTACGGCGGCTTGGAGGTCCTCGTCGTCCGGGTTCTCGCCCAGGTCGGTGACGGCCGCCTCGATCGCCGGCCGGGACTCGTCCCGTCCGAGCAGCCGGGCGAGCAGGCGCCGGCCCAGCTCGACGGTGGAGTTGGTCGCCTCGTCCTGGAGTCGCTGGAGCACCGCGCCGCCGTACGCACCCGCCACCGCGCCCAGGTACGGAAACGCCTGGCTCACCAACACGCCGATATCCACTGTGGGTCACTCCTCCGGTAGCGGGCCGTGGTTAACGGTGTACCACGTCCGCCACACCCCTGTCGGTGCCGGTAGTCGCTGGAACGGGCGCGGTGGCGGCGTCCTGTGCCGGGGCGCCGTAGCGGCGGGTCAGCGCCCAGCCTCCGACCAGCAGCGTGCCGAGCGCCGACCCGGCGAGCGGAATCCGGTAGTCGAGTACGGCCAGCAGTCCGGCCCCGGTCAGCAGGGTGAGCGAGGTCGGCGCGAAGACGAGCGAGTTGGCGGTGGCGGCGACCCGGCCGAGCAGCGCGTGCGGGGTCTGGCGCTGGACCGCGGTCATCGCCGCGATCACCGTCCACGGCAGACCGGCACCCATCAGCAGGGCGCTGACCAGCACCGCCGGGGTCCACGGCAGGCAGCGCAGGAGCGTACCGGCGGTGAGCAGCAGCGCTCCCCAGGCGGCGGGCGGCAGTTCGCCGTACCGGTCGAGCAGGCGGCCGGCGAGCAGACCGCCGGCGATCGAGCCGACACCCTGAACGGAGGCGAGTACGCCGAGGAAGGCGACCGGCCGGTGCAGGCCGTCGTCGACCACCGCGTACTGCACCGCGGTGCCGAGCCCGGCCATCAGCATGCTGACCGCCGCGACGAGTACCACCGCGCGCAGCGGTGGCCTCGATCGCAGAAATCCCCACCCCGCGAGGAAGCTGCCCTTGCTGTCGTTCTCGGTCGCCGACGGGGCCTTGACCGGCGGGGTGGTGGTGCGGATCGCGGCGTAGAGGGCGGCGGCGACCGCCAGCAGGGTCGCGGTCAGCAGTGCGACCGCGTGGCCGCCGGCCCGGGTGAACAGGGCGGCACCGACCAGCGGGGCGACCAGTTTGGTGCCCTCCTGGGCGGTCATCCGCAGACCGTTGACCTCACCGAGTTGGTCGTCGCGCAGCGCGGCCGGCAGGACCGCCGCCTCGCCCGCGTCCAGCAGCACGTAGCTGACGCCGTAGCCGAGCATCACCGTGTAGAGCAGCCAGAGCTGGTCGGCGGAGCGGACCGCGAGCAGCAGCAGGAGCAGTCCGGACAGCACCAGGCTGGTCCAGACCAGCAGTGGTCGGCGGGGCAGCCGGTCGACCAGGGCACCGAGCACCGGCCCGGCCAGGCTCGGCACGAACACGCACGCCCTGGCGACGGCGGCGAGGCTGGCCGATCCGGTCAGGTCCATCGCCCACAGCCCGGCGGCGAGCGACATTCCCGTACCGGCGAATCCGGCGACCAGTGAGACGCCGACAAAGAGGAACGTGTTGCGCTCCCGGAGCAGTCCCACCCCGATACCCCCAGGCTTGAGTCGAGTGGGCTCAATCCTGGACGGGGTGCGGTACGGGTGTCAAGACGATCCGTCCCGTCCCACCTCAGCTCGGGGGCAGCGGACGGGCGGCGTCGGCGGCCCGGCGCAGCCGACCGAGGGTTACCCGCAGCGGCTCCGGGAGCGACTGCGGGGACGCGGGTGCGGCGGTCATCGCGTCGAGATCGGTCAGAGCGTCGATGACCAGTGCATACAGTGCGCCGGGTGCGGCCGTACGGGCCACCGCGATGCTGGTACGGGCCAACGCCGCGCGCGGGTGCCGGGCATCCCAGTCGGGATCGGCCTCAAGCTGCCGGTACGCGTTGACAACGGCCGTACGGAGGCGCCGGATCGCCACCCCGTACGTATTGTCAACAGTACGTTGACGCTGGAGCGCGCCGCGTACCTGGATCGGGTCGCGGCCGGCCTCGCCCCGCAGTCGCAACCAGCGCTGCTCGGCCGCCTGTCGCGAGGCCAGGCCCAGCGCGGCGGCGATCCGGGCCCAACTCGTCCGCCGCTCCCGCGCCGACTCGATCAGTGCGCGCTCGATCCGATCCAGGTCCGCGCGTACGCCGTCCAGCAGTGCCAGCGCCTCCAGCACCTGCTCCGGGCTCGGGTCCGTGGCGGCGGCGGTGGTCGCCAGGATCCGATGGTCGCGCAGCGACCGGCTCGGCCGCTCGCCGGGATGTCCCATGCCCGAGATGCTCCGGCCGACGGCCCGCAATGTCAACGGATCGTTGTCAACGGCGACCTGCCGTCCTCGGGCGCGTCACCCCTCCCACCTGCGGCGATGGCCGCCTGTGCCAGGGTTGACAGGCCGTTTGTCGGCCGCCTAACCTGCGCCGTCTCGCCGCTGGTCAAATCGTGGAGGTTTTTTGTAATCCGTCGGGCCCGCATCAGTCTCCTGACAGGGAGAGGTCGGATGTAGCCGACCCAGCGCGCCCTGAGGCCCGGGCGCATCGCGACAATCGGGCGGGCAACCGCACGCGCGGTCACGATCGAAGGGGAGTGAAACGCCATGTCCGGAGTCGGTCGGGGCGTACCCGATACCGGAATGGTCATCGCGGCCCAGCGCGGAAACCCGCACGCCCTCGACGACCTGGTGGCGGACTCCCTGCCGCTCGTCTACAACATCGTCGGCCGCGCGCTGCGCGGTCACGTCGACGTCGACGACGTGGTCCAGGAGACCCTGGTACGGGTCGTGCGGCACCTGTCCGACCTGCGCGACCCGGAGGCGTTCCGGCCCTGGCTGGTGGCGATCACCATCCGGCAGATCCGCAACTGGGAACAGCACCGCCGCACCGCCCTGATCCGCGACGCCGGGGTCGAGGCGATCCACGAGGTGCCCGACCCGGCGGCCGACTTTGCCGAGGTGACCATCCTCCGGCTCGGGCTGACCGACCAGCGCCGTGAGGTGGCCGAGGCGACCCGCTGGCTCGACTCCGACGACCAGGAACTGCTCGCCCTGTGGTGGCTGGAGGAGACCGGTGAACTCGACCGGGCCGACCTCGCCGCCGCGCTCGGGCTGAGCGCCAGCCACGCCGCCGTACGTATCCACCGCATGAAGGAACAGATCCAGACCGCCCGTACGGTCGTGCGGGCGCTGCGTGGCCGACCCGGCTGCAACGACCTGCGCGTGATGACGTCGGGCTGGAACGGCACCCCCACCCCGCTGTGGCGCAAGCGCCTGGCCCGGCACGTACGCGACTGCCTGGTCTGCGGCCGTTACCGCGAGGACTTCCTCCCGATCGACCGGCTGCTCGCCGGGTTGCCGCTGCTCCCGCTGCCGGCCAGCTTCGGTGATCAGGCCGCCGCTGCCGTTGCGGCCCACGCTGGTGCGGCCACCCCGCACGCCGCCGCGGCGACGCCCCCGGTCGACCCGGCCGGCAGCGGCGCGTCCTGGACCCCCGACCCGTCCGCGGTCGACCACTCCGGCTGGCTGGGTCACCTGTTCGCCGGCAGCGCCGGCAAGGTGATGGTCGCCGCCGCCACCGTGGCCACCCTGGTGACCGGGGCGCTGGTCGTGACCAAGGTGACCGGGTCGCCGCCGTCGTCCGCGGCGCCTCCGGCGGCCGAGGCCAGCGTGGCGCCGCTCGAAGTCACCCCGAGCGCCACGCCCAGTCCGCTCCCGCCGACGCCGAAGGCGACCCCGACGGCCAAGCCGAGCAGCAAGGCGCCCGCCGTCGGGCCGGCGGTGTCGTCGGCGAAGAAGGGTGTCGCGGTCTGGGACTTCAACGGTGCGAGTCAGGCGCTGGCCAATTCGAAGGCGAGTTGGTATTACAACTGGAATACCGGGCATCCGGGGATCACCACCCCGAGTGGGGTGCAGTTCGTGCCGATGATCCGGGACCCGAAGAGTGTGACCGCCGCCGAGCTGACCCGGGCGAAGGCCGCCGGCCCGTATCTGCTCACTTTCAACGAGCCGGACCTGGCGGAGCAGGCGAATATGACGCCGGAGGCGGCGCTCGACCTGTGGCCGCAACTGGTCGCGACGGGTGCGACGTTGGGCAGCCCGGCGGTTGCCTGGGGTGGTGCGGACGCGGGCGGTTGGCTGGACCGGTTCATGTCGGGTGCGAAGGCGCGTAATCTGCGGGTCGACTTCATCGCCCTGCACTGGTACGGCGGTGACTTCAACACCACCAACGCCGTCAACCAGCTCAAGCAGTACCTGACCGCGGTCTACAACCGGTACAAGGTGCCGATCTGGTTGACCGAGTTCGCGCTGATGAACTTCGTCAACGGCGGTCAGCGTTTCCCCAGCCAGGAGCAGCAGGCGGCGTTTGTCACCGCGTCCGCGAAGATGCTCGCCAGCCTGTCGTTCGTGCAGCGGTACGCCTGGTTCGGCCTGCCGGCCACGGACAAGGACCAGTCCGGACTGTTCCGTACGGGCACCGAGGCGACCGCCGTCGGCCGCGCCTTCCAAGCCGCCGGCTGAAGCGACTTCTTCCGTTCCCGATCGCGTCGATCGGGCTCGCCGTGCATGATTGCCGGTGGCAATTGTGTGCGCCGATTTCCGTTGCCGTGCCCGCTTGCCTTCCCTCAGGGTGACCCGGATCGGATCCGTGGATTACAGATTTAAGGCGAAGATAAAACAAGCCGTACGGGGTCGAGAGTTAAGTGAAAGATAAGGGATCCGAGTCGAGTTCGTCGACGCTTTCCACGTACTGTTTCCGGCGGACAGAGAAAGGTGTGTGCCCCCGTATGACGTCACGACCCATCCTCGGAAAGCTCCGACCCGTCGCCGCGGTCCTGCTGCTCAGTGCGGTGCTGTTCAGTGGTTGCAACAACGTGCCGGTCGTACCCGGAGCTTCGGGTCCGTCGGCCTCGACGTCCGCCTCGTCGTCGACCGGCTCGGGCCCGGCGGGCCCGGCGTCGCCGTCCGGCCTGCCTGGTACGCCCACCGCGACCGCGGGCACGTCGGCCACCCCGTCGACCGGGAGTACGCCGCCGAAGGCGACCCCGACCGGCAAGCCGAGCACCCAGGCGCCGCCGGCCGGGCCGGGTGTCTCGTCGGCGAAGAAGGGTGTCGCGGTCTGGAACTTCGACGGGGTGAGTCAGGCCCTGGCGAACTCGAAGGCGAGTTGGTACTACACCTGGAACACCGGGCATTCGGGCATCACCACCCCGGGTGGGGTGCAGTTCGTGCCGATGCTCTGGGGTGCGAAGAGCGTCACTCCCGCCGAACTCGCCAAGGCGAAGGCGGCCGGGCCGTACCTGCTCGGTTTCAACGAGCCGGACATGGCCGAGCAGTCGAACATGACGCCGGAGGCGGCGCTCGACCTGTGGCCGCAACTGGTCGCCACCGGCGCCACGCTGGGCAGCCCGGCGGTTGCCTGGGGCGGTGCGGACGCGGGCGGTTGGCTCGACCGCTTCATGTCGGGTGCGAAGGCGAGAGGCTTGCGGGTCGACTTCATCGCCCTGCACTGGTACGGCGGTGACTTCAACACCACCAACGCCGTCAACCAGCTCAAGCAGTACCTGACCGCGGTCTACAACCGGTACAAGGTGCCGATCTGGCTGACCGAGTTCGCGCTGATGAACTTCGTCAACGGCGGTCAGCGCTTCCCGACCCAGGACCAGCAGGCCGCGTTCGTCACCGCGTCCACGAACATGCTCGCCAGCCTGTCGTTCGTGCAGCGGTACGCCTGGTTCGGCCTGCCGGCCACGGACAAGGACCAGTCCGGACTGTTCCGTACGGGCACCGAGGCGACCGCCGTCGGCCGCGCCTTCCAAGCCGCCCGCTGAAGGTAGGTGCTGAGCTGATGACCGGTGTGGGTGTCGGGCCCGCCCGAACCCGTAACTGGCGCCTCGCCGGCGCCGTCGCGATCCTGGTCGCGACGGCGCTGGCCGTGGCGCTGGTGCAGGGCTGGGGGCAGGACGGGTCCCGGGCGAAGGCGAACCAACCGGCGCCGACAGCGGCGCCGATCGTGCTGAACGGCACGGATGTCGCGTACCTCCAGCTGATGATTCCGATGAACGACAGCGCCCTGGTGTTCTTCTCGTACCTCGGCACGAGCGAGGCGGCCACACCGGCGCTGCGTGACCTGGCGGGCCGGCTCGCCGCGATCCACCGGACCGAGGTGGGCGAGATGCGGTCGCTGCTGGCGGCCGGGAACGTGCCCGAGGAGAACGTCCACGAGGGGCACCAGATGCCGGGCATGATCACCGAGTTGCGGCTGGCCGACCTCAAGCAGGCACCGCCGGCCGAGTTCGGTGCCCGCGCGGTCACCCTGATCCGGGAGCACCTGGCCCAGGGCGCGGTGGTGTCCCGATCGGAGCAGGTGTCCGGCAGCAACGACCGGGCCAAGGCCGTCGCGGCCGGCCTGGAGAAGGCCAGGAACGCCGAACTCGCCGAGCTGGAGGCGCTGCCGGCGACGTCGGGGGCGGGCTGAACCGACGGGGTACGACGACACACCGGCCCTACCCCGTCGTTCGCACACCTGTCGGGTAACTTCGTCTTCTGGCCCTGGCAGTACCCCCGGACAGGAGAAGTTTCGCGCATGGGTAGAAAGACCGTTCACGTCTCCGACTTCAGTGGCAAGGTCCTCCAGTCCGACGACGAGGTGGTTCGCGTCGTCGTCCTGGAACACCCCGACCTGGTGGCCGGACCCGTGCAGTTGGAGGCCAGGTCGGTCGAGGTGGAGAGCATCGACGACGCGTCGCTGGACGTCGCCGTCGTCGAGATCTACGACAGCCACGGAGGCGGTGAGCCGCGCCGGGTGGTGCTCACCGCCAGCGAGTTCGACGCGCTGGCGACCGACGTACCGATGGCGCAGTTGCTCAAGACGGCGGAACGGATCAAGCCGGCGCGGGCGGCCAAGAAGACCGCCGCCGACCGGCTCGACTACGCCACGCTGGAGCACGCGGGCAAGCCGCACCGGGGCAAGACCACCGAGGAAGAGGCGCAACTCGTCCGCGAGCACCTGGACGAGATCAACAAGCGGCTGGCCGACGAGGGCATTCGGCAGATCGACCCGGCCGACCCCGAGCACGCCGCCCGGTACGGCTTCCCGGTCCAGTAACCATCCGCACGACAGCACACCGCCGGCCGGGTATCCGTACCCGTCCGGCGGTGTGGTGTCGGTGCCCTGGTCAGCCCCGGTAGCCTTCGCCCCGACATCGGTGGCACCGGGCAACGGGACCGGGCGAGCGAGCGGGGAGACGACGATGGACGACGGGCAGGAACCGATCGACCCGCTCGCACTGGAGCGGCAGGTCTGTTTCGCGCTCTCCGTCGCGTCCCGCAACGTGGTGGCGCTCTACCGGCCGTTGCTGGAACCGATGGGACTCACCCACCCGCAATACCTGGTGATGCTGGCGCTGTGGCAGACCACGCCGTTGTCGGTCAAGGCGCTCAGCCAGCTTTTGCAGCTCGACCCCGGCACGCTGTCACCACTGCTGAAGCGGTTGGAGGCGAACGGCCTGATCCGGCGGCACCGGGATCCGCAGGACGAACGGGCGCTTGCCGTGGTGTTGACCGAGTCCGGGCGGGCGCTGCGGGCGCAGGCCGAGCTGATTCCGCCCGCGGTGGTCGAACGACTCGGCATGGAACTCGACGAGTTGCAGCGGCTGCACGGGTCCCTGACCCGGCTGATCGCCGCCACCCAGGGCGTCGGCGACGCCGGCACGACCGAGGACTGACCGGCCGCCGGGGATCACACTCCCGCCCCTTGCCCGGCCAGTAGTTGGTGTGCAAACTATTGGCGTACCAAATATTGGGTCTTGGCGGCGGGAGTGTGGTTGACGTGGGTGGATCCGGGTCGAAACGATCGTTCTTCGGGCGGGTGGCCGGGCAGGACCGGATGTTCGACTTCCTGTTCAAGATCCTCGGGCCGCCGACGGTGGAGAACGCGGTCCAGGGCACCACCGCCGAGGCCCGCGAAGGCTGGAAGCGGGACCTCGCCGCACGCAAGCGGTACAGCGCCGAACAGCGGGCCAAGCGCGAGGAACGCCGACGGGGGAGCCGCTCCTCGACCCCCTTCCACACCCCGGCCGAGCCGGCGAAGCCGATCGACTGACCGCCTTCCGCTCGGCCTGCGACTGATCGATTCACGACACCGCGTCACCTTCCCGCTACCTGTCTCGTTGCGGTGAGGGCGCCGTACTCCGTGCGCGTGATTCGAGTTGCAGGCTTGAGCAGCAAGGAGGCGGGCGTGGCCACCTTCCGGTCGGTCCTACGACAGGCGTTCCACATCTCCGGCGGGCAGCGGGTACGCATCGTCGCGCAGCGTACGGCGCTGCGGGCGAGGTCCGGCGCGTTCCGCAACGAGATCGGCGTACGCATGCACGCCGATCCCACCGACATCCGAGGTGTGCTCCTCGCGATGTACCACGGCAACCTCGACCGGAGCGCGGTTGCCACCTGGCGCCGGCTGGCCGAGGAACTCCGCCCCACCGTCGCGCTGGACATCGGCGCCAACTACGGCGAGGTCGCCTTCTCCACCCGCTACCACCAGCGGCTACGTCAACTGCACCTGGTCGAGCCGAACCCCGCGGTGCTCCACCGGCTGCGCGAGACCGTACGGCACAGCGGCGCGGACTATCCGGACATCGTGCTGCACGAGGGTGCGGCCAGCGACGCGTCCGGGACCGCGCGGCTGAACTTCCACAAGCACTCCGGGGTCTCCTCGTTGCGTCTGCCGAGCGACCGCGGTGTGTCCGTGGACTGTTTCCGGCTGGACGAACGGATCGTCCTCGACCCCGACGACTCGCTGTTGTTCAAGATCGACGTCGAGGGGCACGAACTGGCGGCGCTGGAGGGGATGGCCGGACTGCTGCGCGGACGCGCCGTCGCCGGGATCTGCGAGGTGATGCACGCCGACGACGAACTGCTGGTTTTCCTCTGCGACCACTTCGCGGTCAACGTCATCCGGGCCGGCGTGGAGCACCCCGTCGACATCCACGCGCTCCGGGACACCATCACGCAGGCGCGCGCCACCGGCTGGGCGGGCCTGAGCAAGGACGTGGTGCTCCGGTCCCGGTAGGTTTCCGGCAGACGATCCGCTCCGAGCAGGCAGGGGTACGCCGATGATCGACCTGGCCGAGGTGCACGCGACCATCGAGGCATACCTCGACCGGTACGGCACCGAGCGGGACCGGCTCGCCCCGCTGCTGGCCGGGCTCGACGCGCGTACGGCGATCCTGTCCCGGTCGACCTTCACCGGCCACCTCACCTGCTCCGCCGTGCTGCTCAACCGCGACTGGCAGGCACTGCACATCCGGCACAACGTGCTCGGCCGCTGGCTCTGCCCCGGCGGGCACCTGGAGCCGGACGACACCAGCCTGCTCGGCGCCGCGCTGCGCGAGGTCGAAGAGGAAACCGGCATCGGGGCGAGTGCCCTGGTCGTCCTGGAACGGTTCCCGGTCGACATCGGCGTGCACCGGTTCCCGGCGAACCCGGCCAGGGGTGAACCCGAACACTGGCACTTCGACCTGCGGTACGCCTTCACAGTCGCCGAACCGCCGCACCTGAGGCTCCAGGCCGACGAGGTCAGCGGATCCGCCTGGCTGCCGATCGAGCCCGGAGCTCTCGCCGAGAAACTGCAACCACTGCGACACCGCGTCGCCGGGACCGGCCCGGTCACCGCCCCGCTCGCCGCCCCGCTCCGTCAATAACCGCTCTGAGCTGCTGTTATGTGGTGCGCCCGGTAGGGATCGAACCTACGACCTTGGGATTAGAAGTCCCCTGCTCTATCCGCTGAGCTACGAGCGCCTGCTGTATTACGCGCGCGAGAAGGGTACCCGCGCTGCCGGACGAGTGTCCGGCTGGACGGGGGGTCGCCGGCCCGGCCAGCACATACTAGGTTTTCACGGGTGCAGGTGACGAGCACCCAGTTTTTGCCGCTGCTTGTGTCGACTGCTGACGAGCAGGTCGGCGGAGACACGCTGCTCGACGAGTTCTCCGACGACATCGGCATCGCCTACTCGTTCGGCCCACCGTACGGTGAACGCCTGGTTACCTGGGCGGACCTGGAGCGGAGCGGGGTCGGACGGCGGGCCCTTCGGCGTACCGCGATGCAGCACCTCGACCTGGCGATGAACCGGCTGCGGATCTCCGGCCAGCCGCCCGCGCTGCTGCTCTCCTTCGACGGCCTGGAGTCCAGCGTGATGCTGGTCGACGAGTTCTGGGACGACCTCCAGCAGTCCGTTCCCGGCGAACTGGTCATCGGTGTGCCGGCCCGGGACGTGGTGATCGTCACTGGCTCCCAGTCCCGGCCCGGACGGGAGAAGGCCCGGCGGGCGGTGGACCGGGTCTTCTTCGCCGGTGACCCGCACCCGCTCAGCCGTGACCTGCTGGTCTGGCGGCAGGGGATGTGGCTGCCGTTCCACCCGGCCGCGCCCGCGGCGAGCCCGGCCCGTCGGGTGGGCCAGCAGCCGACCTGGCCGCCGCCGGTCCGCCCAGTGTCCGGTTCGCCAGCGGAACGGCCGGGGCTGCGCCGAGGCCCGGAACAGCCGGCTCCGCAGCCGCAGGCAGAGCAGCCGGTCTCCCGCCCGGTTTCGCGTCCACCCGTCGACCGGCCCGGGCCGCGGCGGGGTGGGGGTCGGCCGGGTTCGTGGCGGACCGGCGAGCAACGGGCATTGCGCTCAACCGAGGACCGAGACCAGCCACCGGGTCGGCCGGCGTACGAGGAACGGCCCCAGCCGCCGGACCGACGGGTGTACGAGGAGCGGCCGCAACCTCCGGAACGGCGTGTCTACGAGGAGCGGCCCCCGGCGCCGGAACGGCGAGCGTACGAGGAGCGGCCGCAACCTCCGGAACGGCGGGCGTACGACGATCTGCCCCCGGCGCCGGAACGGCGGGCGTACGAGGATCTGCCTCAGGCGCCGGACCGGCGTGGGTATGACGGGCAGGATCGGCGGGCGTACCAGGTGCCGGGACCTACGGGGTACCGGGAGCCCGGCCGGCCGCCGTACCAGCCGGCGGTGGAGCAGCAGCCGGAGCCTGCGCCGTACCGGGCGCCGGAGGGGCAGGAATGGACGCAGCCGCCGGAGCCGGATGAGGAGTCGGGGCCGGTGGTGCGCTGGTCGGATTCTCCGCAGCCGGGGGAGTTCGGTCGAGGAAGGCGCCGACCCACCGATCCAACTCGGTGAACACCTGCTCGCGTACGGCCGGGCCGGACAGGGTCAGGTCGTGCAGGCCGCCGTCGAACCGGACCAGGGTCACGTGTCGCCCCAGCATCGGCGCCCAGCGGGCCATGTCCGCCACGTTGAGCACGGAGTCGGCGAGCGTCGCCGACTCGTGCCAGGTCCCGCTCCGGTAGCTCCGCGTCGAGGAGGCGAGCAGCACCGGTACGGAGATCGCCAGCCCGCGCTGCACCTGCCGCTGGGCGCGACGGATCGCCGCCAGCCAACCCGCGCGGACCGGGAAACCGCCGAGCGGCTTCCAGGTCAGGTCGTAGGTCCACTCGCCCCGGTGCTCGGTGTGCAGGCTCTGGCCGTACACCGGGGACAGACCGAGCGGGATGACCAGGTACGGCATCCGCCGGGCCAACTGGGCGACGGCCGCGGCGAGCGGTCTGCGGGCCAGCCACGGGGCGTTGAGGTCGAAGAACGGGCTGTTGAGGAACAACCCGTCGACGAGCGGGGTGTCGCGCCTCGCGTGTGTCCAGAGTGCCGCGAGCAGGCCGCCGGTCGAGTGTCCGTTGACCAGGAGGGTGTGGTTGCCGTCCTGCTCACGGATGATGTCGGCGGCGGCGTCGAGTTCGGGGAAGTACTCGGTCAGGTCGCGGCAGAAGTTGGGCGTCTGGTGCGGGAGCAGGCTGCGGCCGTACTTGCGCAGGTCGAGCGCGTAGAAGTCCCAGCCACGTTCGACGAAGAAGTCGGCCAGGTGTGCCTGGAAGAAGTAGTCCGCGAACCCGTGCAGGTAGAGCACCGCGCGACCGGTGGGCCGCTCGGCTCGACGCCGGACCAGCGTGGCCCGTACCGGGCCCTCGTCGTCGTGCCCGAGATCGATCGTCTGGCTCTCGTACGCTGCGCCGAGCAGATCCGGTTCCACGGGCATGACGTTATCTCGACATAGCACATTCGCGCTTGATCAGGGCTTTATCCACCGGTCGCCGGGTTGTCCACAGCTCGCGTCCGGACGGTGGCGCGACGGCTGCCGTGTTGCCAGTCTCGACGGCGAGTCGACTCGAAGCCATTCATCTGATCCATCGTGATTGCTACGGAGAGAGAATGTTCGACACCTATGTAACGATCGTGGGCAATGTGCTCACCGCCCCGGAGTGGCGGCGTACCACCCAGAGCGGCACGCTGGTGACCAACTTCAAGGTCGCCTCGACCGCCCGCCGGCTCGACCGGGAGAGCGGACGCTGGGTCGACGGCAACAGCCTGCGGGTCAGGGTGAACTGCTGGCGCAAGCTCGCCGAGGGCGTCGCCTCCTCGGTGATGACCGGCGACCCGGTCATCGTGGTCGGGCGGATGTACACCCGGGACTGGGTCGACGACGCCGGTAACCACCGCACCATGTACGAGATGGAGGCGGTTGCCGTCGGTCACGACCTGTCCCGGGGCCGGGGCCGGTTCGCCCGCAACCGCCCGACCATGACCACCAGTTCGATCGAGGACGCCGAGGCCGAGCAGCGGGTGCAGGGCGAGGAGACCGAACCGGTCCCGAACGCCCAGGCACCGGCCCTGCCCGACGCCCGCCCGCTGGACGACGAGCCCGGTTACGCACCCGTACCGGTCTCCCCGGCGCCCGGCTACCCGTCCGACCCGGGCTACGGCGCGGGTACGGACTACGAGCGGTTCCTCACGCTCCGCGACGAACTGCCGGACCTCCCGCCGGCCGACGACCCGACCGGTCTGCCGCTGGAAGAGGCGTCCGCCAGCGATCCGGGTGACGACGACCGGTCGGCCGGGTCGAACAGGGACGGGTTCCCGGGTATGGACCTGTCCCGTGACGAACCGGCGGTGGAGCCGGAGGCCGACAACCCGGAGGCCGACAACGGCGTGGGGAGCGGGCGCGGTCGGCGCGGGCGCAGTCGGGTGCCCGTACCGGCCTGATCGGGGCGGCACGTCGGCGGTGGGGTGTGTGGGCACCGGACGGGTGCTCGCCGCCCCACCCCTTCGGACGGAGGTCAGACCGACCGCGGCCGGCCAACCGTGTGCTGGCCGGCCGTCCGGCGTTCATCAAGGGCTAGCGGCGGGCCAGCCAGACTGTCCGCTCGGTGCGTACGCTGAGATCGTCACGGCCGCCCAGGCCAGCGACAACCTTGTCCAGGGCGGCGAGATCGGACGCCGACAGCCGCTCCTGGAGCCCGTGGCGCATCCGGAGCAGGGAGACCTCGGCGTAGCGCGCGGCGGCTGCGGGCAGGGGCGGCCGGAGGTCGATGTCGAAGTGTCGCTCGGTCACCGCCGTGAATCCGGCCTGGCTGATCCGCTCGCCCCAGTTCTCGTGCATGTGCAGGCCCGCCTCGTGCCGCCGTTTCGCCGCCTCGGCGTGACCGCGCTCCTCCACGTCCTCGTCGGGCGTGCCGGCCAGGAAGTGCGGGAACGAGTCCAGTTCGGCGATCACCAGCAGCCCGCCGGGCCGCAGCGCGCCGTACGCCGATGCGAGCGCGTGGCCGGGGTCGGCCATGTGGTGCATCGAGGCGGCGGCCCAGATCACGTCGGTCGGTCCGAGGTCGGGCCAGGGCTGGTCGAGGTCGGCCTCGACGGTACGGATCCGCCCACCCAGCCCGGCGGCGTCGGCCCGGCTGCGCAGGTGGGCCAGCATCTCCGGGGACACGTCGACCGCGGTGACCTCGGATCCGGGCAGCTCCCGGGCGAGGGCGAGTGAGCCGGTGCCGCTGCCGGCGCCGATGTCGACGATGCGGGGCCGGTCGGCGGCCTCGCGGCCGACCCAGCCGATCAGGTCGCGATGGTATTCGTGCAGGACCTCGGCGTCTAGGTCGAGCATTTCGATCAGGTGGTCGTGTGCCATGCGTCGACGGTAGCCGCGTACTGCGCTTTCGGCATAGTGTCTTGCGTATGAAGCAAGACAAGGACCTGGAGGCCCTGGTTCGGCAGCGGATCCGTGGCCTGCGGGTGGCCCGAGGCTGGTCGCTGGACGAACTGGCCAGCCGCTGCCTGCTCAGCCCGTCCACGCTCAGCCGGATCGAGACCGGTCACCGGCGGATCGCCCTGGACCAGCTTGCCGCGCTCGCCCGCGCGCTGGACACCACGCTTGATCAACTGGTCGAGTCGGACGCCGACGACGACGTGGTGATCCGCCCGTACTGCAACGAGGAGCGCGGCATCACCACCTGGCTGCTGTCCCGGGACAGCAATCAGACCGTCGCCAAGATGCGGGTCACCCGCGAGGTGCCGGAAGAGCTGCGGGTGCATCCGGGGCGTGACTGGCTCACCGTGCTCTCCGGCACGATTCTGCTGCGCCTCGGCGAGCGGACGATCCTGGTCGGGGCGAACGAGGCGGCCGAGTTCTCCTGCATGGTCCCGCACGCGTTCGGCGCGTACGGCGGGCCGGCCGAGATCCTCTGCATCCTCGACCACGAGGGTGAACGCAGCCACCTGGGCCCCGAGCACTGAGCCGATCTCGACCGGGCACCGAGGTCCCTGGTCCTGCCCCGCTACGACGCGGTTGTCACCGGCCCGGGGTCGGCAGCGTCCAGTCGCCGGAGCGGAGCCACGTGGGCAGGTCCCACGCACTCGGCGCGATCGCTTTCACCGCTCCGATGTCGGCCCGGTAGGCCGGCGTCTCTGCGAACCAGCGGAACATCGCCTGCATATCCGGATTGTCTCCGAGTACCTGCAGGGGTAGGGCTTCATACCGTGCTGGGAGCCCGGCGTACTCGCCGAACGCGGCGGCGATCTGGCTGCCGGTGCGCTCGTCGCCGGCGATCTCGATGGCGCCGTCAGGCGCCTTCGCGGCCCCGAGCAGGAACGAGGCACTGATCTGGCCGATGTCCCGGACGGCAATCAGTTGTAGCGGGATGTGATCGGGCAGCGGCATACGCAGCACGATCTCGCCGTTCTCGACGCTCGGCCCCATATACGTGAAGTTGTCCATGAAGGCGACCGGGCGGACCAACGTCGCCCGCAGGCCGGACTGTTGGAGGTGCTCCTCCACGCGGCGCTTCGACTCGAAGTGCGGCACGCCCGAGTCACGTTCAGCTCCGCCGACCGAGCTGAACACGACGTGCGGCACGGCCGCCGCGGCCGCCGCGTCGACGAGGTTGATGCCCTGCCGCGTCTCGCGCTCGATGTCGGCGAGGGTGTGGCCCCCGGGGGTGGTCATGAAGAAGAAGGCGTCCACCCCCTGGAGCGCGCCCGACAGCGATGTGGCGTCGCCGATCTCGACTCGCGCGAGTTCGACTCCGCGATCGGCGAGCGCCTGCGCCCGGTCAGACTCCGGGCTGCGAACGAGGGCGCGTACGTGCGCACCGCGGGACAGGATCGAGTCGATGACCGATCCGCCCTGTTTGCCCGTGCCGCCGAAGACGGCGATCGTGCCAGCTGGCTGTGTGTCCATGAGTCCTTCTCTCTTCGCGCGCCCGTGCCGAAATCGTGGAGGGCGCTCGTCCCGGTACTCGGTGACGGGCGGCTCCGTCGATCGTCGCCATCGGCGATCCCGGCGATAGTTCCTGCCGTGAACTAAAAGTAGTTCCTGACGTGAACTTTCGCAAGGTAAGCTGACACACAGCGAAGGAAGGATGGGTGCGCCGGTGGCAGAGAACGACGGCTTCGGAAACAACCTTGTCTGGCTGTCCGTCCTGGTGCAGCGTCGATACGCGCAGATCTGCGCCGACCACGACCTCACCTCGGTCCAGGCCACCCTCCTGTGCGCGATCAAGGACCAGCCGCGAGGCATGGGCGAACTCGCACAGCTGCTCGGCGTTGCCAAGAATGCCCTCAGTGGCCTTGTCGAGCGCATCGAACGTCGCGGGCTCGTGCAGAGGGAAACACTCCAGCGCGACCGGCGGGCGGTCACACTCAGCACCACCGCGCTCGGGGAGGAGATCGTCGGCGCGCTCTACGCCGACGTCGCCAAACGCATGCCCGAGATCACCAGTGCACTGCCCCCCGACGAGCAACACCAGCTCGCCGACGCCGTCGCCCGAATCACCGCAGCCGCCCACCTGACGGCACTGCCCGTACCCCACTGACTTCTCTGGCCTGCCGTGACCGGCGTCGTCAGGCTGGAAGGGGCCCAGTCGTGGCTCTGCTGCCCTTGGGCGCCCCGTTGGGGGTGTCGGCGATCTGGGTAACGAGGAAATCGAGCCGTTCTTCCTGGCCGTCCGCAGGGATGCGACCGCTGTCGGACAGGACGGCCATGCCGTGCAACGCGCTCCAGGTGACTTCGGCGAATAGTTCGCGCCGCTCGTTGTCCGGACGGAAGCAGCTGACGAACTCGTCGAAGGCGGCCCGTAGCGGGGGTGGTGTCTCGGTGCTCGCGAACTTCAGATCGGTGGGCATGACGAACATGGCCTGGTACAGGGCGGGCCGCTCGGTCGCGAACTCCAGGTAGGCGCGGCAGAGGGCGCGCAGGGCCTGCCCCGGCTCGGGGGCCGCCTGTCGCGCGCCGCGCAGGTGGGCGGCGAGTTCGCCGAAGCCGTCCAGGGCGACCGCGCTCACGATGGCGTCCTTGCCGTTGAAGTGGCTGTACAGCACCGGCTGGCTGTACTCGACGCGTTCGGCCAGCCGGCGCGTCGTCACTGCCTCCCAGCCTTCGGCTTCCGCGAGTTCCCGCGCAGCGGTGACGATCAGCTGATGGCGGTGGGCGCGCTCACGTTCACGGCGCTCGTTGATCGCAGACATGACTACATCCTAGCGCCACTAGACATCCTGTCGAGGCTAGAGCTATCGTCGCTATCACCACTAGCGCCGCTAGAAATCGCTGCGGTGTCGCTGTCGAGAGGGGTTCCAAGCCATGCTCATCAACGTCGCCAGCGTGCTCGCCGGACTGATCGGTGCGGGCATCATCTTCGTCGGCGCACGCGCCTTATGGGCACCGCAGGCCGCAGCTGGTTTCGGCATCCCCGGCACACGGACCGAGGACCCGAACTTCCGATCCTGGCTATCCGTCAAGGCCGTACGCGACATCGCCTCGGGGCTGTTCATCTTCATCCTGCTGGCTGGAGCGACACCCCACCTGTTGGGCTGGTTCATGCTCGCCGCCACCGGCATACCCCTCGGCGACGCGCTGATCGTGCTGCGCAGCAAGGGGCCCAGGGCGGCCGTCTACGGCGTCCACGGGGCCACCGCCGTGGTGATGCTGGCGATCAGCGTGATCCTGCTCGTCGGGTAACCGCTCGGGACCCGTTATGACGGCCCGGGCAGGCCAACATCGTGCGATTGGCTGCGGCCACTGCGCCGGTTGCTCCGTAACGTTCACCGGGTGACTGTGGGATTTCTCGGCCTCGGGATCATGGGCCAACCGATGGCACTCAACCTGGCTCGTGCCGGCGTCGACCTGGTCGTATGGAACCGCACCCCGGACCGGAGCCGGCCCCTGCGTGCGGCCGGCTCCGCCGTGGCCGGCAGCCCGGAAGAGGTCTTCACGAAGGCCGAGACCGTGATCGTCATGCTGGCGAACGGCGCCGCGATCGACCATGTGCTGGGCCGGGGCACCGACAGTCTCGCCCGGCAGGTGGCCGGGCGGACGGTGGTGCACATGGGCACCACCGAGCCCGAGTATTCGCGTGGACTCGCCGCCGACATCCGGGCCGCGGGTGGGGCGTACGTGGAGGCGCCGGTCTCCGGGTCGCGCGGGCCCGCCGAGGCCGGCCGCCTGGTCGCCATGCTGGCCGGCGACGAACCGGACCTCGAACACGTGGCGACCCTGCTGCGTCCCATGTGCCACGAGATCCTGCGGTGCGGCCCGGTTCCCGGTGCGCTGCTGATGAAGCTGGCCGTCAACACGTTCCTGATCAGCATGGTGACCGGGTTGGCCGAGGCGTTCCACTTCGCCGAGCGGCACGGGCTGGACCGGGCGACACTGCTGACGGCAGTCGACGCCGGACCGATGGCGAGCACGGTTTCCCGTACGAAGGGCCGCAAGCTGCTCGATCGCGACTTCGAGGTGCAGGCCTCGATCCGCGACGTGCTCTACAACAACAGGCTGATCGTCCAAGCCGCCGAACAGGCCGGCATCGCCTCCCCCCTACTCGACGTCTGCCAGACCCTCTACACCGCGACAGCCGAAGCCGGACACGCCGCCAAAGACATGGCCGCAGTCCTCCACGCCCTCGAAACCCTTCCCCGCACCCCCGGGTAGCGCGACGATCTTGCACTTGTGGTGGCATGCAAATCCGGATGAATGCCCTATCCTGGGCGCCACAAGTGCAAGATCGTCGAGGAGATCGGTGGGGCGCCCCGTCGCGTCGGGCCTGGGGCGACTTACTAGGCTGCCGGCCGGGGGGGTGGTCGGGGTGCGGGCGACGGCGATCGATCGTGGGAGCGGGCGGCGGGGCACTAGGGCGCCCGGGGGCAGCGTGCGCGCGAGGGGGTCATGGGTGGGCAGCGGCACCGCCAACGCGGCCGGGCTCGCCGCCGGCTACGCCCTCGACGCGCTGCTCGGTGACCCCCGCCGGCTGCACCCGGTCGCCGGATTCGGGCAGGCCGCCGCCGCCCTGGAACGCCGGCTCTACCAGCCGAACCGCTCGGCCGGTACGGCGTACGCGGCGTTGGCGGTGGGCGTACCCGTGCTTGTCGCGGTGGCCGCCGCGACCGCCACCCGGCACCGGCCGGTGGCCCGCGCGGCCCTGGTCGCGGCCGGCACCTGGACCGTGCTCGGCGGGCAGACCCTGCGGCACGAGGCGAAGGTGATGGGCAAGACGCTGCGCAAGGGCGACCTGCCGGCGGCCCGGGAGCGGCTCAGCCACCTCTGCGGGCGGGACCCGTCGGCGCTGGACGAAGGCGAACTGGCCCGCGCCACCGTCGAGTCGGTCGCGGAGAACACCTCCGACGCCGTGGTCGCGCCGCTGGTCTGGGGCGCCGTCGCCGGCCTGCCCGGACTGATCGGCTACCGGGCGGTCAACACCCTGGACGCGATGGTGGGGCACCGCTCGCCCCGCTACGAGCGCTTCGGCACCGCCGCCGCCCGCCTCGACGACCTGCTCAACCTGGTGCCCTCCCGGCTGACCGCGCTGCTCACCATCGCCGCCGCACCCTCCGTACGCGGGGACCGGGCACGGGCCTGGCGGGTCTGGCGCCGGGACCGCAACGACCACCCCAGCCCCAACGCCGGGCAGTGCGAGTCCGCGATGGCCGGTGCGCTCGGCGTACGCCTCGGCGGGCGCAACGTCTACTTCGGGCGCTCCGAGGTGCGGCCCTTCCTCGGTGACGGCCCACGGCCCGAGGCGCGGCACATCCGTCGGGCGGCCAAGCTCTCCGGCAGCGTCGGGCTCGGTGCGCTCGGCGTCGCCGTGGCGTACGCGATCACCGCCCGACCCCGACGGGCCGTGCTGCGTGGTCTCGGGCGGACGCTGCGGAGGCGGGGATGAGCGGCGGGCTGCTCGTCGCCGGCACCACCTCGGACGCGGGCAAGAGCGTGCTGACCGCTGGCATCTGCCGGTGGCTGCGCCGCCAGGGGGTCAACGTCGCCCCGTTCAAGGCGCAGAACATGTCCAACAACTCGGCCGTGGTGGTCGGGCCGGACGGTCGGGGCGGGGAGATCGGCCGGGCCCAGGCCATGCAGGCGGCCGCCTGCGGGCTCCCGCCCGATCTGCGGTTCAACCCGGTGCTGCTGAAGCCCGGCAGCGACCTGTCCAGTCAGGTCGTCCTGCTCGGTGAGGCGCTGCGCGAGCCGGACGGGGGCGCCGCCGAGCGGGCCGGGACCGCCTCGATCACGGCGACGAACTTCCGGGCGCTGCGGCCCCGGCTGGCCCGGACCGCCTTCGCCGCCCTGGCCGAACTGCGTGCCGAGTACGACGTGGTGATCTGCGAGGGCGCCGGCAGCCCCGCCGAGATCAACCTGCGGGACACCGACTACGTCAACATGGGCCTGGCCCGGCACGCCGCACTTCCCACCATCGTGGTAGCCGACATCGACCGGGGCGGGGTCTTCGCCTCGCTGTTCGGCACCGTCGCCCTGCTCGACCCGGCCGACCAGGCACTCGTCGCCGGGTTCGTGATCAACAAGTTCCGGGGGGACCTCGGACTCCTCCAGCCCGGCATCGACATGCTCGGTCGGGTCACCGGCCGCCCCACGTACGGGGTGCTGCCCTGGGACCGTGACCTGTGGCTCGACGCCGAGGACTCGCTCGCGTACGACCGGCTGCTCGGTCGGCCGGCACCACCGCGCGGCACCGAATGGCTGGACGTGGCGGTGATCCGGCTGCCCCGGATTTCCAACGCCACCGACCTGGAAGCGCTCGCCACCGAACCCGGCGTACGGGTCCGGCTCACCGTCGAGCCGAGCGAGGTCGCCGCCGCCGACCTGGTGGTGCTGCCCGGCACCAAGTCGACCGTGGACGACCTGGCGTGGCTGCGGCGTACCGGCCTGGCCGACGCGGTGCTCGCGCACGCCGGAGCCGGCCGGCCGTTGCTCGGCATCTGCGGCGGCTTCCAGATGCTCTCCCGAGCCATCCACGACGAGGTGGAGAGCCGGCGCGGGACGGTAGACGGGCTCGACCTGCTCCCCATCGAGGTCGCCTTCGACCCGCGCAAGACGGTGACGCGATCGGTGGGCACGGCCTACGGCTCGCTCCCGGTGCACGGCTACGAGATCCACCACGGGTACGTCTCCAGCGCCGACCCTGACCTGCCGCCGCTGCTCACGTACGACGACGGGCGGGCGGAGGGGGCGAGCGTCGGCGCGGTGCTCGGCACCCACTGGCACGGCGCGTTCGAGTCGGACGGGTTCCGCCGCCGGTTCCTGGCCGAGGCGGCGCGGTTGGCCGGTCGGCACGGCTTCGAGGTCGCGCCGGACACCTCCTTCGCCGCCGCCCGGAAACGTACCCTCGACCTGCTCGGTGACCTGGTCGAGGAACACCTCGACACGGACGCGCTATGGCGCCTGGTCGAGAGCGGCCCACCCGCCGACCTCCCCTTCATCCCACCCGGCGCCCCCGCAACCGCCTGACCTCCCCACCCCCACCCCACCCTGCCCCGAGCCTGCAAATTCACTGGAAGAGTGGTTATCCGGCCGTGAATAGCCACTCATTCAGTGAAATAGCGGTGCCTGAGGGCGGTGGGCGGGTGGAGACGTACGTCGGACTCGGCCGGCAAATCATGGGGCGGCCGGCGCGTCTTGGGCGTACCCGGTTGGTGGCGGTCGACGGGCCGAGCGGCGCGGGCAAGACCCTGTTCGCCGATCGCCTCGCGGCGGCGCTGGCCGGTGACGGAGGTTCAGCGGTGCCGGTGGTGCACACCGACGACCTGCTGGCCGGCTGGGACGACCAGCTCACCTTCTGGCCCAGACTCGACGAGTGGGTGCTCGAACCGCTGCGCGCCGGTCGGACCGGTCACTACCGCCGCTACAGCTGGGTACGCGAGGAGTTCACCCCCCGCTGGGTCGCCGTGCCACCCGCGCCGGTGGTGGTCCTCGAAGGGGTGAGCAGTGCCCGGTTCGGCATCGCGCCCGAGTTGACCCTGTCGGTGTTCGTGACCGCGTCGCCACGGCTGCGGCTGGACCGGGCGCTACGCCGGGACGGGGCGGAACTGCTGCCGTACCTGATCCGGTGGCGGCAGGGCGAGCGCCGGCACTTCCGCGCGGACGCCACCGCCGAACGCGCCGACCTGGTGGTCGACGGCGCCCCCGACCAGCCGACGTCCACCGGATCCGGCGACCCGGCGGGGACGACCGGCGGGGCAGCGTACGACCCGGAAATCAACTACGTTCGATTGGCTTGACTGGCATGTCCGGCCCATGGACGGCAACGGACCGCTGCGGCACGATCGCAGGGTAGGACGAGGGACTGCGGACGGGGAGCCCACGATGACTTCAGCCGGCGAGGGCGCTGCGGGCGCCCCGGCCCGTACCCGGGTGGTGCTGACCGGGATCAGCTCACGGGCCTGGGAGCATCCCGCCGACCGAGGTGCGCTCACCGCCCTGCGGGAACTGCGCGGCTTCGACGAGGTGATCCGGTCGTTCTTCGGGATGTGGAACGAGCGCGGCTTTCGCCTCTCCCACCTGGCCACCGGCATCCGGGTCGACCACCGCCAGTACCCCAGGGTCTACCAGCGGTACGCCGAGGCGGCGAGCGCGCTCGACGTGCTCGAACTGCCCGAGCTGTACGTGACCCAGTCGCCGTGGCTGAACGCCGAGGCGATCGGGTTGGACCGCCCGTTCATCACCCTCAGCTCCGCCTGCGTACAGCAGCTCGACGACGACGAGTTGCGCTGCCTGCTCGGCCACGAACTCGGCCACGTCGGCAGTGGGCACGCGGTCTACAAGACCATCCTGTCGATCCTCACCCGCTGGGCGGCGAGCCTGAGCTGGCTGCCGGTCGGGGCGATCGCCCTGCGCGCGATCATCGCGGCGATGCTCGAATGGTGGCGCAAGGCGGAACTGTCCGGCGACCGGGCCGGTCTGCTCGCCGGTCAGGATCCGGGCGCCGCGCTGCGGCTGCTGATGAAGATGGCCGGTGGCGGGGACCTGTCGCAGATCGACACCACCGCCTTCCTGGAGCAGGCGGCCGAGTACGACGGCGGCGGCGACCTGCGGGACAGCTTCCACAAGATCAGGATGACCGCGTGGAGCACCCATCCGGTGCCGGTGGCGCGGGCGGCCCAGCTTCGGCACTGGATCGACTCCGGCGCGTACGGCCGGGTGCTCGCCGGTGAGTACCCGCGGCGGGCGGACGACCAGGACGCGTCGGTGACCGAAGAGGTCCGGGCGGCGGCCGACTCCTACCGGGAGGCGTTCGGCCGCAGCCAGGATCCGCTGGTCGGGCTCTTGCGCCGGCTCGGCGACGGTGCCACCGACCTGGGTGACTGGGTCGGCGGCGGCGCCGGCCGGGCCCGTTCCTGGATGGGGGCCGCCGGCGAGGCTGCCGCCCGCGCCGCCGGACGCCCGCGCCGGGGCACGGGGACCGATGCCACCGGGGGGACCGAGAACGGTTCTGCGGGCTCGGGGAGCAGCGGGCCGTAAGGTCGGCCTACGATTCCGGTCATGACCAGACCGATCTTCACCGAGGCCGGGTTGCGGGCCGCGATCGAGCGGGAGCTGCCGGGCGTCCGGGCCGACCTCGAGCGCCTCGTCCGGATCCCCGGCATCGCGTTCGACGGCTTCGACCACGCACACGTGGAACGTTCCGCCGAGGCCGTCGCCGAACTCCTGCGGGCCTGCTCGCTCGACGTAAAAATCGTGCGCTCCGGTGGGCAGCCGGCGGTCATCGGTCGGCGGGCCGCGCCGCCCGGTGCGCCGACCGCACTGCTCTACGCCCACCACGACGTCCAGCCCGTCGGCGACCTGAGCCTGTGGGAGAGCGACCCGTTCGAGCCGGTGGAGCGCGACGGGCGGCTATACGGCCGGGGCGCGGCCGACGACAAGGCCGGCATCATGGCGCACATCGCCGCGCTGCGCGCGTTCGGCGACGACCTGCCGGTGGGCGTGGTGCTGTTCATCGAGGGCGAGGAGGAGTTCGGCTCCGACTCGTTGGAGCAACTCCTCCGGGAACACCGCGACGAGATCGCCTCCGACGTGATCGTGATCGCCGACTCCGGCAACTGGGACATCGGCGTACCGGCGCTCACCACGTCGCTGCGCGGCATCGTGAACTGTTTCGTCGAGATCCGTACGCTCGACCACGCCGTACACAGCGGCATGTTCGGCGGTGCGGTCCCGGACGCGCTGACCGCGTTGACCCGGCTACTCGCCACGCTGCACGACGACGCGGGCGACGTGGCGGTGGACGGGCTGGTCAGCCGGGTCGGCGCGACCGTCGACTACCCGGAGGACCGGCTGCGGGCCGAGTCCGGCCTGTCCGACGGTGTCACCTTCATCGGCACCGGGCGGCTCACCGACCGGATCTGGACCAAGCCGGCGCTGGCCATCCTGGCCATCGACGCGCCGCCGACCGTCGGTGCGCCCAACGCCCTGGTCCCGGCCGCGAAGGCCAAGCTGAGCGTACGGCTGGCGCCGGGCGACGACCCGAAGCAGGCGTACGCCGCACTGCGCGGGCACCTGGAGAAGCACGCCCCGTGGGGCACCACGGCCGTGGTCACGTTCGAGCACGACGGCGAGCCGTGCGTGATCGACGCGACCGGGCCGTACTTCGACGCGGCGCGGGGCGCCTTCGAGTCGGCCTGGGACGGCGTCCAGCCGGTCGACATCGGTGTCGGTGGTTCGATCCCGTTCATCGCCACCTTCCAGGAGATGTTCCCGCAGGCGGCGATCCTGGTGACCGGGGTGGAGGACCCGCACGCGCGGGCGCACGGGCCGAACGAGAGCCTGCACCTCGGCGAGTTCGCGCGGGTCTGCCTGGCCGAGACGCTGCTGCTGGCCAAGGTCGCCGAGGCGGCCGCCGCGGCGGGCTGATCGCCATCGGGAAGACGACGTGGGCCGTGGTCGGAGGTGTCCGACCACGGCCCACGGCAGTTCTACCGGGTCACAGCTTCCCGGTGCCGTCCTCGCTCGGCACCACCAGCACCAGCCGGCGGCGTCGGGCGAGCAGGAAGAGCGTGGCACCGGCGATCAGCGCGGCACCGCCGACGCCGCCGAGCAGCCCCGCCTGGACACCGGTCACCGGCAGCCCACCACCGGCTCCGGCACCGCCGTCGCCGCTACCGCCGTCGCCGCTACCGCCGTCGCCGCTACCGCCGTCGCCCGTGCCCGGCGTGTTGCTGCCGGGCGTACCGAGGACGATCTTCGCGACGTCGTTGTCGTGCTTCGACTCGGTCGCGGGTCCGTAGTTGTCGACGGTGATCGTGCCGTTCGTACCCGGCGTCGACTTGATCTTGATGCGCAACTTCGAGCTGATCCGGCCGTAGCCGGACGCGGTGGAGGGGAAGAAGCTCTCGATGCTGCAACCCTGCGTGGTCGACTCGGGCAGGATGTGGCCGTCGGCGTCGCGCTCGTAGCACCACTCGCTCGGCAGCAGGACGGTCCCGCTCGGCGCCACGACCTTCCAGCCCGCACCGCCGTCCGACGGTCCGTTGTTGACCACGGTGTACGGCACCTCGACGACGTCACCGACCGCGCCGGTCACCGGTTCCGCGGTGACCGAGAAGTCGATCGTGTTCGGCTTGGTCCAGAGCTGGAAATCGGCGATGTTGTCGGAGTCGTCCAGTTCCCGCGCGGCAGCGGCCCGCTTGGCCTTGCTGGTCTGGATGGTCAGGCTCCTGAGCTTCGCCGCGAACGACGGCCCACCCTTGGTCTGCTTCCGCGCCTGGGCGACCGACTCCTCGTCGGCCAGACCGACCTGGAGGAACCCGTACAGGCTGTCCGGGCCGAGCAGGTTCTTGCCGAAGGTCGCGTTGAACAGAGACTCGCCGGTTGCCGGGTCGAACAGCAGGGCGGTCTCGCCGGGCTGGAGCACCAGTGGCGCGACGCAGGTCACCCAGGACGGCCCGTACACGTAACCCGCCGGGTGGGTACCGGGCCAGACGTCCGTGTACTCGCAGTCGTCGTACCGTTCGACGAACGCGCCCTCGCCGGGTAGCTGCCAGCTCACCGAGATGTCGGTGGTGGCGGTGTCGCCCTCGTTCTGTACGGCACCGAGCACCGGCACGGTGTCGCCGGGGCCGACCCGGTCGGTTTCGGAGCCGAGGTCGTCGGCCAGGGCGACCAGGTCGGGTCCGGACGCCACGATGGTGACCGGCAGCGGGACCGTGTTGTTGCCCGGTGCGCCGTCCTCTTCCGTGCTCTTGATCGTCACCTGCACCGAGCCGGCGTCGCCGGGGGTGACGCGGGGCTTGCTCGCCAGGGTGATCGCGTAGATGGTCTCGCTCTGGCCGGGCGCCAGGCTGCCGTACTGGCAGACGATCTTCGCGCCGTCCAGCTTGCAGTCTTCGTTCCAGTCCGGCACCGAGATGTCGACCTTGTCGGCCACCGCGCTGGCGTCGAACGTCACCACGACCCCGGTCGCCGGAGCGTCGCCACGGTTGTTGATGTAGGTGCCGATGGTCGTGGGGGTGTTGTTGACGATGGCGTCGTTCTGGAATGACAGGTCGAGTTCGGGCTTCGCCTCGGCCGCCTGAGCCGGACCGGCGACGCCGGTCAGGGTGCCGGCGACCAGTAGGGCCGCGACACCCGCTCCGACTCCGCGCAGGACACGCTTGAGGGTCATGTGTTTCGGTTTCTTTCCACGAATCGGGTTGATCAACTCGGCACGCTACCCCGCGAAGGTGCAGGTGGGAAGCGTGCGGCGGGTGATGTGAGACGTGCCAGCGGGAATCGGGTCAGGCGCCGCGCAGAGAATGGGCGAAGTTGCTGCGTACGTCCCGAGTCGTGCAGTATGGTTTCGAACATGAGTACGAACGAGGCCATTGTGCGGCTCGACGCCGCTGTCAGTGCTCTGGGGGACGTCAACGTCTCCGCATGGTCCGAGGAAGTGCTGAAGGACCAGCTCGGCGAACTTTCCAGCGTTCTCTGCGCGCTCGACGCCGTACTTTCCCGGGTCGCCGACGAGATACGGGCCCGGGGCATGCGGATCGAGGAGCCGATCTCCGTTTAGCTTTGCCCACGGTTTGTCGGAGGGGGCTGCCAGGATTGGGGACGTGCGGTTCCTCGACCTGGCGGCCACCTCCGCCGCCGTGACAGCGACCTCCGCCCGACGGGCCAAGGTCGAGCTGCTGGCCGCCGCGCTGCGGGGCCTCGCCCCGGACGAGATCCCGGCCGGCGCCGCCTACCTGGCCGGCGAGCTGCGCCAGCGGCAGACCGGGGTCGGCTATGCCGCCCTGCGCGACCTGCCGCCACCGGCGGAACACCCGTCGCTGACCGTGGCCGACGTCGACACGGCCATCGACGACATCTCCGCCGTCGCCGGCCCCGGTTCGCAGGCCCGCCGCCGCGAGCTGATCGGCCGGCTCTTCGGCGCCGCCACCGTCGACGAGCAACGACTGCTGGTCGGGCTCTTCGGCGGGGAACTGCGCCAGGGCGCCCAGGCGGGACTGCTGGCCGACGCCATCGCCCAGGCCGCGCAGGTGCCGCTCCCGGCCGTACGCCGGGCATTGTTGCTGGCCGGCGACCTGAAAGCGGTCGCGACGGCGGCCCTGACCGGCGGCTCCGCCGCGCTCGGTGAGATCAGCCTGCGGGTCGGCCGACCCCTCGCCCCGATGCTCGCCTCCAGCGCGCCCTCGGTCGACGAGGCCATCGGGGCGACCGGGACACCGGCCGTGGTCGACGTCAAACTCGACGGCATCCGGATCCAGGTGCACCGCTCAGGCGGCGAGATCGCCGTCTTCACCCGCAGCCTCGACGACATCACCGCCAGGGTGCCCGAGGTGGTCGCCGCCGTACGCGCGCTGCCCGCCCGGGAACTCGTGCTCGACGGCGAGGCGATCGCGCTGGACGCCACCGGCCGACCCCGGCCGTTCCAGGAGACCGCCAGCCGGGCCGCCACCCGTGGCGCCCGCCGCAGCGCCACCGCCGGGCTCTCCGCCGAGGTGGCCGCCGAACAGACGGCGACCGAACCGGTCCGTTCCTTCGGCGCCGCCCCGGCCGCACCACCCGCGCCGACCGATCCACCCACCCCGGCCCAGCTACCGGTGCCGGCCCGCCCGGAACCGGCCGCCCCGGCGGTACGCGCAGCCGCCGGCAGCACCGGCGCGACCGTGCTCACGCCGTACTTCTTCGACCTGCTGCACCTCGACGGCACGGACCTGCTCGACGCGCCCGGCCGGCAGCGGTGGGCGGCGCTGGCCGACACGGTCGCCGCACCGCAACTCGTCGGCCGGATGACCGTCGACAGTGTGCTGGCCGCCGCCGACGCGTTCGCCGCCGCGCTCGACGCCGGGCAGGAGGGAGTGGTGGTGAAGTCGCCGGACGCGCCGTACGAGGCCGGTCGGCGTGGCGGCGGCTGGATCAAGGTCAAGCCCCGGCACACGCTCGACCTGGTGGTGCTCGCGGTCGAGTGGGGCAGCGGCCGCCGCCAGGGCTGGCTGTCGAACCTGCACCTCGGCGCCCGCGACCCGCACGACGGCGGTTTCGTCATGCTCGGCAAGACCTTCAAGGGCCTCACCGACGAACTGCTGCGCTGGCAGACCGAACGCTTCCTCGGGCTGGCGGTCGAGCGGGGCGACTGGGTGGTCCGGGTCCGGCCCGAGCAGGTGGTCGAGATCGCCTTCGACGGGGTGCAGACCAGCTCCCGGTACCCGGGCGGGATGGCGTTGCGGTTCGCCCGGGTGATCCGCTACCGGGACGACAAGACCGCCGCCGAGGCGGACACCATCGACATGGTCCGGGCCATCCACGCCGGCCGGGTCAGCGGCTGACCCAGGAGATCGGTCAGGCGGGTGCCGGGTCGGCGGCCCGGTCCCGGCTGCGCGGGGCACCGTCACGGGTCTTCGGCAGGGTGTCGCCGAGCGCCTCCCGGCGGGCCAACCAACCGAACCCGTAGAGCGTCATCAGGGCGAACAGCCACCACTGGATCACGTAGCCGGCGTTCTGCCAGTTGTTCTCGTGCTGGATCGGCACCGCCGCGAACGTCGGATCGGCCGCCGGGGTCTGCTCGCCGACCAGCAGGTACGCCCCGAACAGCGGGTACGGCAGCTCGCGCGCCAACCGGGGTACGGCCACCCGGCGGGTCTCCAGCTTGCCGTCGCGACGGTCCACCGCACCGGGCTTGCTCTCCGACATGTGCACCCGGCCGACCACCGTCACCTGCCCGGTGGGGATCGCCGGGATCCGAGGCTGCTCCGTGGCGGAACCACCCGGCGGCGGAACCCACCCGTGGTCGACCAGCACGGCGCTGCCGTCGTCGAGCAGCAGCGGGCTGACCACCTCGAAGCCGACCTTGCCGTCCACCGTCCGGCCCCGTACGACGATGGTGTTGGCGGTGTCGTAACGCCCGGTGACGGTGACCCGGGTCCAGGCCACCTCCTTGACCGGCGCGTTGCCCGCCGTCCCGGCCGCGCCGCCCGCCGGGGGCAGCACCTCGGCCAGCGGGACCGGCGCGATCCGGTCGGCGGCGTCGATCCGTTCGTTGATCGCGGACCGCTCCCGGTAGCGGCTCAACTGCCAGTTACCGAGCAGCACCATCACCGCGGCCGCGGCCAGCGTCAGGGCGAGGATGCCCAGCCAGCGTGGGGTGAGCAGGAAGCGGTACACGACACGAGGTTACCCGTGTGACGGCAGCCACTACGCTGGTGCCCGGATCGGCGGCCGGCGGGTCTTTCCGACGCCCGGTATCGTCACGCCCGGCGATCCGGTTGCCGGGTTGGTCCGCCCCGTCACGTCTGCTCACGGTTCGGGTAACGGACCCGGCCGCCCCGGTAACCGTGCCCCGCCCCGCAGTCCGACCCCGGTACCCCGTTCGCCCCCGAGGAGCCGACCATGACCGCCGTGCCGCGCGTACTGGTGAGTGCGCCCTCTTCGGGACACGGTAAGACCGCGATCGCCGTCGGGCTGCTCGCCGCGTACGCCGCCCGGGGGATGGCCGCCGCCGGTTTCAAGGTCGGCCCGGACCAGATCGACGCCGCGTACCTGGGGTTCGCCGCCCGGCGGCCGGGACGCAACCTCGACCCGAGGCTGGTCGGTCCGCACCGGGTCGCGCCGATCTTCGCGCACGGCTCGGCGGGCGCGGACGTGGCTGTGGTCGAGGGGACCATGGGCCTGTTCGACAGCCTTGCCGGGCGTTCCGAAACCGACTCGACCGCTGCCGTGGCGACCGAGCTGCGCGCCCCGGTGGTGCTGGTCGTCGATGTCGCGGCGATGGGTCAGTCGGTGGCCGCGCTGGTGCACGGCTTCCGTGCGTACGACGAGATGCTCTGGCTCGGCGGGGTCATCCTCAACCGGGTTGCGTCGGACCGGCACGAACAGTTGCTCCGGGACGCGCTCGACGACATCGGCGTACCGGTCTTCGGTGCGCTGCGCCGGCACCAACTGCCCGCCGTCCTGCCGTCGCGCGAGCACGGGGTGGTGCCGGTGCTCCAGCAGGGCGTGGACGCGTACCGGGGGGTGCGGCGGCTGGGTGAGGCGATCAGCGGCACCGTCGACCTCGACCGGTTGCTGTCACTGGCCCACTCGGCGCCCCGGCTCGGTGTCGAGCCTTGGTCGGCGGCCGACGCGCTCGCCCAGGTCAGCGGCGCCGGCCAGCCTGGACCGTCCGGGGCGCCGGTCGGCGCGAACGGCGGGCGGCGGCCGGTGATCGCGCTGGCCGGCTCCAAGGCGCTCTCCTACTCCTACCCGGAAACCGTCGAGCTGCTTGCCGCCGCGGGCGCCGAGGTGGTGCCGTTCGACCCGCTGGTCGACGAGGAACTGCCCGAGGGGACCGATGCGCTGGTCGTCGGCGGCGGGCTGCCCGAGTCGTACGCGGAGGAGCTGTCCGCGAACCGCCGGCTCGGTGCGGCCGTGGCCGACCTGGCCCGGTCCGGTCGGCCGGTGCTCGCCGACGGGGCGGGCGTGCTCTGGCTGTCCCGCGAGTTCGACGGGCGACCGATGTGCGGGGTGCTGGACGCGACCGGGGAGAGCACGGACCGGATCGTGGTCGGCTACCGCGAGGCGACCGCTCGCGCGGCCAGCGTGGTCGCCCCGCTCGGCGCCCGGCTGATCGGCTACAAGCAGCACCGCGGGGTGCTCACCCCGCGCGCCGGGCAGACGCCGGCCTGGACCTGGGGCGGCGGTACGCCGGAGGGCTTCGTCTGGCGTCAGGTGCACGCCTCGCAGCTCATCCTGCACTGGGCCGGTACGCCGGAGATCGCGGGTCGGCTGGTCCGGGCGGTGGCGGCGGCCGGCCCGGTGGCACCTCGCGCGGGTGCGGAACCGGTCGTCGGAGCACGGGTCGGACCGGTGACCGGGCCGTTGGCGCCCCGTCCCGGTGCGGAACCCGTCGCCGGGCCGTTGGCGCCCCGCGCGGGTGCGGAACCGGTGGCCGGGCCACGGCTGGGGCTGGTGCCCCGGCCGGCCGGCCCGGTGGCCACCGCGGAGCCGCCGAACGGGCCGGACCAGCCGAGCGGCCCGACGGGTGGGAAGTCGGCGTGACCGGCGAGGTGGCGGTCCGCCGGTTCCCGACCCTGACCGTCTCCACCCCGCGGGCCCACGTACGGCCGCTGCTGGCGTACGACATCGCGGCGGTCGCCGAGATCTTCGGCGACAAGCTGACCCAGCGCTGGTTGCCGCTGCCGGAGTCGTCCGGTCCGATCAACGCCACCGCCTGGTGCACGGAGATGGCCAAGGAGCGGCGGGACAGCGGCAACGGCGACCACTACGGTGTGGTCCGGCGCGAGGACGACCAGCTCGTCGGCGCGCTCTGGACCAAGCGCACCGACTGGTCCGGCAAGGTCACCGAGATCTGTTACGCGGTCGCACCGCAGGCGCGCGGCTTCGGGCTGGCCGCCGAGTCGGTCCTCGCGCTGGCCATCGCCCTGATCCTGGAGCACGGTTTCCAGCGGATCGAGTTGCGGGTGGCGCCCGGCAACGTCGCCTCCCGCCGGGTCGCGGAGAAGGCCGGTTTCAGCTACGAGGGCCTGCTCCGCAACGCCGGGTACGCCCAGGGCGGTCGGGTGGATCTCGAATCCTGGTCTTTCGTGGCGGCCGACCTCCGCTAGCGGGTGATCTGGAGTGACGGTGGGGCGAACTGGCGGACCGGTTGGTCCTTGAGTGCTTCCTTCAGGGTGTCGGAGACCGTGCTGACCGGTTTGTTGGACTGTGCGTCACCTACCGCGTTGAACGGGTTGTCCGGGTCGGCGAGGAAGCTCGCCATCGCGTACTCCGGGGTGTAGCCGACGAACCAGGCCGACCGGGTGCTGTCGGTGGTACCGGTCTTGCCGGCGACCGGGCGGCCGACGGTGCCCTTGACGCTGTCGGCGGTGGACCAGCCGCCGCACGAGCCACGGGCCGGGGTGTCGCCGGTCGGGCAGCGGGCCGCGTCGGTGGCGGCCCGGGCCGCGTCCGCGCTCACCTCCTGGTGACAGCGGGGCTTGGCGGCCTCGACCTGGCCACCGCTGCGGGTGGTGATCATCGTCGGGGTGCCGTCCGGGTTGGTGATCGAGGTGACCGGGATCGCCTCACAGAACCGGCCGTCGGCGGCGATCGCCGCGTACGCGTTGGCCATCTCCAGCGGGGTCACGTCGGAGACGCCGAGTACGAATGCACCCCACTCCTTGCGTTTCTCCGGTGACGCCTGCCGCCGGTCGACGTCCGTACGCCATTGCAGGCCGAGCCGTTCGGCGAGGGCGACCGCCTTGTCCGCGCCGACCGCCTGCTCCAACTGGACGAAGTAGGTGTTCACCGACTTGCCGAAGCCGGACCACATGGTCTGTCGGCCGGTCATCGCGGCGCTGGCATTGGATGGGCACCACAGCCCGCCGCAGCTGCTGGTCGTACCGCCGCCCGGATAGATCGAGGTGATCTTGAATGGTGAGTCGTACGCGGTCGACAGCGGCATGCCGGCGTCCAGTGCGGCGAGCATCACGAACATCTTGAACGTCGATCCGGCCTGGTAGCCGGGGAGGTCTCCGCCGCCGAGCAGCGGGTTGACGGTGTTCGGGTAGTTGCCCCTCATCCGGGACCGTTTCTCCGGGTCGGAGTGCGGGCCGTTGTCGGTGGAGTCCAGGGAGTAGATCCGGTTGATCGCCATCGCCTTGACCCGTCCGGTGCCGGGCTCGACCGCGACCAGGCCGTGCGCGAACGGACTGCTCTCGCCCTCCTTCGCCAGCACGTTCTTCTCGGCGATCTCCTGCACCCTCGGGTCGATACTGGTAATGATCTTGTAACCGCCCCGGCGGAGCTTGTCCAGGCGTTCCATCGAGTTGCTGCCGAAGCCGGGCTGGACCGACCACCACGATTTGAGGTAGTCGCAGAAGAAGCCCCAGCTGTTGTATTCCTTCGGCACCGAGACGCAGTCGTTCGGTGGCGTACTGAGCTTGAGTTTGATCGGTTCGGCCGCCATCGCCGCCGCCGCGTCGGGCGAGATGTAGCCCATGGTCCGCATCCGGTCGATGACGTAGTTGCGCCGGTCGGTGGCGGCCTTCTGGTCGTTGACCGCCGGGTCGTACTCGGAGGGGGCCTTGACCAGGCCCGCGAGGGTGGCCGCCTCGACCGGGCTGAGATCCCTGGGTGTCTTGGAGAAGAAGATCTCCGAGGCGGCGTAGATGCCGTACGCGCGGTGGCCGAAGTAGGCGGAGTTGAGGTACCGCTCCAGGATCTCCGACTTGGTCATCTCCTTCTCCAGGTCGAGCGCGATCCGCATCTCGCGCAGTTTGCGGATGCTCGTCTGCTCGGTCGCCTCCTGCACCTCCAGCGGCGTCTGCGCACTGTCCCGCAGCGCCATCCGGACGTACTGCATGGTCAGCGTCGAGGCGCCCTGGGAGACCCCGCCGGCCTGCTGGTTGGCGACGAACGCACGGGCCACGCCCTTGGCATCGACGCCGTTGTGCTTGTAGAAGCGCGAGTCCTCGGAGGCGACGATCGCCTGCTGGATGTACGGCGACATCTCCCCGATCGGGGTGTACTTGCGGTGCTCCTCGTAAAACGTGGTGAGCAGCGTCTTGCCGTCGGCGCCGTACACGTAGGTGGTCTGCGCGGGTGAGGTGTGGCGCAGGTCGCGCGGCCGGTCGCGGACCAGGTCGGCGGTTGCCTTGGCGCCGAGGCCGCCGATTGCGGCGAGTGGGTAGGCCGCTGCCGCGAGGATGACCCCCGCGATCAGTCCGGCCCGCAGGAGGGGAAGGAAGCGGTTGCCTTCGGGAGGCTTGAGGGTGGGGTTCGTCACCCTCTTAAGCTATGACATGCCCCATAATAACCCGATAAAAATTCGCGAACGTCGCCGTCGAACTCCGCCCACCAGGCGTACACGCGTTGGCCAGCGATCCCACCGCCGGGCAGGATCCCGGTCATGCACCCGCAGGTAACCGCGCCCCCGCCGGCCCCCGAGGTCGACACCGAGGTCGATCTGGGGCACCACGGCGACGCGGAGGTCGTACCCGGGCTGGTCGATCTTGCGGTCAACGTCCGTCGGGCGCCGATGCCGGACTGGCTGGCCGACCCGATCACCGCATCGCTCGGCGACCTGGCCAGCTACCCGGACCCCGGCCCGGCCCGCGCGGCGGTCGCCGCCCGACACGGCCGCCCGAGCGCCGAGGTGCTGCTCACCGCCGGAGCAGCCGAGGGCTTCGTGCTGCTCGCCCGGGCGCTGAACGACGCCCGGCGCCCGGTCGTGGTGCACCCACAGTTCACCGAGCCCGAGGCGGCGCTGCGGGCCGCCGGACACCGGGTCGAACGGGTGCTGCTGTCCGCCGAGACCGGGTTCCGGCTGGACCCGGCACTGGTGCCGGACGACGCCGACCTGGTCTTCGTGGGCAACCCGACCAACCCGACCTCGGTCCTGCACCCGGCCGCCGTACTGGCCGAACTCGCCCGACCGGGACGGGTGCTGGTGGTGGACGAGGCGTTCGCCGACACCACCATCGACCCGGACGGCACCGAGGCCGAGCCGGAATCCCTCGCCGCCCGGCGGGACCTGCCCGGAGTGGTGGTGGTCCGCAGCCTCACCAAGACCTGGGGCCTGGCCGGACTGCGGATCGGCTACCTGCTCGGCCCGGCCGACCTGATCGAGCGGCTGGGCGCCGTACAGCCCCTCTGGGCGGTCGGCACGCCGGCCCTGGCCGCCGCGCGGGCCTGCGCGACGCCGGTCGCGGTCGCCGCCGAACGGGAGATCGCCGTACGGCTCGCCGCCGACCGCGAGCACCTGGTCCGCCGCCTGGCGGCCCTGCCCGGCGTACGCGTCGCGGGTACCCCGGCCAGCGCGTTCGTACTCGTCCACCGGCCCGGCGCCGCCGACGTACGGCTCGCGCTGCGCGCCCGCGGCTACGCGGTACGCCGTGGCGACACCTTCCCCGGGCTGGGTGCCGACTGGCTGCGGGTGGCGGTGCGGGACACTGCCACCACTGACGCGTTCGTCGCCGTGCTGGCGGAGATCCTGGAGGCATGATGTTGGAGGCGTTGATCGCGGCGGTCCGCCCACTGGACACCGAGGCGATGGCGGCCGCCCGCCTGCTGCACAGCCGGCTGACCAAGCCCGCCGGCTCGCTGGGCGCCCTGGAGGACCTGTCGGTACGCCTGGCCGGGCTGGCCGGGGTCTGCCCGCCCCCGCTGCCCGCCCCCGCCGCGGTGGCGATCTTCGCCGGTGACCATGGCGTACACGCCCAGGGTGTGACGCCCTGGCCGCGCGAGGTGACGGCCCAGATGGTCGGCAACTTCCTGGCCGGCGGCGCGGTGGTGAACGCGTTCGCCCGGCAGACCGGCGCTACGGTCACCGTCGTCGACGTCGGCGTGGCCACCCCCCTCGCCGACCCCGAGGACCCGACCGACGCCGAAGACGGCACCCCGCCCGGTCACACCACCCACGACGAGCTGACCGCCCTGGACGACCTCACCGCCCCCGACGCCCTGGTCGACCTCGACGGCCCCACCTCGCCCGTCCCGGCCCAGCGCCTCGCCGCCCCCGACAGCCAGCCCGGCCCCGACAGCCAGCCCGACCGTGACAGTCGACCCGTCCTCGTCCGGGCCCGGATCCGGCCCGGTACCCGGGACATGACCGTCGAACCCGCGCTCAGCCGGGACGAGGCGCTGGCCGCGGTCGAGGTCGGCTCCCGTACCGCCGGTCAACTGATCGACGCGGGCGCGGCCATCCTGCTCACCGGTGACATGGGCATCGCCAACACCACCGCGGCCGCCGCCCTGATCGCCGTACACACGGGTGCCGGTGCGGCCGAGGTGACCGGCCGGGGGACCGGCGTGGACGACTACACGTACGCCCGCAAGGTTGCCGTGGTCACGGCCGCGCTCGCCCGGCACCGGCCCGACCCGGCCGACCCGCTCGGCGTACTGGCCGCCATCGGTGGGCTGGAGCACGCCGCGCTGGCCGGCTTCATCCTGGGCGCCGCCGCCCGGCGTACGCCGGTCATCCTCGACGGGGTGAGTACGGTGGCCGCGGCGCTGGTCGCCGCCGCCTTCGCGCCGGAAGCCGTCGGGGCGATGGTCGCCGGGCACCGGTCCGCCGAGCCCGGTGCCACCGCCGGCCTGCGTGCCCTCGGCCTGGAGCCGCTGATCGACCTCGGACTGCGTCTCGGCGAGGGGACCGGCGCCCTGCTCGCCCTCCCGGTCGTCGCCGGCTCGGTACGGGTACTGCACGAGGTGGCGACGTTCGACGCGGCGGGAGTTTCGGAGAAGTGACGCAACAGATCGGTGCCAATCCCTACCCGCTCGGCCTGCGGTTGGCGGGGCACCGGGTGCTCATGGTCGGTGGGGGAGCGGTGGCGACCCGCCGGGTACCGGCGTTGCTGGACGCGGGTGCACTGGTGGAGGTCGTCTCTCCCGAGCTGACACCCGCGCTGCGGGCACAGGTGGACGCCGGCCGGGTGCGGTGGACGGCCCGGCCGTTCGAGCCCGCCGACGTGGACGGTGCCTGGCTGGTGCAGGTGGCAGTGGACGACCCGGCAGCGGCCGAGGCGGTCAGCGTCGCCGCGTTCGAGCGCCGGGTGTTCTGCGTACGCGCCGACGACCGGACCGCGGCGACGGCCTGGACCCCGGCGGTGGCCCGGCACGGCGCGGTGACCGTGGCCGTGCTCGGTGGCGGTGACCCGCACCGCGCGGTGACCGTACGCGACGCCATCCGCGACCGTCTCGCCGACGGCACCCTGCCGCAGACCGGCCGGGAGTCGACACCCTCCACGGGTGCGGGCATCTCCCCGGCCAACGGCCGCCCGCCACGCGTCGGGCGGGTCGCACTGGTCGGCTCCGGCCCCGGTGACCCTGAGTTGATCACCGTCAAGGGTCGCCGCCTGCTCGCCGAGGCCGACGTCGTGGTGGCGGACCGACTCGTGCCCGGCCTGCTGCTGGACGAACTGCGACCCGACGCCGAACTGGTCGACGCGTCCAAGATCCCCTACGGCCCGGCCCGTACCCAGGAGGAGATCAACCGGATCCTGGTCGAGCGGGCCCTGGCCGGCGCGTTCGTGGTCCGGCTCAAGGGCGGCGACCCGTACGTCTTCGGCCGTGGCGGCGAGGAGGCGCTCGCCTGCGCGGCGGCCGGCGTACCGGTGACCGTGGTTCCCGGCGTGACCAGCTCGATCGCCGCACCGGCGCTGGCCGGCATCCCGGTGACCCACCGCGGCGTGGCGCACGAGTTCACCGTCGTCTCCGGTCACCTCCCCCCGGACGACCCGGCCTCACTGGTCGACTGGGCGGCCCTGGCTCGGCTGCGCGGCACCCTGGTGGTGCTGATGGGGCTGAAGAACCTGCCCGCGATCGCCGCGACCCTCCAGGCACACGGGCGGGCGCCGGGCACGCCGACCGCGGTGGTCCAGGAGGGTACGACCGGCGCCCAGCGTTCCCTGCGAGCCACCCTCGGCACCATCGCCGATGCCACCCACACCGCCAACATCCGCCCTCCCGCAGTAGTGATCATCGGCAACGTGGTGACCACCCTCCCCACCACCTGACCGCCCAGACGGGGTTTCGGTAGTCCTGGCAGGAGATCAACGGATAGGGCTGGCCAGGACAAGAGCGCCTTAGCCGCGCCGGCTGCACCACCGTGGTGGCGGGTCCGGGCAGGCCGGTAGCTCTTCGCCGCCCCAGCGTCACGCGCCAGGACGGGGGCCGGGAGGGGTGATGGCGGCGATGGCCAGGTCGACGATGCCGTCGGCGTAGTCGTCGGTCAGTGGGCCGTTGCGGAGCAGCCAGCGGTGGTAAAGCGGGCCGAACAGCAGCTCGACCACTTGGTCCAGCGGGACGTCGGGGCGGACCTGGCCGGCCTCGCGGGCGGCCTCCAGGCGGGTGCGGACCGCGTCCAGTTGGGGACGGAGCAGGCGGTCGCGCGCCTGGTCGGCCAACTCCTCGTCGGCGAGGGTCTCGATGGTGATGGCACGGGTGGTGGCGGACAGCCGTGGATCGGCGAACTCGGCGACCGTGGCCCGGAGGATCTGGCCCAGGTCAGCCCGCAGGTCGCCGGTGTCGGGCAGGGCGAGGACCTCCGGCGTGTTGTCGACGAGCGCGTCCAGGATGACCGCGCCCTTGCCGCGCCACCAGCGGTAGATGGTCTGCTTGCCGACCCCGGCGCGGGTGGCGATCGCCTCGATGGTCACGGCCGAGTACCCGGTCTCGGTCAACAGCTCCAGGGCGGCGGCGAGGATCGCGCGGCGGGACTGTTCGCTGCGACGGGCGGGCTGTGGAGTCACACCGGTAGCTTACACGAGACGAAACGTTTCGTCTTGACGCGCCCGTGGTGCTGTGCTCTTCTGGTTGCGAGACGAAACGTCTCGGCTCTCTAGTCCTCAGGAGATTCCATGCCGCACCTCGCCATGGTCAGCATTCCGTTCCACGGCCACGTCAACCCGAGCTTGGAGATCATCCGGACCCTCGTGCAGCGCGGCCACCGGGTCACCTACGCCAATGACCCCGCCTTCGCCGAGGTCATCGAGGGCGCGGGCGCCGAGCTGAAACCGTATGAATCAACGCTGCCCAGCGACGGTGGCTCGGGAACCGACAATCCGATCGAGCAGCTAACGCTCTTCCTCGACGATGCCATCGCCATGCTGCCGCAGTTGCGGGCCGCCTATGCCGGCGATCGGCCGGATCTGTTCCTCTACGACATCGCCGGCGCGCCGGCTCGGTTACTCGGCGAGCAGTGGGGGATTCCGGCCATCCAGTTGTCCTCGACGTTCGTGGCCTGGGACGGCTACGAGCAGGAGATGGCGCCCGTCGTCGAGTCGATGCGGGCTGATCCGCGCGGCGCCGACTATTACCAGCGGTTCAAGAGGTGGCTGACCGCAGAGGGTTCGTCGGTCACCGACAGCATGGCATTCCAAGGCCGGCCGGTGCGCAGCCTCGTCCTGCCGCCGGAGGCGCTCCAGCCGAACGCCGACCGGGTGGATCGCTCGGTCTACAGTTTCGTCGGCCCGATCCTGGGTGACCGCTCCCACCAGGGTCCCTGGGTCCGGCCGGACGGCGTCGAGAAAGTGCTGCTTGTTTCCCTCGGCTCCGCCTTCACCCGGCAGCCCGATTTCTACCGCCGCTGTATCGTCGCGTTCGGTGACCTGCCCGGCTGGCACACCGTTTTGCAGATCGGCAGCCACGTCGATCCCGCCGAGTTGGGGCCCGTCCCGGACAGCGTCGAGGTCCACCAATGGGTGCCGCAGTTGGCCGTACTGGAGCAGGCGGACGCCTTCGTCACCCATGCCGGCATGGGCGGCAGCAGCGAAGGCCTTTACTGCGGGACCCCGATGATCGCCGTACCGCAGGCGGCCGACCAATTCGCGAACGCCGAGCAACTGGCCTGTCTCGGCGTCGCCAAGGTCGTCGACTCGGTCACCGTTACCGCCGTGGAACTCCGCGAGACGCTGCTCGCCCTCATCGCAGACCCCGCCGTGGTGGCCCGCAGCGCTGACCTGAAGCGGCAGACCCGCGAGGCTGGGGGCGCCGACCGTGCCGCCGATCTGATCGAGGCCGAACTCACCACGGCGCGACGCCGTACCATCCACCGTCCCGCAAACGGCAGGTAAACCGCCGTACCTCACGCCCTGACCAGCACCGCTGCCAGGGGCGTGAGGTGGCGCGGTCGCCGGCCGGACTATCCCGACCGGAGCACAAACCCAAGGCGTCACCACTCAAGCAAAACCCAAACGGGTAAAGGTCGGGCCCCACCGTGCCTGGCGAGGGGATCAAGCTTGACGGCCCTCGCCAGGCACGGTGGGGCCCAACCCCCCACATCAAAATCTCAGACCGAAGAATCCAACAACAACGCACACCGAATCAACCCGAGATGGCTGTACGCCTGCGGGTGGTTACCCAACCCCCGCTCGACCAGCGGGTCGTACTGCTCCGGCAGCAACCCCGTCGGCCCGGCCGTGTCGACCATCTGCCGGAACAGCTCCTCGGCATCCGACCGCCGCCCGGTACGCAGGTACGCCTCGATCAGCCACGCCGTGCAGATGTGGAAGCCGCCCTCACGCCCCGGCAGCCCGTCGTCCCAGTGGTAGCGGTAGACGACCGGCCCGCTGCGCAGATCCGCCTCGATCTTCAGCACCGTCGACAGGAAGCGCGGGTCGTCGTCGGGCAGCAGCCCGGACAGCCCGATCCAGAGCGAGGACGCGTCCATCTCCTCGTCGCCGTACGCGACGCTGTAGGCGCCGACGCCCTCGTGCCAGCCGTACTCGAGCACGTTGTGCCCGATCCGGTCGCGCAGCTCGACCCAGTCGGGCCGCTCCTCGCCACCGTGGCGGCGCACGATGTGCAGCGCCCGGTCCACGGTCATCCAACACATGACCTTGGAGTAGACGTGGTGCCGAGGGGGGAGGCGCGCCTCCCAGAGGCCGTGGTCGGGCTCGTGCCAGCGGCGGCTGACCGCCTCGACCATCGATTCGAGCACCCGCCACTCGGTTTCCAGCACCGAGCCGCGCAGGTCGGCCACGGCCGCGAGCAGGTCCGCGATCGGCCCGAACACGTCGAGCTGAAGCTGGTGGTTGGCCAGGTTGCCGACCCGGACCGGCCGGGAGCCGGCGTAGCCGGGCAGGGTGTCGATCACGGCTTCGGCGCCGAGTTCGTAGCCGTCGACCGTGTAGAGCGGGTGCAGCCGCTCCGGGTGGCCGCCGGTGCGCTCCACACAGCCGTCGACCCAGCGCAGGAACGCCTCGGCCTCGCCGAGTGAGCCGAGGTCGACCAGGGCGCGGGCGGTCATCGCCGCGTCCCGCAGCCAGCAGTAGCGGTAGTCCCAGTTGCGTACGCCGCCCAGTTCCTCGGGCAGCGAGGTGGTCGCCGCGGCGAGGATCGAACCGGTGGCCTCGTGGCAGAGCCCGCGCAGGGTGAGCGCGCTGCGGGCGACCAGTTCACGGTCGTGGGTGGGTAGCTTCAGGCTGGCCACCCAGTCCCGCCACGGCTGTTCGGCGGCGGCCTGCCGCTCGGCGACCGGTACCCGGTGGTGGGCCAGGCTGTGCGAGCCGAACCGGAGTTCGAGGGTGATCGAGCCACCGGCAGCGGCGAGGTCGACCACGGCGCGGGCGGTCTCGTAGCCGCCGTCGGCGACCACCTTCCACTCGATGCCGGGGGCGTAGAGGGCGATCGGCTCGTTGGAACCGAGCACCAGCAGGCCGTCGGCGAGCGGTTGGAGCTGGACCGCGACCTGACCGAACTCGGGCCGGGGGGCGAACTCCAGCCGTACCCGGCCGGAGCCGGTGAGCACCCGGACCAGGGTCGAGTCGCCGGAGATGACGGCCGAGCCGCTGGGCACGTTGTCCGACGAGGGCCGGTCCAGCCAGTCGGTGACGGTCAGCCCGGACCAGCGGGTCTCCACCGTCATCGTGCCGGGCCGGTAGCGCTGCCCAAGCGGCAGGCCGCCCCGGTCGGGGGCGACGCTGAAGTGACCGGCCGGCGGGCCGCCGACCAGGTCGGCGAAGATCGCCGAGGCGTCCGGCTTGGGGTGGCAGAGCCAGGTGACCTTGGCCTCGGGCGTGAGCAACGCGACCGTACGACCGTTGGCCAGCATCGAGTGCCGCTCGATCGGCACCGCCCGCTCGCCGAACAGCCAGGTACGGCGGACCTGGAGCAGCAGGCCGAGCACCCGGGCTGCCTCGGTCGGGTCCGCGACCCGGTAGGCCGCCTGGGTGTCCCCGCTGCCGATCTTGATGCCGACGTCGGGGCCGTGCAGGTTCGCGAACGCGTTCTCGTCGGTCACGTCGTCGCCCATGAAGAGCACGGCGCTGGCCGAGATCTGGGTACGCAACTGGTCGACCGCGGTCCCCTTGTGGGTGGGGATCACCGACAGCTCGATGACCTCCTTGCCCTGGGTAACGGTCACCCCGGCCCAGCTCGCCGGACCGTTCTTGACCGCCTCGACGACCTGCTTGGCCACCTCGGGCTTCGCACCCCGGGTGTGTACGGCGATGCTCGCCGGTTTGCTCTCCAGCCGTACGCCGGGTTGGTCGGTGGCGATCCGGCGCAGCTCGTTGCGCAGCCGGGTGCGTACCTCGACCAGTTCGGGGGCGAGTCGCTCCACGAAGCCGATGTCGAACTCGGATCCGTGGCTGCCGACCAGGTGCACCTCGCTCGGCAGCCGGGAGAGCGTGGCCAGGTCACGCAGCGCCCGACCGGAGACCACGGCGACCGTGGTCTGCGGCAGGGCGGCCAGGGCGCGTACGGCGGCGACCGACTCGGGCAGCGGTACTGCCTTGCTCGGGTCCTCGACTATCGGCGCCAGGGTGCCGTCGTAGTCGCAGGCGACGAGTAACTGGGGTGAGCGGGCGATCCTCCCGATCGCGTCCCGCAGCACGGGATCGATCGAGTCCAGGGCCATCGCCCCGGTGTCCAGTACGGACGTGCTCACACTGCCTCCGTTTCGGGCACGCCCAGCTCGTTCAGGAAAGACCGGGCCCAGTGTTCGACATCGTGGGTACGCAGGTGGCGCTGCATGATGCGCATGCGCCGCCGTGCTTCCACCTTGTCGACGTGGACCGCGCGCAACAGCGCGTCCTTCACCCCGTCGGGGTCGTGCGGGTTACAGAGGAAGGCCTGGCGCAACTCGGTGGCGGCGCCGGCAAACTCACTGAGCACGAGCGCGCCGCCAGAGTCGGCGCGCGATGCAACGTACTCCTTGGCCACCAGGTTCATTCCGTCTCGCAGTGGGGTCACCATCATCACATCAGCCGCGCAGTAGAGCGCGGCAAGTTCACTGCGACTGTACGACTGGTGCAGATAGTGAACAGCAGGCACGCCGACCCGGCCAAATTCCCCATTAATCCGGCCAACTTCGCGCTCGACCTTCACGCGTAGTGCCTGGTAGTGCTCGACCCGTTCGCGGCTCGGTGTGGCGACCTGCACCATAACGGCGTCGGGAACTGTCAACTTTCCGTCAGCCAGGAGCTCGCGGAAGGCCTTGAGGCGAAGCTCGATGCCCTTGGTGTAGTCGAGCCGGTCGACGCCGAGCACGACGGTCTTCGGGTCGCCCAGTTCGGCCCGGATCTGCTTGGCCCGCGCCTGCACCGCCGGGTCGGCGGCCATCCGTTCCATCTCCGCGACATCGATGGAGATGGGGAACGCGCCGGCCTTCACCTGGCGCCCGTCGACCTGGATCATCTGGCCCTCGTACCGGAGGCCGAGCAGGTGCCGGGCGAGCCGGACGAAGTTCTGGGCCGCCAGCCGCTGCTGGAAACCGACCAGGTCGGCGCCGAGCAACCCGCGCAGCACCTCGGCGCGTAGCGGCATCTGCATGAACAGTTCGATCGGCGGGAATGGGATATGGAGGAAGAAACCTATCCGAAGGTCCGGACGGAGTTCGCGCAGCATCGCGGGCACGAGCTGAAGCTGGTAGTCCTGCACCCAGACCGTGGCGCCCTCCGCGGCCACCTCGGCGGCGGCCTCCGCGAACCGGGCGTTGACCAGCCGGTACGCCTCCCGCCAGCGGCGTTTGTAGGCAGGGGTTTCCACCGCGTCGTGGTAGAGCGGCCAGATGGTGGCGTTCGACTGGCCCTCGTAGTAGCGCTCCAGTTCCTCGGAGCTGAGCGGGACCGGGTGCAGCCCGATGCCCTCGAGGTCGAACGGTTCGGGGGCCGCGCCGACCCCGCCGGCCCACCCCACCCAGGTGCCCTGGTGCTGCACGAGGACCGGGTGCAGGGCGGTGACCAGGCCCCCCGGACTCCGGCGCCATTGCCGACCCTCTGGGGTGGTCACCTCGTCAACCGGCAGACGATTCGCCACGACCACGAACGAGCTACGTTCCGTCACGATCTGTGCACCTCCGGTGATTCCGCAGTCCACCGCTGAGCGTACTGAGCGTAGCTGTGGCTCCTACCTCGCGGTGCCACTCTTACTGCCCTGCGGGACGCTGTGGGCAAACCGGTAAGTGATCTTGGCGATAACGATCCCTTTCGTCCCACCTCGGGTGCTCCGGCGGGGTGATGTGGGCGTACCGCGCTCCACCTGTCAGGATTGACGACGGCCCGCGCGGAGTCGACCCCGGCTCGCGCCTCGCGCTCGCAGGCTTCCGGGCCCGGGCAAAGCTCCCTGTTCCGCAGACTCTGGAGGTAGGCCGCACCGTGGCCCAGTACATCTACGTTCTGGAAAAGGCGCGCAAGGCGCACGGCGACAAGGTCGTGCTCGACAACGTGACGCTGAGCTTCCTGCCCGGGGCCAAGATCGGTGTGGTCGGCCCGAACGGCGCCGGTAAGTCCAGCCTGTTCAAGATCATGGCGGGGCTGGACCGGCCGAGCAACGGCGAGGCCCGGCTGATGCCCGGCTACACCGTCGGCATGCTCGCGCAGGAGCCGCCGCTCAACGACGCCAAGACCGTCCTCGGCAACATCGAGGAGGCGGTCGCGGAGACCAAGGCCAAGCTGGAGCGGTTCAACAAGATCGCCGAGCAGATGGCCACCGACTACTCCGACGAGCTGATGGAGGAGATGGGTCGGCTCCAGGAGGAGTTGGACAACGAGGACGCCTGGGACATCGACTCCAAGCTCGAACTCGCCATGGACGCCCTGCGCTGCCCGCCGCCGGACGCCGACGTCGTCCAGCTCTCCGGTGGTGAACGCCGCCGGGTGGCGCTCTGCAAGCTGCTGCTGGAGGCGCCGGACCTGCTGCTGCTCGACGAGCCGACCAACCACCTGGACGCGGAGAGCGTGCAGTGGCTCGAACAGCACCTGGCCAAGTACGCCGGCACCGTCATGGCGATCACCCACGACCGGTACTTCCTGGACAAGGTCGCCGGCTGGATCCTGGAACTGGACCGAGGCCGGGCCATCGGGTACGAGGGCAACTACTCCACCTACCTGGAGAAGAAGGCCGCCCGGCTGGCCGTCGAGGGTCGCCGCGACGCCAAGATGAAGAAGCGGCTCACCGAGGAACTCGAGTGGGTCCGCTCCAACGCCAAGGCCCGGCAGACCAAGTCCAAGGCGCGGCTGGACCGCTACGAGGAGATGGCGACCGAGGCGGAGAAGACCCGCAAGCTCGACTTCGAGGAGATCCAGATCCCGCCGGGCCCGCGCCTGGGCAACACGGTGATCGAGGCGAACGACCTGACCAAGGGCTTCGGCGACCGGACCCTGATCGAGCACCTCAGCTTCAGCCTGCCGCGTAACGGCATCGTCGGCATCATCGGCCCCAACGGTGTGGGTAAGACCACCCTGTTCAAGACCATCGTCGGCCTGGAGCAGCCGACCGACGGCTCGGTGAAGGTCGGCGAGACCGTCAAGCTGTCGTACGTCGACCAGAACCGGGAAGGCCTGGACGGCGACAAGACCGTCTGGGAGGTCGTCTCCGACGGGCTGGACTACCTGATGGTCGGCAAGGTCGAGATGCCGTCGCGGGCGTACGTGGCCGCGTTCGGTTTCAAGGGCCCGGACCAGCAGAAGCCGACCAAGGTGCTCTCCGGCGGCGAGCGCAACCGGCTCAACCTCGCGCTCACGCTGAAGATCGGTGGGAACGTGATCCTGCTCGACGAGCCGACCAACGACCTCGACGTCGAGACGCTCTCCTCGCTGGAGAACGCGCTGCTCGAGTTCCCCGGCTGCGCGGTGGTCATCTCCCACGACCGGATGTTCCTGGACCGGGTGGCGACGCACATCCTGGCCTGGGAGGGCGACGACGAGAACATGGCCCAGTGGTTCTGGTTCGAGGGCAACTTCGAGGCGTACGAGAAGAACAAGATCGACCGGCTCGGCGCGGAGGCAGCGCGACCGCACCGGGTGACCTACCGCAAGCTCACCCGTGACTAGTCCGGTCGCGGCCGAGCACCCGCCGGCAGCCCGGTACGTCTACCACTGCGCGTTGCGCTGGTCGGACCTGGACGCGTACGGCCACGTCAACAACGCCCGCTTCCTCACCCTCTACGAGGAGGCCCGGGTGGCGTTGATGTTCGTCGGCGGCCGGGCCTGGGGGCTCAGCTCGTTCGTCGAGGGGGTGGTCATCGCCCGGCACGAGGTGGACTACCTGCGCCCGGTCGACTACGCCCTGGGCCGGGCCACCGCGGAGCAGGCGCCGATGGTCCGGGTGGAGCTGTGGGTGGAGGAGATCAAGGCCTCCCGGTTCACCATCGGCTACGAGCTGTTCGACGGCGAGGTGCTGGCCAGCAAGGCCCGTTCGGTGCTGGTGCCGTACGACCTCGAACACGGGCGGCCCCGCCGGCTGACCGAGGACGAGCGGGCCTTCCTGCGGCCCTACCTGCTGCCGTGACCGGGCACGCCGAGCCGGGGCCCGTGTCGGCCGATGCGGTGTCGGCCGGGCACGGGCTGACCGGTGTGGCGGACGCGGGTGCATTCCTGGCCCGGCTGATCCGGCTCGATCCGGCGGCCGTGGTACGGCTGCGTTCGGCCGGGCCGGCCGGGCGTACCACGCTCTGGGCCCGCCTGCCGTGGACGGTGCTGGTCGCCCGGACGGTGGCCGGAGCCGGGCCGGGTGACGTCACCGTCTCCGCGGACGCGCTCCTGGCCGAGCTGGCGCGGGGCGGCACCGACCTGCCGCCCCGCCGCGACGCCGACTGGAAGTGGCCGCTGCCCGGGTCGACCGGCCAGCTGGTGGAGACGATGCCGGGCGGGGACGTACGCCGGATCGCCGCCGCGGCGGCCGGCACCCTGCGCGACGCGGCGGACAACGGGGTCGGCGGTCGGGCGGTGGGCCAGCGGGTGCTGCGGGATGCGCTGCTGGACCACGTGGCGGTGGTGGTCACCGGCTCGACCCAGCAGGCCGGGCCGGGGGAGCGGATCGAGGTGTCGCAGCGGCTCGTGCAGGCGGTCGTCCGGATGGGCTTCCTCGGTCCGGGCGAGGCGGCCGGACCGGGTCGCGCGGGTCCGGGCGAATCGGGTCGGACCGGGGCGGTCGAGGCAGACCTGGTCCAGGTTCGGGTGGCCGGTCGGTGGACGGGGCTTTCGGCACCCTACGGAGCTGCCTGGTCACTCAAGGCGAGCCAGTTGTCGATCATGCCGGTCTGAGATCGCCTGAACGGTTGATGCTATATAGTTCCTCTGGTCATGGGCGTCCGGTGGGGGGATGCTTCAGAACGGCTATCCGGGTACCGTCGTCCCTCGGATCCAACGCACCGTAGGCGACTGGATCCGCTGGGGAGCGAGGTGCGCGAGCAATGCCGTGGTGGTCATGGCGCCCCGGTCACACCGCCGCGAGCGGTGAGCCGGAGACTCGAAGCAGGATCTCCGTGGACGAGGCCGTCCGGGTCGGACCGCCCGCGCCGCGAGAGCCCGAACACGACTCCGATTCCGCGGAATTACCCGCGATAACCGAACGGCCCGCGCCGGTTGTGCCGGCCATCGTCGCGCCGGTCACCCTGCGCCGGCTCGGGGACGCACTCGACCTGCTCGACGTGCGCTACCTCGCCGACGGCGACGGCAGCCTGCTCGCGATGTGGGAGCGGCACGCGGTGCTGTTCACTCTCGAAGGGCCCGAGGACGAGATCCTGGTGATGCGCGCGCGGCCCTACTCGACCGTGCCGCCAGACTGGGCAGACCGGGCCTACCGGGTGGTCAACGAGTGGAACCACGCCCAGCGGTTCGCCAAGGCGTACGTGGGCGACCCGACCGAGCGCGGCCAGTTGCCGATCTACGCCGAGATGCAGGTGCCGATGCGGGCCGGCGCACACGACGCGCTGCTGGTCGAGGTGCTCGACTGCGGTGCGGCGATGGCAACGACCTTCGTCGACTGGCTGCACGACGAGGGCGCCCTGCTCTAGCTGCCATCGGCCGCCCCGCCGGGTCGGTCAGCCGATCTGGGGCGGGGTGGCGGGCTCGCCGTCGTCGGTGTTCACCATGAAGTACGCGGCGCGCTCCAGATAGTCCCAGAGCGTCTGCTCGTACTCCTGGGGTAGGGCCAGGCTATCCACGGCCCGGCGCATCGCCCGCAGCCAGGCGTCCCGCTCGGCCGGCCCGACCCGGAACGGTGCGTGCCGCATCCGTAGCCGCGGGTGTCCCCGCTGCTGCGAGTAGGTGTTCGGGCCGCCCCAGTACTGCATCAGGAAGAGCGTCATGCGGTCGGCCGCCGGCCGGAGATCCTCCTCCGGGTAGAGCGGGCGCAGCAGCGGGTCGGAGGCGACGCCGACGTAGAACTCGTCGACCAGCTTGCGGAAGGTCGGCTCGCCGCCGATCGCTTCGAACAGGGTCGTCGGCGTACCCGCCTGGTCGCCCTCACCTGGAGACGTCACCGTTCCATCCTGCCAGGTGTGCATCGACCGGGCGCGGTGTGGGCGGCGCGGCCTTGATCACAGCGTGCTGACGCCGGTCGGTGCACCGGGTGCACCGGGCGCCCGATCGCCGGCCGGCTCGTCGGTCGACCGCTGCTCCGTCGACCGCTGTGGCGGTGCGGCGCCCTCGTCCGCCCGGGCCTGCCTGGTGGCCTCCGCGATTGCGGAGTTGAACTCCGCAGTGCTGGGCCACTGGGTGGCGACCACCAGCATCAGCAGGACGCCACCGATGCTCCACAGCCCCACCACGGTCGGGATGTCGAACCGCCCCGCCAGGATGCCGGTGATCAGCACTGCTCCACCCTGGAGGACCTGCATCCCGCTGCTCATCACGCCGAACGCCCGGGCCCGGAAGCCGGGCGGCAGCGCCTGCACGAAGAGCCCGTTGGCGACCGGCAGCAGCCCGGCCACGGCGAAGCCGCTGACCAGCGCCATCAGCGCCACCAGGGGCGGGGTCGGGTTGAGCAGTGCCGGTACCAGGGCGAGGGGTGCCAGCACCGCGAACGGGCGGATCAGCGTCCGGCGCAACTCCGGTCGCAGGCCCCGCCCGATGGTCAGGCCACCGAGGATGAAGCCGACCGGGCTGGCGATCATGATCATGGCCTGGGTCAGCCCGCGTCCGGGATGGTCGGGATCCGAGATCGCCGCGAACTTGGCCGCCCAGCCCGCGGCGAGGCCCTCCGGCACGATGGCGAAGAGCATCGAGGCGAAGACCACGATGGCGATGGCGCGCAGCACCGGCGTACCGAAGACCAGCCGGAAGCCCTCGGCGGTCTCCCGGAGCAGGTGGCTGCGGTGCGCCTCGGTCATCGCGGCCGGTCGCTGGTGGATCCGGAACCGGATCAGCGCCGCCGAGAGCGCGAAGGTGCCGGTGTTGATCAGCAGGGCGACGCTCGGGTTCAGCGTGGCGACGGAGGCACCGAGCACGTACCCGACGATCTGCGCGGCCTGGCCGGTGCTCGTGCTGACCGCCAGGCCGACCACCAGGCGGTCGCCGGTGAGCAGCATCGGCAGCAGTGCCGAACGGGCCGCCTGGCTGGGCGGGTTGGCCAGGGTGACACCGAACAGCAGCAGCAGGATGACCGGAACGGGCAGGTCCGGGATCGCGATGATGCCGATCAGCACCATCCGGGTCAGATCGCAGACCACCATCACGGTCCGGTACGGGTGCCGCTCCGCCAGCGTGGCGAGCAGCGGACCCCCGACCAGCCAGGGCAGGAAGCTCACCGCGAACGCGGCGGCGGAGAGCGCCACCGACCGGGTTTCCTGGAAGACGAGTACGGTGACGGCGGCCCGGGCCAGGTAATCGCCGAGCCAGGAGAACGCGTTGGCCGTGTACAGCGCCCGGAACTCCGGCTGTGCGAACACCTCGCGGAAGGTAGCCGGCCCTTCGGGCGTACGTGTCGCGTCGGACACGGGGGCCTCCATCGTTCTCGACCGCTGACCACTCAAGATGGAGCCGTCGGGAAACGTTTGTCAGACGTTGGGGGCAACGTTGTCTTCGTCACGCTGTGAGAGGAGCTTGTCCCGGATTCTGCCCGATCGTCAGACATCTGGCTAGTGTGAATGGGTAGATCGTCGCATGGTTGACTGAACGAACGGACGATACCTGACCAACCGTGTGGTTCGCGACCCCCTGCTCCCCGGTGGCACCGAATTGCGCAATCGCGGCCCGGTCCGGCTCCCGCTCAGGTCGCCCCGCCCTGGCCCGTCTCGTGTCCCTCCGGCGGCGGCGACGGCGACCGGACGTACATCCGCGAGGCCGCGATCTGAGCGGTGATACCCGAGTTCTCCAGCGCCTCGGCGAGCCGCCGACGCAACTCCCGGCCGACCGGCAACTGACCGTCCGCCGTCGTCTTGATCACCGTACGGATCACCGCGCCGTCCACCGTCACCTGTTCGACACCGAGCACCTCCGGCGCCTCGACGATCTCGGGCGCGAGTTCCGGGTCCATCGCCACCGAGGCCGCGGCGGTACGCAGCACCGCGGTCGCCTCCTCCGTACCGGCGAAGCCGATCGGCATGTCGACCACGACCATGGCCCAGCCCTGGCTCTTGTTGCCGACCCGGATGATCTCGCCGTTGCGGATGTACCAGAGCACACCCCGACCGTCCCGGATCGTGGTGATCCGCAGGCCGACCGCCTCCACCACACCGGTGGCCTCGCCGAGGTCGACCGTGTCGCCCACCCCGTACTGGTCCTCCAGCAGCATGAACAGGCCGGCGATCAGGTCCTTGACCAGCGTCTGGGCGCCGAAGCCGAGCGCCACCCCGGCGATGCCGGCACTGGCCAGCAGGGGCGCCAGGTTGAAACTCAGCTCGCTCAGCACCAGCAGTACGGCGATCCCGAAGACCACCGCCGTGACCAGGCTGCGCAGCACCGAGCCGATAGCAGCGGCCCGTTGCCGCCGCCGCTCCGGTACGACCAGGGCAGGGTCGACCGCGGCGGTCGGGATCCGCTCCCGCAGCGGCTTGAGTACGGTCGGCACCCCCTCCGCGGTGGCGTCGACCAGCCGGCTGATGGTCCGGTGCAGCAGCCACCGGATCAGCATCGCGACCAGCACGATCGCGATGATCCGCAGCGGCTTGATCAGGATGTAGTAGCTGCCCTCGGCGAACCAGGGGGTGTCGGTCGCGTCCAGCACCGCCCGGCACAGGAAGCTGTCCAGGCAGCTCTGGCTCGGGCGCGGGGTCGAGGTCACCGTCGGGCTCGGTGTCGGCACGGCGGCCAGGATCGCGAGATTCACGCCTGCTTTCGTACCGCACCGCCGGTCGCGGTCGCCGGGCGCCCCGCCGCAGAACGCCGCCGGAGGCTCTGTGTGCCGCGCGCGCGTACGCCGGAAGGGCCGCAGGTTAACCGGACGGAACCGGTCATCCTGCCACGCGACACAAAAGCTTCATGAGGGACCCCGGATTAGTACGTGCAATCAGGGGTCCTATCGGGGACTATTGGCGCACGGACGCCGGTGATCTGCCGGCGTCGGCCGCGGTCGGTGACGATCCGCGCCGTCGGTCGACACACGGCAGATGACAGGAGCGGGGAGCAAGACAGAACGCGGGAGGGTGATCGCGATGCCTGACATACGACCCACGGTGGGCTCCGGCTCGTTGGTGCTCAACGCTACGTATGAGCCACTGTGTGTCGTTTCGGTGCGTCGAGCCGCGATTCTCGTGCTCTCCGCGAAGGCAGTCTGTGTCGCCGACGGCGAGGGCATGCTGCACAGCGCCCGCAACTCGCTGCCGGTTCCCTCGGTGGTCCGCCTGACCCGCTTCGTACGGGTGCCGTACCGCAGCCACGTCGGCCTCTCCCGTCGGGCGATCTTCGCCCGGGACGGCTGGCGGTGCGCCTACTGCCGGGGTCCGGCCGAGACCATCGACCACGTCTTCCCGCGCAGCCGGGGCGGCCGGCACGCCTGGGAGAACGTCGTGGCGGCCTGCGCCAAGTGCAACCACAGCAAGGGTGACAAGACCCCGGCCGAGTTGGGCTGGCGGCTGCACGCCCTGCCGGCCCCGCCGAAGGGTACGGCCTGGCGGGTGCTCGGCCACCGGGCGCCCGACCCGCGCTGGGCCGACTGGCTCGACCTGCGCGAAGCCGACCTGGCCGCCTGAGCCAGCTCGCGCTCGTCCGGATCCCCCCGGCGGTCGGATGGCTCACCTGGGTGGTCGGGCGGAGACCAGTGAGGCGAACACCACCACGTTGTCGGCGTACCCGGTCGCGCCGCCCACCCAGCGACCACCGCAGGTGATCAGGCGCAGGCCGGGGCGGTTGAAGTCGTCGAACACCCGGTCGGTGGGGAGTTCTGCCTTGTCGTACCGCTGCACCGAATTCACCTCGAAGACGGCCACCGAGCGGTCCATCCGGGTGACCTCGATCTGGGCGCCGGGCCGGATGTCGGCCAGGTCGTGGAAGACCGCCGGACCGGTCCGGGTGTCGACATGGCCGACGATGACCGACGGGCCGTACTGGCCGGGGGTGGGGCTCTGGTCGTACCAGCCGGCCTCCTGGTAACGGTCGGGCGGCGGTACGGCGATCGAACCGTCCGGTGCGATCCCGACCCGGTGTACGCGCGCTCGCACGTCCAGCGAGCGGATCGAGACGGCGGTCGGCGGGCTCGGTTCCATGACCGGGAACTTGCGCGGCGGCGGGCGGCTGCCGGAGCTGAAACCGGGCAGGAAGTTGGTGCCGGTCACGTACTGCACACCGAACCCGGTGATGATCAGGCCCATCAGCACGATGATGATCGGTATCGGCCCGGGGCGTCGCCGTAGTTGGCGACCGCGGGTGACCCGCTGACCGGGCGGCCGGACCGTACCGGCCGCCCGGGCGGTTCCGACGGCACGGGCCGTTGCGTTCGGGTCGGGGCGCAGCGTTCCGGGCGCGGTGCGGTCGGCGGTGTCCGGGGTGACGATGCTCGCCGCCGACGCCTCGTTGGCGAGCCGCGCGGCGAGGCGGCACACCCGGCTGTGCGCCGCCCGGACCGGCGCGAGGCGACCGCCCATCGGCCCGCTGACTCAGGGGCCCGTCGAGGGCCGGCGACGCGCGCTGAACAGCCAGAGTCCGCCGCCGAGCACGATCACGGCGATGCCACCGGCCAGCACCACGGGACCACCGAAGCCGCCCGCCGTACCGCCACCGCCGGTGGCCGGACCCTGGGTCGGCTTGCTCATGTTCACCACGGTCAGGGTGGTGTGCGCGGTATTACCGTTCGGGCAGTTCAGGTTCACGTCGAAGGTGCCCGGCGCCCGGTTGCCCGGAATGGTGACCGCCCCGGTGAGGAAGCCGTTGTTGGGTCGTACGACCACCCGGCCGAACGCCTGCGAGTCCACCGTCGCCTGGTTGTTGTTGGCCTGGTCGCAACTGGCCCGGATGTTCACCCGAGTGCCCGGTTGGGCGGTGTTCGGGGTGACCTCCACGAAGGCGTTGCCGCTCTGCATCGGCGTCGGGGTCGGCGCCGCCTCGGCCGGCGCCGCCGGTGCGGCCAGTGCGATCACCCCGGCCGTCGAGAGGAGCGCTCGACGTACTGCTGATCGACCCTGCATGACCTCCCCCTTCCGGCCATCCGGCCGGCCACCGCGTGGTCCGCGTCGCTCAGGGTGTTCCCACCCGGCTCCGCGAATCACGCCGGATCGCGAGGTCGGTCGGCGCCACCGGGCCCTCGGCTGCGGCTCAGGGGGTCGACTGCTCCGGCAGCGGTGTCACCGGGTGCCAGTTCAGCGGGGACGAGAGCACCATCGTGCTCGACGGCTGCCCGTACGGGGCGAGCCGGTCGATCACCTGCTCGAACGCGTCGATCGACCCGGCCGCGACCTTCAGCACACTGCACGCGTCACCGGTGATCCGGTGTATCTCCAGCACTTCCGGCCAACCGGTCACCGACGGGTCGCGCAGGATGCAGCGGGGGCCGTAACAGGACATCCGGATCAGCGCCACCACACTGCGGCCGGCGCGGGCCAGGTCGACATGGGCGTGGTAGCCGGTTACCACCCCGGCCTCCTCCAGTCGGCGTACCCGCTCGGCGACCGCCGGTGGGGACAGGTGCACCCGGCGGGACAGCTCGCTGAACGAGAGCCGGGCGTCGGCCTGCAACTCGCGCAGCAGTGCCCAGTCCATGTCGTCCACGCCACACACCTTTCCTTCGTGAGGTGATTTCCCAAACTAGCCCTCGAACCGGAGGGTCGAAACGTCTAGGTGCCGTTGGTTCGGCATTCCGTACGGGCGCCCGTCGGGGAGATCATGACGTCAGGCCGACGGGAAGCTGCGCCGACGGACGGAAAGGGGACCGGCGATGAGGCACACAGAGCGCGGGACAGCGGCGGTGGTGGCCGGTGACCCGGCCCCGACCAACGCGGTGATCCGTACGGTGAACGCCGACGAGCGGGCCGCCCGGGCGGTCGCCAACGCGGGCGAGCCGACGCTGGAGTTCGCCGACCGGACGCCGTACGACGCGTACGTGCACGCCAGCACCCTGCACACGTTGCAGCAAACGCTGAGCAAGGATCCGGGCGAGATGTCGTTCCTGATGACCAGCCAGATCATGGAGCTCTACTTCGGGCTGACCTGCTTCGAGCTGCGCGAGACCAGAGAGCGGCTGCGCGACGACGACGTCTGGGGCGCGCTGCCCTCGCTGCGCCGGGCGGCGCTGCACCTGGAGGGGCTGAACGCGGCCTGGCACGGCCTGCGCTGGATGACCCCGGCCGACTTCAACAAGTTCCGCGACCTGCTCGGCGAGGGCTCCGGCTTCCAGTCCGCGATGTACCGCCAGTTGGAGTTCCTGCTCGGCCTGAAGACCGCCTCCCTGGTCCGCCCGTTCCGCCGCCAGCCGGCCGTGTACGAGGCCCTGGTCGACGCCCTGCACGCCCCGAGCCTCTGGGACGAGGTGCTGGTGCTGCTCGACCGCCGCGGCTTCGCCCTGCCGGCCGCGTTGCTCGACCGGGACCTCACCGAACCGGCCGAGCCGGACCCGGCGGTCGAACTGGCCTGGGTCGAGATCTACCGGGACACCGGCCCGGACAACCACCTGCGGATGCTCGGCGAGGCACTGGCCGAGGTCGGCGAGCAGTTCGGCGACTGGCGTTACCAGCACCTGAAGGCGACCCAGCGGGCGATGGGCGCGAAGGCCGGCACCGGTGGCTCGGGTGGCGTGGCCTGGCTGCAACGGAGCATGGCCCGTACGGTCTTCCCGGAGCTGTGGTCGGCCCGCACGCTGATGTGACGAGTGGACGACCGCCCGGGAACCGGAACCACCCCTTTCGTGAAGTGGACGCACAGATGCACGCTGCCGAAGAAGAAGCCCACCGTCTCGACGCCGCCGACCCGGGACACCGGGACCTGTTCCTGATCCCGTCGGCCGAGGGCGGCCGGTACGCCGACAGCGCGTACCTGGTCGGCAACTCCCTCGGCCTCCAGCCCCGGGCGACCCGTACCGAGCTGCTGGAAGAGCTGGACAAGTGGGCGGGGCTGGCGATCGAGGGCCACTTCGAGGGCGCCCGCCCCTGGACCCCGTACGTCGGGTTGCTCACCGGCCCGGCCGCGCGACTGGTCGGCGCGCTCCCGGCGGAGACCGTGGTGATGAACACCCTCACGGTCAACCTGCACCTGCTGATGGTCTCGTTCTACCGGCCTTCCGGCGACCGCACCCGGATCGTCATCGAGGACAGCGCGTTCCCGTCGGACAGCTACGCGGTCCGCAGCCAGGCCGCCTTCCACGGCCTCGACCCCGACGACACGGTGGTACGGCTGCGCGCCCGACCGGGCGAGGAGAACCTGCGCACCTCCGACGTGCTCGACTACCTCGACCGGGAGGGCGACCGGGTCGCGCTGGTGCTGCTCGGCGGGGTGAACTACCTCACCGGCGAGCTGATGGACATCGAGGCGATCACCCGGGCCGGTCACGCCGCCGGGGCGGTGGTGGGTTGGGACCTCGCCCACGCCGCCGGCAACGTGCCGTTGCGGCTGCACGACTGGGACGTGGACTTCGCCGCCTGGTGCACCTACAAGTACCTGAACTCGGGGCCGGGCTCGGTGGCCGCCGCGTTCGTGCACGAGCGGCACCTCGGCAAGGCCGACCTGCCCCGGTTCGACGGCTGGTGGGGCAACGAGCCGGCGACCCGGTTCGAGATGACGGCGGAGATCCGGCCACCGGCCACCGCCGACGCCTGGCAGATCTCCAACCCGCCGATCCTGGCCATGGGTCCGGTCCGGACCTCGCTGGAACTGTTCGACTCCGTCGGCATGGACGCGCTGCGCGAACGGAGCATCCGCCTGACCGCGTACGCGCAACGCCTGCTCGACGAGGTGGTCGCGACCCGGCCGATCAGCGTGCTGACCCCGCGCGACCCGCAACGGCGTGGCGCCCAGCTCTCGCTGCGGATCGGCCGGGGCAGTGCCGCCGAGCTGGCCCGACGGCTCCGGTTCGAGCACGGTGTGTTCACCGACTCACGCGAGCCGGACGTGATCCGGGCCGCACCGGTTCCGCTCTACTCGACGTACCACGACTGCTGGCGGCTCGCCGACGCGCTCGCCCGTACCGTCGGGGAGTAGCCCGGCCGGGCGGTATCGCATCGGCTGCCGGCCGGTGTCCGGTTGTCCGCGATGCGCGCAAACCCGTCCACGATACGGCGACGAGGGCCGATCCACGCCGTCGTCGCCGTACCGCACGCAGGTCAGCGGCGGGTGGGATCGCCACCCCGAGATACGCGGCGTGCCGCACTCCGATACCGTTGACAACGTCTGAGTCGGAGCGGACCGGCAGCCTGGCCGCCCAACCCTGGGCCGGGTGTTTGGTCCCTATCACGCCTGGGAGCGTTGAGGTTGTCTGCTACCGAGCAGTGGACGGTTACCGACACCTTGCTGTATTTCGTCGGGATCCCGGCCGCCGTGGTGCTGGTGATCGCCTTGCTGGCGCTCGCCGGTAGCGGCGGACGGAGTGCTCGACGGTATCGGCCGGGACGGCCATTCGACTTCACCCCGGTCTGGTTCCTGTCCGCGCCGGAGAACCTGGCCGGATCGGCCGCCGCGGCCCTGCGGGGCAGCGGCCGGGCCGCCGAGCTGACCGGCGCGGAGACCGAGACCACGGGTACGCCGAGTCAGGCGGGCACAACGGGAGGCGCAAGTGACCGGTGGTGAGCAGACCATGACGGAGTACAGCCCGGCACAGCCGGAGCCGAGCGGTCACCCGGACGTGCTCGACGGCCCGTTCTCGACCCGCCAACTGCTCCGCATCGACGAGGCGCTCCGCCTCGCCGACCAGGGCAGCGAGTTGGTCTTCACGGTCTACGTCGGCGCGCTCGACGAGCCCGTACGCGAGCACGCGGTGCGGCTGCTGGACCAGCTCGCCGAGCCGGCCCGGTCGGTCCTGATCGCCGTCTCGCCGAACCAGCGGTTGCTGGAGGTGGTCACCGGCGCCGAGGCCCGCAAGCGGATCCCGGACCGGGACGCCAAGCTGGCCGCACTGTCCATGGTGGCCGCCTTCGGTGGCGGTGACCTGGCCGGCGGCATCATCAGCGGTCTCGACCAGCTCGCCAGCCGCGCCGGCAAGGCGTAAGGGCGGGCGCGCTACACCCTGGACGAAGGACCCGGCCGCGGTACCGAATCGAATCGGTGCCGCGGCCGGGTCCTTTTGTCTGTCAGGCGGTGGCGGCGTCCCGGGCCCGGGCCTTGATCGCCCGAACCACGCCGTCGCGGCCCTCGGACACCAGCCGGCGCAACGGTGCCGGGTGCCCCTCCTGGGCCAACCACTCGTCGGTGGCGGCCACGGTGTCCGTGCTCACCTGGTAGGCCGGGTACGCCAGGATCACGAACTCCTGGGCGGGCTCACTGTCGCGGCTCGCCCAGACCCGGGCGAGCGCGTCGAAGTACCGCCCGGTGTACGGCGCGCTCAGGTCCACCTGCGCCGGGTGCTGGAAGCCCTGCAACAGGGCCCGGCTGCGCCAGTTCGGCAGGATCTCGTCGCCGGTCAGCGACGCCCACACCTCGGCCTTGTGCTCGGCCGTCGGCACCAGCGCCCGGGTCAGCGCGGCCTCCCGCTCACCGCTGGCGGTCCGGTCACCGGCCAGCTCGGCGTCGATCTCGGTGATGCCGGCGGCACCCGTGGCAACCAGGGCCCGCAGCAGGGTCCAGCGCAGCTCGGTGTCGATCGCCAGCCCCTGCGGCACGTCGGCGCCGTCGAGCCAGCCGCGCAACGTGGACAGGTCCTCCTCGGACCGGGCCGCGGAGGCGTACGCACGGGCCCAGGCGAGCTGCAGCCCGCTACCGGGTTCGGCCAGCCGGACCGCGGTCCGCGCCGTACGCGCCAGGTCCGCCCAGCCGGTCGGCGCCCAGTCCGGGTCGGCGTACATGGCGAGCGTGCTGGCGGCCTGACGCAGGGTCTGGGTGACCAGGTTGATGTCGCTCTCGGCGGGCAGCCCGGCCAGCACCAGCGCGACGTAGTCGCGGGCGGACAACTCGGCGTCGCGCACCATGTCCCAGGCGGCGGCCCAGCACAGCGCCCGGGGCAGGGACGACTCGAACGCGCTGACGTGCTGCACCACGGTCGCCATCGAACGCTCGTCCAGGCGCAGCTTGGCGTAGGTCAGGTCGTCGTCGTTGAGCAGCAGCACGTCCGGCGCCGCCACCCCGGCGAGCTGGGTCAGCTCGGTGGCCTCACCGGACACGTCGACCTCGATCCGGTCCCGCCGGACCAGCCGGCCGTCGCGCAGGTCGTACAGGCCGACGCCGATCCGGTGCGTACGCAGGGTCGGGTAGTCGGCGGGTGCCTCCTGGCGTACGACCACCCGCTGGTAGTTGCCGTCGGCGCCGATCTCCACCTCGGGGCGCAGCGTGTTGACCTGCGCCGTCTCCAGCCACTGGGCGGCGAACTTGCGCAGCTCCCGGCCGGAGGCCGTCTCCAGTTCGGAGAGCAGGTCGTCGAAGGTGGCGTTGCCCCAGGCGTACCGGCCGAAGTAGCTGCGCAGACCGGCCCGGAACGGCTCCTCGCCCACGTACGCGACGAGCTGCTTGAGCACGCTGGCGCCCTTGGCGTACGTGATGCCGTCGAAGTTGACCTCGACCGCTTCCAGGTCCGGCATCTCGCAGTAGACCGGGTGGGTCGAGGAGAGCTGGTCCTGCCGGTAGCCCCAGTTCTTCCGGATGGACAGGAAGGTGGTCCACGCGTCGGAGAACCGGGTGGCGTGTGTGTTGGCCCAGTGGCTGGCCCACTCGGCGAACGACTCGTTCAGCCACAGGTCGTTCCACCAGCGCATGGTGACCAGGTCGCCGAACCACATGTGGGCCAGCTCGTGCAGGATCGTGTTCGCCCGCTGCTCGTACTCGAAGTCGGTGACCTGGGAGCGGAAGATGTAGTGCGTCTCCGAGTGGGTGACGCAGCCGAAGTTCTCCATCGCACCGGCGTTGAAGTCGGGCACCCAGAGCTGGTCGTACTTGGGCAGCGGGTAGCGGACACCGAACTGCTCGTGGAAGAAGTCGAAGCCCTGCGTGGTGATCAGGTGCAGGTCGTCCGCGTCCATGTGCTCGGCCATGCTGGCCCGGCAGTAGTAACCCATGCTGATGCCGTCGTGGCTGTGCCGGACCTCGTGGTACGGGCCGGCACAGAGCGCGGTGATGTAGCTGCTCATCCGGGCCGACTCGGCAAAGTGGACGGTCTTCGTCGCGCCGCCGTCGGTCTCCTCGGCGACCACCGGCATGTTGGAGATCGCCCGCCAGTGGACCGGTACGGTCGCGTGCCAGGTGTAGACGCTCTTCAGGTCGGGCTGGTCGAAGCAGGCGAAGACCCGCTGGGCGTCGGCCGTCTCGAACTGGCTGTAGAGGTAGGTCTCGCCGTCCACCGGGTCGACGCTGCGGTGCAGGCCCTGCCCGCTGGCGGAGTAGAGGAAGTCGGCGTCGACGACCAGGGTGTTCTCGGCCGCCAGGTCGGTCAGGGCCAGGCCCGCCTCGGCGGACCAGGAGCCGAGGTCGACGGGCGTGCCGTTGAGCGTGGCGGTGCGGACCGAGTCCGCGGCCACCTCGATGAAGGTACTGGCACCCGGCTCGGCGCAGCGGAACCTGACCTCGGTCACCGAACGGAAGGTGCGATTGTCGGCGGCCTGGCCGCCGGAGGTCAGATCCAGGCTGATGTCATACCCGGTGACGTCGAGCAGGCGGGCCCGCTCGGTCGCCTCGACCTGGGTAAGGTTGCGCACTCCCGGCACGTTATGTCTCCATCCGCAGTTCGCCCGCTGTCCCCACTGACAGCGAAGATCCACCCCCGGTGGCTCCCGTCGAGTGTTTCACGTAGGGGAGCGGGCGGGGGTGGTCCAACTCACGGTCTCATCTCGGTGCTCTCCGGGTGTCCCCGGGGTGAAGATTTGTTCAGGTGGATCGCATTCGCCTTTCTTGAATAGTGAAGGGAGTCGCCGTGCCCGAGCGCGCGAGCGTCACGATGTACTTCGATCCGGCCTGCCCCTGGGCCTGGATGACCTCCCGCTGGCTGCTGGAGGTGGAACGGGTCCGCCCGGTCGACGTCGAATTCCGGGTGATGAGCCTGGCGGTGCTGAACGAGGGCCGCGACGAACTGCCGGAGACCTACCGGGAATTCCTCAAGACGGCGTGGGGGCCGGTGCGTATCTGCATCGCCGTCGAACAGAAGTACGGCCAGAAGGCGGTGCGGGACCTCTACACCGCGCTGGGCAACCGGATCCACCCCGGCGGCGAACAGCGCGGCCCCGAGCTGTACGCCGCCGCGCTCGCCGACGCCGGCCTGGACCCGGCGCTCGCCGCCGCCGCCGACTCGACCGAGTACGACGAGGCGCTGCGCGCCAGCCACGAGGCCGGTATGCGTCCGGTCGGCACCGACGTCGGCACCCCGGTGATCCACGCCCCGGGCCCGGTCGACGGCGAGACCGTCGCCTTCTTCGGCCCGGTCGTCACCCCGGCGCCCAAGGGCGACGCGGCCGGACGCCTCTGGGACGGCGTGCTCCTGGTCGCCGGCACCCCCGGCTTCTACGAGCTGAAGCGCTCCCGCACCATCGGCCCGATCTTCGACTGACCGGTACGGCCCCGGTCCGCCCGGCGCGGCACATCGGGGCCTCGGGCGGTACGGCGTGACCGGGCGGCGGCTCCACTCGTTGGACCAGCGTCCGTGGCGGTGGTCGCACCGCCCGCCCGGTCACGCCGACTCACCGGAGAGGCCCCGATGCCCAAGCACCACCATGATCGTGAGCAGTACGCCGTCGTCCCGACACCGGAGGTGGTGGCCCGGAACCTGGGTGGCGCCTACTGGTCGGTGGACCGCCGGTGGCCGGCGCTGCCCGAGCACCTGGCCGACCTGGTCGCCCCGCCGATCGTGGTCGGTGCCGCGCCCGTACCGGCGAGCGCGCTGGTGGCTATGTCGCCCTCGGTACGTCGCCGTGCCGGCCGGCACCGCCGTAGCGCACCCACCGGCTGACGCTCGCCCAGCCGGTGGACACCCCCGGGGGATCCACGCTCCGCGCTCCCGGTGGCCCGGTAGCGTCACCGGACATGACGGTCGTACACCCGATCAACCGGGCCTGGATCACCACCGGCGGCACCGGTGCGCAGAACTACGACGAGTTCGCCGACGACGCGGAGATCACCGCGATCATCGAGGCAAACCCGCACAGCGCCCTCGCCATCGAGATGCCCCACCGGGCGCCGGAGAGCCTCGGTCGCTCCTTCGTCGAGGCCCTGCCCGACGCGGTGGCCCGGCTGGCCGAGGCGAAGGCCGACGGCAGCTACACCCCGGCCGACCGGGTGGTGGTGCTGTACCGGATCAGCTCACCGGTCGACGAGCCCGGCTACGGGCTGTTCGCCCTGGTCGACACCGACCAGATCTCCACCAGCGCGGACGAGCCGGGCCTGGTGATCCGCAACGAGGACGTCTTCATTGCCAAGGTCCGGGAGCGGGTCGCGCTCGCCGAGGCGACCGGGCACCTGCTCTCACCCGTACTGCTGCTCCAGACCGGGCGCGGCGACGAGCTGCACGCCGCGCTCGCGGCGGCGACCGACGCGGCCGGGGCGCCCGCGGCGACCGACACCGACCAGGCGGGCCGGACGCACGCCATCTGGCTGCTCGGGCCGGGGGCGGCCCAGGACGAGCTGTGCGCGCTGGCCGGTGCCGGCGAACTGGTCGTCGCGGACGGAAACCACCGCAGCCTGGCCGCGCAGACCGGCGGCCTGCCGCGCTTCCTCAGCGTGATCACCACCCCGGCGTCGGTGGCCATCCAGCCCTACAACCGGCTGGTCAGCGAACTCACCAGCAGCGCCGAGGACCTGATCGGCCGGCTGCGGGAGGCGGGGGCACGGGTCGAGCCGGTCGCCGGGCCACCGGCGGTACCGGTGGCCGGTGAACCGGTCCAGCTCTACCTCGCCGGTCAGGCATACACGCTCACCCTTCCGGCCGGTCCCGGCAACGCGGTGGAGAACCTCGACCACGCCCTGGTCGAGCGGGTCCTGCTGCGCGACGCGCTCGGGCTGGATCCGGGCGACAAGCGGATCACGTACGTCGGCGGCGACTACCCGGCGCAGTGGCTGGCCGGCGAGGTCGACTCCGGCCGGGCGGAGCTTGCCGTCCTGATCGCCCCGGTGACCGTGGACGACTTCGTCGCGGTGAACCTGGCCCGGCAGAAGATGCCCCGCAAGAGCACCTGGTTCACCCCGAAGGCCCGTGGTGGCCTGGTGCTGGCGGAGCTGAGGGCATGAGCCTCGCCGGTACGGGTGTGAGCCGCGCCGGCTTGTCGGCGCCTGCTCGTCGCCACGCCGACGCGGGCTGAGAGACTGCCTGTCATGCGCGTCTACCTGGGATCCGACCACGCCGGCTTTGAGTTGAAGGTGCACCTGGTCAACCACCTGGCCAAGCAGGGCTACGAGGTGGTGGACGTGGGTCCGCACGTGTTCGACCCGGAGGACGACTACCCGGCGTTCTGCCTGCACACCGGCGACAACGTGGTGGACGACCCGGACAGCCTCGGGGTGGTCATCGGCGGCTCCGGCAACGGCGAGCAGATCGCCGCGAACAAGGTCGCCGGCGTACGCGCCGCACTGGCCTGGAGCGTCGAGACGGCTCAGCTCTCCCGGCAGCACAACGACGCGAACGTGGTCGCGGTCGGCGCCCGGCAGCACACCCTGGACGAGGCGACCGCGATCGTGGAGGCCTTCCTCACCACCCCGTTCTCCGGCAACGTGCGGCACGCCCGGCGGATCGCCCAGGTCACCGAGTACGAGGAGACCGGCGCCCTGCCGCACCTGCCGTCCTGACCCGCGCCCGTACGTCCGAACCGAGGCCGGTGGCCGTCGGAGCAGAGGCTCCGACGGCCACCGGTTGATCTTCTACCCAGCCGCTAGAGGCCGCCGACGCGGGTTCCGCAGGGGCGTACCGGTTCCAGGGTGAAGTCGACCGTCGACACCAGACCGGCGGCGACCACCTGTGGTCGGCCCTGCGGCTTCCAACCGTCCCGGGCGACGATCATGTCGTACCGCCCCAGGGGCAGCCAGATCGCGTACCGGCCCTGGTCGTCCGCGCTCAGCGTGTAGCCGGTGCCCGGATCGGTGGCCAGGTTGATCTGCACGGTCGCCGGCACCGGCACCGGGTCGCCCGTACACGGCTGACCCAGCACGGTGCCCTGGACCTTGCCCCAGTTCGGTGGCGGGGCGACGTGCGTCCGGACCGCCACGGTCGGCGTCGGGTAGGGGACGTCCGCCCGGATGCCGACCGCCGCGGCGTAACTGCCCGGTTGGCCGACCCCGAACGCCTGGCTGGCGGTCAGGCCCACCGTCACCACCTTCGACTCGCCGGGCGCCAGGGTGAAGGCGCCCGGCGCGAGGGCCAACCACGGTACGTCGAGGTTCTCGTCACAGGACTCCAGCCCGCCGAGCCGTTCCGCCTCCCCGGACGGCTCCCACGGCGCCGGCATCCCGCCGAGCTTGTACGCCCCGCACGCACCCGCGCCCCGGTACTGCGCGAACTGCGACGCGGGCAGTTCCCGCCAACTGCCCAGCGCCGGGTTGTAGGCGATGGTGCGGTTCGTGATCGCGTCCTGGTCGGCGACGATCCCGCCGTTGACCACCAGCAGCCCACCGGCGGCGGCGTACTGGGAACCCCAGAGGGCCACCGGTGGCGCGGGCAACGGGGTCCACGCGTCGGTCGCCGGATCGTAGACGTACGCGTCGTTGGTCGGTTCGTCGCCGCTGCCACCGGCGCAGTAGACCTTGCCGGCGATGCCGGCGCAGGACGCCCAGGAGACCTCGCGGGGATACGCGGCACCGGTGCGGAACTCCTGCGTCGCCGGGTCGAAGACCACCAGGTCGGCCGACCTCCCGCAGGAGGCGTCGACACAGCCACCGACCAGGTAGACCCGGCCGTCGACGACCGCCGTGCCGGCGGCGGCCCGGGGCGCCGGGTTCGTCACCCCGGAAAGCCGCTGCCAGGTCCCGCCGGTGGCGAGGTTGTACGCGGCGACGTCGGGCAGCGGGGGAGCCTCCCAGTCGTCCTCGTCCTCCTCCCAGCCGCCGATCACGTAGAGCCAGTCGCCGTACACCGTCACCGACGGTTTGGCCCGCCCGACGGGCAGGTCCGGCAGCGGACTCCAGATGTTCGTCGTCGGGTCGTAGACCGCCACCTGGCGGGCGTTGCCGATCCCGATGCCGCCGCCGACGGAGTAGACCCTGCCGTCCTGTACCGCGGCCGAGCTGTCGAACCCGGCCGAGGGCAGGTCGGCGATCCGTTGCCAGCTCTCGTCCTCCGCCGCCGTGCCCACTCCAGCCGTTCCCGTCGCCGCCCCGGCTGCCGGCGCGACCGGCGGTGCGGCCGGACCCGGCCGGTTGATCCGGGAGGCCGTGCTGACGCCGGCGAGCTTGCGTTCGACCAGTGCCGCACCGGGCCGGGAGAGCAGGTCGAACGTGCCGGGTCGCTCCAGCAGCTCCACCTCCGCCGCGGCGGTGCCGGTGTTGGTCACGGTGACCGTGGCGGTACGGGTGCTGCCGTACGGCTGGTGCATCTCGACGCCTCGGGAGTCGACGGTGAGCCGACCGGCCCGCAGCGCGAAGTCGGCTCGCTTGACGGCGTTCGCGACCACGGTCACCGCCGCACCCGCGGTGGCGTACGCCGACCGGCTGGCCCGGAACTGGAGACTGCCGAGACGGTCGGAGAAGAGCCAGTAGAACCCGTCGGGCAGGTTCGGGTCGTCCGGGGTGGCCGCCGACAGCCCGTACGGGTGCCCCGCCGCCCAGTCGGCCCGGATCACCCGGACGCCGTTGAGCGCCGTACCGGTGTTGTGGTCGGTGGTGAAGCCGACGACCAGGCCGCCCGGCACCGGCTCGCAGCCAGCACCGGCGGCGGCGCGGTAACCGGGGGCGGTGCAGTCCGCTCCGACCGGCACCGCGATGTTCGCGGTCCGGCCCGTGGCACCGACCTGCAGCACGGTGGTGACCGGCGGGTAACCGGGGTAGTGGGCGGTGGTGGTGAGTCGGTAGGTGGTGCTGCCGGGCACGGTGAAGCTGAACGCTCCGGTGACCGGGTTCGTGAAGACCGGGCCGCCGGGACGGCCGGGGACGTCGATCGCGGCGTAGAGCGGCCAGCGGTGGCCGGAGCCGTCGCTGACCCGGCCCGAGACGGTCACGGTCGGCGCCGCGACCAGGGCGAAGTCGCGGGTCACGGACCCGTCGACGGGCACGGTCACCGGCTCGGTCCGGGCGACGAAGCCGTACGCCGAGGCGGTCAGCCGGTGCTGGCCGGCCGGCAGCGCGAACGCGTACCGGCCGTCGGGCCCGGTGGTGACGGTGTGCTCGGCGGTGCTGACGGTGGCGCCGGCGATCGGGGCGCCGTCGGCCGCGGCGGTCACCGTGCCGCTGACCTGGCCGACCGGTCCGCGGGGGGCGGCCTTGACCGCCTGGTACGCGTTCAGCCGGCCCTCGCCGAACGTGTTGTTGTCGTCCACGGTCCCGCCGCACTCGACCGAGTCCACGTCGGTCGCGGTGTTGTCGAGCAGTGCCTCGGTGGCGGCCAGGTCCCCGCGCAGCGTCGGTGACGCCGACCAGATCAGGGCCACCGTGCCGGCGACGTGCGGGGCCGCCATCGAGGTGCCGCTGAAATAGGCGTACGCGTTGCCCGGCACGCTGGAGCGGATCTCCTCTCCGGGTGCGGCGATGTTGGGCTTGATGCCGCCGTCGACCGTGGACGCGCCCCGGCTGGAGAAGTCGGCGATGCTGTTGTCGATGGCGTACGCACCGGCGGAGTAGGAGTTGGGGTAGTCGCCGGGGGAGCCGGCGGTGCCGCATTCGGGGCCGGTGTTGCCGTTGGAGAAGCTTGGGAAGATGCCGACCGCCCGCCAGGCGTCGACGGTGTCGGCGTACCAGCGGTCGCCGGAGCCGCCGCCCCACGAGTTGTTGACGATGTCGGCGTGCAGGTCGGGGCGCGGGTTCTGGCCGTTGGCGTCGGTCGGGGCGAGCACCCACTGACCGGCGGCGAGCAGCGACGCGTCGGAGCAGCTACCGCTCTCGCAGCCCTTCGCGGCGATCCACCTCGCGCCGGGGGCGACGCCGATCTGGTTCTCCGGGCCGTCGTCGCCGACCATCGTGCCCATGGTGTGGCTGCCGTGCCCGTTGTTGTCGCAGGGGTTCGCGTCGGGGCAGGCTTCGGCCGGGTCGTACCAGTTGTAGTTGTGGTCGAAGCTGCCGCCGCCGAGGTTGCCCCGGTACTTGCCGACCAGCGCCGGGTGTTCGTAGTCGACGCCCGTGTCGATGTTGGCGACCACGACGTCCGCGCCGCGTACGCCAAGCTCGTCCCAGACCCTCGGCGCCTCGATGTTGGTCAGGCCCCACTCGGCGGCGTCGACCCCGGCCCGCGCGACCGGCTTCGCCGGCTCCGGCTCGACCAACTCGTAGCTGCGCGACGGTGCGATCCGTTCGACCTCGGGCCGGGCGGCGATGGCGTCGACCAGCGCCCGGTCGCCCTCGACCCGGACCGTGTTGCTGATCCAGTACGCGGTGTGCCGCGCCTTCCGGCTGCCCAGTTCGGCGAGCAGACCGCGCTGGGCGGTGCGGGCGGTGTCGGTGAGGCGCCGGTACACCTCGGCGGCTCGCGCGTCCGGGTTGCCGAGCCTGGCCGCGCCGGTCAGGTCGGCCCGCTCCCGCAGGTACACCAGGAAGGTGGCGCTGGTACGGGTCTTCAACGCGGCCGACACCTCCGGGCTGACCGGGGCCGTCGCTGCTCGCGTACCGGTGGCCACCGCTCGTCCGCCCGCGCCCGTACGGCCGGCTGGTTCCGCCCCGGCCCGCGAGGGCGCTGCCGTGACGGCGAGTACGGCGACAAGCATCACGGCGAGTGAGCGCCAGAGTCCGCTGCCGTGCTTGACGGGCTTGGGTTGTGAAGCCGACATCCGTGCCCCCTGCCTGAGGCCCCTGGCCCCAGCGCCGGTGGCGGGTGCCGATCAGGCCCGGAAGGCGACCACCATCGGCACGCCGGAATGTCCGGCTCGGACGGGCTTGGGACACCGCTTTGTGCGGAACGTACGGATCGGATTTACGCAGGGTTATCGTTCGTCCGGCAACACGAGTGACCGATCTACGACAGCCACCCCACCCGATCGGCGCCCCCACCCCGGCAACCAGTCGCCCTACCCCACCCGATCGCCGGTGTGGCGCCAGCGCGCCCTCTCACCCCCGGTGTCGTCGATCTTGCAGTTGTGGCTCCCTTTCTGCCCCTTTTCGCGACTTTTGACAACGACCACAACTGCAAGATCGCCGGGGTGGGGTGGGGTGGGGTGGGGTGGGGGCGAGAGGGGTGCGGGGGGCGAGAGGGGTGCGGGGGGTCAGCGGGGGGTGCGGGGGAGGTCTTCGCGGGGGACCCAGTTGCGGCGGATCACTACGACTCGTTGTTCGGCCTCGGCGAGGTCGGCTTCGGTCGGGCGGGATGCGTCGCGGGCGCGCATGGCGGCGCTGACGCCGACCTGGGAGGCACCCGAACCGATCAGTCCGCGCAGGCCACGCTCGCTGTCGCGATCGTCGCCGTTCCCGTGGCTGCCGGTGCTCCCGTGGTTGCCACCGTGACCTTTGATCCCATGGCCGTTGCCGTGGCCTTCGCTGGTGCCGGGGCCACCGGTGCTTCCTTGGGCCCCGCTGTTGCCGCTGCCCCCATGGCTTCCCGCGGTCGGGTGGCTTCCGCTGGTCCCGTGGCTTCCGCTGGTCGGGTGGCTTCCGCTGGTCGGGTGGCTTCCGCTGGTCCCGTGGCTTCCGCTGGTCGGGTGGCTTCCGCTAGTCGGGCGGCTTCCGGTGGCGCCGCCGCCCTGGGCGGTGCCGCCGGTTCCGGGGTGGTGGCCGCCGCCGGACCAACGACGGGGTGCGTCCGGTTCGGGCGCCGGGTCGTGCACCTCCGAAGTGGCCGCCGTCCGACCCTCGGGGATCGGGTCGTCGCCGCCATCGGAACCGCCGGGATTGTGACCGCCGGGATTGTGTCGGAGCCGGCGCCGTCGACGCTCGGGATCAGCCATCTGCCGACCGTACCCGCCCGGCGGGCGACCGGGGGATTCCAACCGTCCGGTGGTCCACCGCGGGGATTTCAGCGGCCTGGTGGTCCACTGCGGGGATTTCAGCGGCCGGGTGGTCCATCGGGCGCGGCATCTCGGTCAGCCCGTCGGCCGTCGCCAGGTAGTCGGCCTGCAAACCCGGACAACTGCCCCGCACCGGGCCGGGCCGGTTCGAGGGGTGGTGAACGCCTCGGCGGTGTCCTCGTCGCCGCCCAGCCCGGTGCGCGCAGGTCGGCGGGCCGGCGGTTCGGATCGTCGCTCTTCCCCGGGTGGGGCGGCGGTTCGTCGATGCCGGCGCGGCGGATGCTTCGCGGGCTGGTTACCCTCGAATCGGGACGGGTCACCGGCCCGATGGGGGAGGACAGGGACAGATGGCAGACCAGACGCAGCCGTGGGCCGAGCAGACCGTCGAGGTGCCGCCGCAGCGGGACGGCTTCCGTCGTGGGGTGGCCCCGGTCGCTCCGCGGGCCCCGCGTACCGAGCGCAGCACCGAGTCGTTCCCGGTCGCTCCGCACGAGGAGACCGGCACCGGCTGGCCGGTCGTGGACGAGGAGCCACGGCAGCGGATGCCACTCGCGTACCACCTGCGACAGTTGCGCATCGGCGGGCATTGGAGCGCGCTCGGTGGGCTCTTCGCGTTCGTCTGCTGGGGCATCTGGGCGATCTCGGCCCGTGGCGACTTCACCAGCCCGGTGGTGGCCTTCCTGCTGACTCTGCTGGTGGCGGTGGGCCTGTTCGCCCTGGCCCGGCTGCTCGGCCGGGTCGTGCTGGAGCGGCAACTCGGACGGGTACGGCGCAGTGCCCGAGGCGCCCACCTGGTCGCCGGGGTGTTCCTGACGGGTGTGGGTGTGGCGTACCTGCGCCAGACCGAGTGGGTGGTCGACGCCTGGAACTGGGTGGCCGGTCTCTGATCCACCCGCCTGACCTGCCCGGTCGACGGCACGACCTGCCCGGTCGACGGCACGACCTGCCCGGTCGACGGCACGACCTGCCCGGTCGACGGCACGACCTGCCCGGTCGACGGCACGACCTGCCCGATCGAAGGCACGATCGGCGGCTCTGCTCAGGTGTGCAGGGCCACCTCGGCCTCGATCTCGACCGGGATGCCGAACGGCAGTTCCGCCATACCGACCGCGCTGCGCGCGTGTGCGCCGACCTCCGGTCCGAAGAGTTCAAGGATCAGGTCGGAGCAACCGTTGATCACGGCTGGTTGCTGGTTGAATTCCGGGGCGCTGCGGACCATGCCGAAGATGCGTACCCAGGCCCGGATCCGGTCCAGGTCGCCGAGTACGCGTTGCAGGCTGCCCAGCATCGACAACGCGGTCATCCGGGCGGCCTCGTAGCCGTCCGGAACATCGAGATCGAGGCCCACCCGGCCGAGCTTGCCGCCGATCGAACCGTCCGGATTCTGCGGCGAGTGCCCGGAGACCACCGCCCGGTCACCTAGCACCCGTACGGGCTGGAACGGCAACTGCACCCCGGGCGGGGGTTGCATTGCCGGCGGCAGGACAAGTCCCAGGGATTCGAGCCTGCGCGCAATCTCGCCCATGTCGTCTCATCTCCGGTTCCACGTGACGGCTGCCGATGACCATGAAGGTACCCGCCGTCAGCCGGGGGAGCAGGAGCGGTCGACCGGATCGACGGGACAGCGGTGACCGGTTCCGATCAATACGCTGTCGGCAACCGGACGACCGCGCAACGTTGTGGGCGTGCCGGTCGTTAAACATATGCCTGATTCCAGGCTAGTCGGGGTCTGACCATCCCGGCCCGCGCTCCCCGGAGGTCGAGACCGGTGGTTCTGCTCAGTGTGATCATCCCGGTGTACCGGGTCGAGGAATACCTCACCCGGTGCCTGGATTCGGTCCTGCGGCAACCGTTCACCGACCTCGAGGTGGTGGCCGTCGACGACGCCTCGGACGACGGCTGCGCCGAGATCCTGGCCCGGTACGCGGCCACCGAGCCCCGACTCCGGGTGGTCACGCTCGACCACAACCAGGGGCTGGGCGCCGCCCGCAACGCCGGCCTGGCCAGCGCGACCGGAACGTACGTCTGGTTCGTGGACAGCGACGACTGGCTGCCCGACGGCACCCTGACCGCGGTCGCCAACCGGCTCACCCAGACCCGTCCCGACCTGCTGGTCACCGGCTTCAGCCGGGTCTACTGGGACGGCCGGGTCCGGACCGAGTCGGTGACCCGGGCCGCCGGCCCGCCCGGCTCGCCGCCGGTGTTCGCACTGCGGGACCGGCCTGCGCTGCTCTCGGTGCTGCACATCGCCTGCAACAAGATCGTCCGGCGCCGGTTCCTCACCGACCTGGGTCTGACCTTCGGCGACGGGTGGTACGAGGACGTCTCGTTCAGCTTCCCGCTGATGATCGCGGCCGAGCGGATCAGCCTGCTCGACCGGGACTGCTACGTCTACCGGCAGCGCCGTACCGGCGGGATCACCCACACGGTCAGCGGCCGCCACTTCGAACTCTTCCCGCACTGGGACCGGGTCTTCGAGTTCATGGCCGAGCGGCCGGAGATCCCGGCCGAACTGCGCGGACAGATCTTCCAGCGGATGATCTGGCACTTCCTCCAGGTGCTCGGTCACGCCCAGCGGGTGCCGGCCGCCCGTCGCCGGGAGTTCTTCACCGGCATGGTCCTACGGTTCCGCGGGCACCGGCCGGTGACCGGCTACCAGGTGCCGCCGGGCGCCGCGGGGATCAAGCACCGGCTCGTCGCCGGTGGGGCGTACCGGCTGTTCGAGGCGTTGCGTCGGGCGAATCGGGTCGGCGGCGTGCTGGCCCGTCGCCGTACGCCGGTGCGCAGCGGTGCCGGCGTACACCCGGCGGTGACGTCCCGGGTCTGGCCGGCCGGCGAGGTCGCCATTCCCGGCGAGGTGGTCGTGCCGCACAAGAAGCTCAATCCCGGCGAGCTGCCGGACCGGGTGCGCTGAGCCAACCGCCGGGCGCCAGGCGCCAACCGCTCAGCGCCAACCGCTCAGCGCCAACCGCTCAGCGCCAACCGCCGGGCGCCGGCTGAGTCGACCACCCGGCGCAGCCCGATCGAAGTCTCCGTCAACGGCTGGTCGACGCGCCGGTGGGCGGTGACGGGAAGCCGTCCCGGCCGGGCCGACGCGGGGGCAGCCCGTGCTCGCCCAGCGGGCCCACCCGCCACCCCCGCCGGGCGCATTCGTCCAGCAGGTACGGCAGCGCCGCCAGGCTCGACCGCCAGGCGCCGGGGGCGGAGGCGCAGTCGGAGTCGTGCAGCAGGATCGTCCCGCCGCCGTCCAACCCGGTACGCAGCGTGGCGAGCACCGAGGCCGGTGTGGCGGTACGGGTCCAGTCCCGCCCCCAGCAGGTCCAGAGCACCGGGCTCAGCGCCAGCCGGTGAGCCGCCAGCAGGGCCGCCGCGCTCAGCACCCCGTACGGCGGACGGTAGAAACGGGGCGTCTGGCCGGTGGTCTCCTGGACCAGGTCCCGCGCCCGTAGCAGGTCGTGATGGGTCGAGTACGGCCCCCGCAGCAGCAGGTTCCGGTGCGCCCACCCGTGCACGGCCACCTCGTGACCGGCTGCGGCGAGGTCCCGGCCGACCGAGGGCGCGTCGGCCAGTGTGGAACCGAGCAGGAAGAACGTGGCCCGTACCCGGTGGGCGGCGAGGGCCTCGGCGAACCGTGGTGTGGAGGCCGGGTCCGGCCCGTCGTCGAAGGTGAGCGCCACGTGGTCGGTGGCGCCGAATCCGCTGAGCCGGGGAAAGAGCCGCAGTCGCAGGCTGGGCAGCACCGTGACCGCCGGTACGGCGTTCGCCACCGCGCCGAGCGTGGCCATCAGCGCCGCCCGCCGCCCCGATCGACGCTGACCGCCGTTCATGCCGCCGGCCCGCCGGGCCCGGGGGTGGCACCGGGCCCGGAGTCAACCGCGGCGGGGCACGTCATGCGTACCCCACCAGCCGTCCTCCACCAATCCACGCCGCCTCTTACCCCTTCCCCGCCCCCTCATGCGCCTCAGCTCCCGCTTTCCCCGCTGGTCCGAAGCCCCTCCCCGCTGGTCCGAAGCCCCTCCCCGCTGGTCCGAGGCATTTCCCCGCTGGTCCGGGGCGAGTGCGTGCCTGCCGAGGACGGATGGCCGCCATTCGCCCCGGACCGACCGGTGGTTCCGGGGGCCTGGGTGGCGCGTCTCCTCGCGAGGAGGGCGTCCAGGACCAGGAAGGCGAGCAGGGTGGCGCCGAAGGTGGGCAGGGCCCAGGCCAGGGCGGCCAGGGGGAGCAGGGCGAGGGCGAGCAGGGGGCGGGGCAGGAAGCGCCAGGTGCCGCGTTCCGGTGGCGGGCCGACGAACGTACGCCGGTCCGACCGGGTGGGACGGCGCTGCCACCACATCCGGTAGCCCCAGACGATGACGCAGAGCAGACCCACCGCGAGCGCACCGAGCAACACCTGGTTGACCCAGCCGAAGAGGCGGCCCATGTGCGCCTGGATGCCGAGCTTGCTGAGCTGGGCGAGCAGCGGCCAGTCGGCGAAGTCGCTGCGGGCCACCGGTCCGGTGACCGGGTCGACGGCAAGCTGGTCGAGGCGTACCGGCCAGGTGTTGTCCGCCTGGGTGACGGTCCAGGCAAGCCCGGGTTCGGTCGGCGTGGCGATCTCCACCGGCCCGGTCAGCCCGGCCCGGCGGGCGTGTCCGAGCACCCGCTCGACCGTGGCCGGGTCGACCGCCGCCGGGTCCGCGCCGGCCGAATGGTGCTGCCCGTGCGGAGCAGGAGCACCGTCGGGCAGGGCCAGGTCGAGTGTTGGACGCTTCGCGTCCAGCGCGGTCAGCGCGGTGTCGAAGTGCGCGCCGGCCCAGCGGGACCAGGTCAGGCCGGTCGCGGAGAGCACGAGCAGGCCGACACTGAGCCAGATCCCGGTGGCGGCATGCCAACCCCGGGTACGGCGTACGTTGCGCGCGCCGAGGTCCGGCAGCAGTGCGCGCCGGAGTCGGGACCGCCCCCGGCGGTGTTGCCGAAGCCAGAGCACCAGCCCACCGGCGACCAGCACCCAGAGCCAGCTTGCCGCCAGTTCGGAGTACATCCGACCGAACCAACCCAGGTGCAGGTTGCGGTGCAGGTCGTCGAGCCAGGTGGTGAGCGGGGTCGAGCCGAACCAGGTGACCAGGGTGCCCCGTACCTGAGCGGTGTACGGGTCGACGTACACGGTGTGTTGTCTGTCGCCGAGTTCGGGCAGTGCGAAGACCACCTGCGTGGTGGTGTCCGCTGCGCTGGCCGGGACAACCGTGGTCAGCGTGCCCGTCGGGTGTGCCGCCTGTGCCGCGGCCACCTGTTCGGTCAACGGCCGGGCCTGTCCGGCGACGGTGGCCACCCGCAGTTCGTCGGCGTAGACGAGGTTGTCGAGTTGCGGGGTGAAAACGTACGCCAGGCCGGTCAGCGCGGCCACCACCAGGAACGGGGCGACCAGCACCCCGGCGTAGAAATGCAACCGCCGCAGCAGCGGTACGGCCGACCAGGCCCGCTCCCGTGTCCGCTGTGTCCCGCCGGCCGATTCGTCCGATGGCTCGTGCGATCGCTCGTGCAATGGTTCGGTCGGCAGTTCGCGCGGCGGTCTGTCATCCGGTCCGCGGGGAGGTTGGAGGTCGGCAGCGGTGGACACGGGTCGGCTCCTGTCGTCGATCGACTCAGGTGCGCACTCCGTGATCCCTCGCGCCGCCGGACGGGACCCCGGACCCGAAGCCTGCCGTCGGCGTGGCGGCTCGAGCCGTGCGCGGACGTACCGCAATGGACGCCCGCACCGATAGTCGCCCCCCACCCCCAACTAGTTCCCCAACCCCCCAAAAACCCCCGGCCCCCCATTCCAACCCGTCGATCATGAAGTTAGCGACAGATTTGATCTCCTGGAGGCGCGCTAACTTCATGATCAACGGGGTGGGGGTGGGGTTGGGGGTAGGGGTGGGGTGGGGGTTAGCGGTTGTGGCGGGCGTATTTGGCGCGGAATTTTTCTACTCGGCCGGCGGTGTCGAGGAGGCGTTGGCGGCCGGTCCAGAAGGGGTGGCTGGCGGAGGAGATCTCGACGTCGATCACGGGGTACGTGTTGCCGTCGGTCCACTCGATGGTCCTGTCGCTGTTCCCGGTGGAGCGGGTGAGGAAGGCGAAGTCGGCGCTGCGGTCGCGGTAGACGACGTAGCGGTACTCGGGGTGGATGTTCGGTTTCACTGTGGTTCGATCCCTTCCAGGTGTGATTCGGGTTCGGGTTCCCGTTCCTCGTCGGGGAGCGGGAAGCAGCCGGCGAACGGATCGGGATAGGTCACCCATTCCAACTCCCCGTCGGCCAACTCGGCGTCGCTGAGCAGGCAGCCGGCGAGCAGCCGGTGGATCTCCACCGGGTCGAGGTCGAGGCCGATGAAGACCAGGTGGCTGTGCCGGTCCCCGTAGTACGGGTCCCAGTCCAGGTCGGCGGCGAGCCGGCGCTGGTCGCTCGCCTCGGTCCAGCGTCGCGGTGGCAGGTTCACCAGCCAGCGACCGAGGGTGCCCAGGTTCAGGCCACCGCCGGCGAACTCCCAGGCGACCACGGTTTCCGGCTGGCTGGCCAGCCAGAGGTGGCCGCGTGAGCGCAGCGCCTCGCCGGTCACCGTCTCCAGCACGTCGTGCAGCCGGTCGGGGTGGAACGGGCGGCGGGCGCGGAAGACCGCGGAGACCACACCGGAGTCGGCCAGTGGTTCGTGTACGCCGAGCGGGTAGCCCTCGATGCCCCGGGCCAGTACGCCGGGCGTCTCCGAACGGTGCCGGTGGGTGTGCCGCAGTTGCCGGCGCAGCGTGGTGACGTCCACCAGTTGTTCCTCGGCGGCGCTGACGTGTACGGCCCACGGGGCGATCCGGTGCAGCAGGACCGCCAGCCGTTCGGTGTCGTACGCGCCGTCCGGGGACCGTCCCCAGAGCACGACGGTGTCGGCGTACTCGATCTGCCGGTTGATCACGTCGGCGAGTGCGCGATCGTCGTCCTCGGCGGCCGCGATGCCGAGGTCAGCCATCCGGACACCGACCCGGGCCTGCGCGCCGAGGCGGTCCGGCGGCTGGCCCGGCTGCCCCGGGACACCAGTCCGGTCCGGCTGCGCGGTCGTGACCAGGTCGACGGCCGCCCGCGTGGGGTGCTGTCCCGGTTCGGGCTGTCCCGGGTCCGGTTCCGGGAGCTGGCGCTGCGCGGCGAACTGCCAGGCATCCGCAAGTCCTCCTGGTAGCCGCCGAAGCCGGGGACGAGCGGGAGCGTCTGTACCGTCCTCCGCGCGGGTCGGCCGTGCTGCGGGTCGAGGAGCGGTTGGGCCGCGTTTCGTGAGCGGTCCGTCCACCGTTCGACGCTGACGTAACGTCGACCCGGTCGACACCGTACGGCGTGCTCGCCGTGAAGCACGTCACGGCCCGGGCCCGTACACTTGGCCCCGCTCGTACGCCCGAGTCGGGAAGGTGTCGCTCGTGATCAATTCCATGCCCGGGGCCACTCGCAACACCCGACAGCGTGGCGAGGTCGTCGCCCTGCTCGGCGAGGTGACCGAGTTCCGCAGCGCCCAGCAGCTCCACGCCGACCTGCGTCAGCGCGGTGTCGGGGTCGGACTGACCACGGTCTACCGGACCCTGCAGACGCTGGTCGACGCGGGCGAGATCGACGTGATGCGGCTGCCCAACGGCGAGCAGCTGTACCGGCGGTGCAGCCCCACCCATCACCACCACCTGGTGTGCCGGCACTGCGCCCGTACGGTCGAGGTGGCCGGACCGACGGTCGAGACCTGGACCAAGCGGGTCGCCGACGAACACGGCTTCACCGACGTGGGGCACACGCTGGAGATCTTCGGCACCTGCGCCCAGTGCGCGGCCCAACGGCAGGGCTGACGCAACCGGTGAGTGGTCGGCTCCGGGAGATCGGCCGGCAGACCGTGGAGATCGCCGAGTCCGGCCACTACACGAGCCCCGCCGGTACGCGGATCAGCATCGCCGACGCGGTCGGCGCCGCGGTCGCCGGCACCCGGCACTACCTGCCGGACACCCCGCTGCCCGAGCCCGCACCCCGCGAGCGGGTGGACAGGTCGACGGTGGACGGACAGCCGCCGGCCGGGCTGGCCGTGACGGTGACCCGCGAGTCGAGCCTGGTCGCCGCCGCGCGGCTCGGCTCGGACGTGGCCTGTCTGGTGTTCGCCTCGGCCAAGAATCCCGGTGGCGGTTTCCTCGGCGGCGCCAAGGCACAGGAGGAGGACATCGCCCGTGCCTCGGCGCTCTACCCGTGCCTGCGCAGCGCGCCGGAGTTCTACGAGTTCCACCGCGAGCAGCAGGACCTGCGCTACAGCGACCGGGTGATCTACTCACCGGGGGTGCCGGTGTTCCGGGACGAGCGGGGCGATTTGCTCGACCGGCCGTACCGGATCGCGTTCCTGACCTCGGCCGCGCCGAACCTCGGCGCGATCCGGCGCAACCAGCCGGCGGATGCCGCGGGCGTACCCGCGGTGCTGGGGCGGCGGGCCGAGCGGGTGCTGCGGATCGCCGCCGCGCACGGCCACCGCCGGTTGGTGCTCGGGGCCTGGGGCTGCGGGGTGTTCCGCAACGATCCCGGCACGGTGGCGCGCGCGTTCGTCGAGGCGCTGCGGGTGGTCGACGGGTTCGACGAGGTGGTGTTCGCGATCTACGACAAACTGCCCGGTACGCCGGTCCACGCCGCTTTCGACGAGGTCATGCGGGGGTGGCGAGACCGGCCAGGGTCGCCTGGATGATCTCGCGGGCGTCCTCGCCGTGCCGGGCCACCTCGTGCAGGCGGTCGAAGATCCGCCCGAATCGGTGGGCGTCGGCGGGGGTCTGCCAGGTCTGTTCCTCGGCCCAGGTCTCGACGCTGACGGTGTCGTCGAACATGACAAAACCGTGCAGCGGTGCGAGCGGCAGCCGGGCCTCGGTGGGGATGATGCCGAGTTCGACGTTGCTCATGCCGGTCAGCGCGGTCAGCCGGTCGAGTTGCCCGCGCATCACGTCGACCGGGCAGAGCGACATGCGCAGTACGGACTCGGTCACCAGGAACCTGAACTGCTTGGTCGAGTCGTAGAGCACCTGCTGGCGCTGGATCCGCAGCAGCAGCGCGTCCTCCAGGTCGTCGCCGGGTGCACCGTGGAACTCGACGTTCTCGGCGAGGCGTACGCGGGCGTAGTCGGCGGTCTGGAGCAGGCCGGGCACCACACCCAGTTCGAAGTTGCGGACCAGGGTCGCCTCGGCGGCCAGCTCCATCATGGACCGCTGGGTGCCGGTCTGCGCCGCGTCCGCAGCACCGCGCCGCCAGGCGATGTGTTCCCCGCGCAGTGCGCGCAACTGTCGCAGCAGCTCGTCGAGTAGGGGTTCGTCGGCGTCGATCACCGCGCCCCAGGCCCGTACGTCGTCCTCGGTGGGTAGTTGCCGACCGGTCTCGATCCGGGAGACCTTCGACTGGACCCAGCCCAGCCGGCTTGCCAGGTTGATCCCTGAAATGCCCTCGCGGGCCCGAAGCTCTCGCAGTCTCGCCCCAAGCGCGCCTCGGTCGCTGCCGGTCTGGTTGCTGGACATCACCTGCTCCTAAGCTGCGCTTGGGTAGGCGTCACGGTACAGCTCACACGGCATCGCAGGTGGTAGAGCGGCCGAGTGACCAGCCAATGTCGGGCTGACCGGTCCGGGTGCGGCACCGGCCCGGTGGTGGATCCTCCGCTGTCCAGCTTAGGTCGATCGGCTCACCGGCGGGATCCTCGCGGGTGCGCGTACTCCTGGTCGGTGAGCCGATCTCAGATCACTACATGGCCTTTGCGATCTCCGCCAGTACGTCGACCGGCACCTCGACCACCGTCTCGTGCGCGGGTACGTCAAGCTGTGCCAGGGCTTCGGGGTCGGACACCCGCCATCCCTGCACAACGAAGGTGTCGCGGTCGGTGCGATATAGCGACGGGCAGTTGTTTACCTGAGACAACGCAGTCTTGCGAACGAAGGTGAGCTTCACGGCTCCACCTCTCACTCTCGATATGCCGCTTTTGGCCGGATGCCAGGCGACCTGCGTTGCATTATGCGTCTGCGCGATGGGTGGCTAACCCACTTTAGGGCGCGACACGGCATTAAAACTGCCTTAACTTTGGCTCAGCCGAACATATCCGACACGTACCGCAATGATGCATGATCCATTCACGATTTAAACGTGCATGATTCCCGCATTCCGTCAGCGGTGATCGTTCGGAGCGGGCGCCGCGCCGACATGCATCTTGTAGATCCACACCGGATACTCGACCGCCTGCACACCACCGTTGAAACCCGCGGTGCGGTTCAGCTGGGGCACCGGAATCCACAGGTCGCCGGCGCTGTCGAGCCACATGGCGTCGGCCCAGACCAGACGTGGGTCGGCGACCACCGTCTCCACCTCCCGGTCCGGGCTGATCGCCAGCACCCGCCGCTGGTTGGTGTCGCTGAGGTAGATCACGCCGTTCGCGTCGATCGCGGTACCGCCGGTGGTCGGCGTGTCCAGCCAGGGCTCGACCTGGTCGGACAGCTCCCCGGGGGTGACCGAGGGGTCGTCCAGCCACCTGGTGGCGATCCGGGACATCGGTCCGGACCCCGGCTGGTAGTAGAGCTGGCTGCCGTCCGGTGAGACCTCCAACTGGTCGGCGTGGACCAGTACCTCGTCACCCTCGGGGCCGCGGGCCTTGCGGTGGTCGGCGTACAGCGGGCGCTGGTCGGTGGTGCTGGGATGGTCCTCCAGCACCCGGCGCAGCTCGCCAGAGCCCAGGTCCAGCACGATCAGTCCGGGCTCTCCGGCGTCGGTGAGATAGACCTGGTCACCGTTGAAGCGCAGGTCGTCGAGGTAGCTGTGCGGCCGGACCGCCGGAGAAAGGTCGTAGATGTCGCCGACGCTGTCGGTGCTCAGGTTCACCACGATCAGCCGGGCGCCGCCCGGAACCGCCGGCCGACCGATACCCGGCGCGCCCGCGTCGATGATCCACAGGCGTCCGTCCGGCCCGATCCGCAAGCCGTTGACCTGGACGAACGCACCGTCGGGGTCGTGGTCGTCGCGGACCGAGTTCCAGGCGGCGTCCGGGTACGGCACGTGCTGCCCGTCTGAGCCGAGTTCGGCCACCTGGATGCCGGGCCGGTCGGCGTTGGGAAAGCTGACGAACACCCGCCCGTCGGCGCTGGTGGTCACGCCGCTCCAGACCCGGTCGGACCGGTACGTCGCCTCCAGGCGCGGGTCGTTCTCGGTTGGTAGCTCGATCATCCGCCGCCTCCTCCCCGTACGACCGGGGGGCGATCGGCGCGGCCCCGGTGCTGACGGTGGGGGCGTACCCGCTGTGGGTCGGCGTACCCCTGTCGGGGTCAGACCTCGCGGCAGGCGTCGTCGTTGACGGCGGTGTTGATCCGGCTCAGCAGCCGGTGCAGGGTGGCGACCTCGTCGGCGTCGAGGTGGACGAACAGCTCGCGTTCCACCGCGTCCATCGCGGCGTCGACCCTGGTCAGGACCGAGCCGCCGGCATCGGTGAGGACGACGATGTGCCGTCGTCGGTCGGCCGGGTCCCGGCGCCGTTCGACCAGGTTGTCCCGTTCGAGGTCGTTGAGGATGGCCACCAGGGCGCTGGGATCGACACCGAGTGCCTCGACGAGCGCCTGCTGTCCGATCGGGCCGTTCTCGGCGAGGTGCATCAGGGTGATGCCTTGCCGGGTGCTCAGTCCGGTGGCCTCCAGCGCGTCACGCATGCGCGCGTTGCTGATCCCGCCGTGCCGGGCCAGCAGCAGACCGATGCGGTCCATCGCCCGCCGGGACCGGGTCTCCTCGACCGTCATGCGGGTTATGTTAGCAGAGCCGAAATGATTTGCCCCCACGGATTATTTGTGCAAACCAACGATCTGGTACGGTCGTCGCATGAGTCGCGCTCGCGCTCCCCGGCAGGCGAAGGCGCCGGGTGAGCATCTGGTCGAGGAGCTGAGGTGGATCCACGGCGCACTGCGCCGCGACCTCAACCAGCTCCGCAAGCTCGCCGACCAGATCGGCCGGGGTGCCGCACCGGACCGGGTCCGCTCTACCGTCCGCTCGTTGCAGACCCGCGGCCCGCTCTGGCAGCTTCGCACCAACTGCCTGAGCTACTGCCGGCTGGTGCACTCGCACCACGGCAACGAGGACGTACGCCTCTTTCCGGCCGTACGCCGGTCCAACCCGGCCCTGGTTCCGGCGGTCAAGCGGCTGGAGGCCGACCACCGCCGCATCTCCGACCTGCTCGACCAGGTCGAGGCGCTGGCCGACCTGCTCCGCAGCGACGACCGGCCGGAGACCAGGAAGCGGCTGATCGCCGCCCTGGATGCGGTCGGCTCGGAACTGCTGGCCCACCTCGACCTCGAGGAGAAGACCATCATCCCGACGCTGCGACAGTGGCGGGACTGGCCCCGCTGACCCCGTCAGCCCCTCCGATCGCCGAACCGATGACCCGCAGAGACAGGAAGACCGTGACCGACACCGACCACTGGCTGACCAGCCGTACCGGACTCGCGCCCACCCCGCCGCCGCGTACCCGGCACAGCAGCACCGAGGTCTGGGACGAGAGCACCCGGCCGACCGCCCCGGAGCCGGCGCAGGAGGTGCAGTTCACCGGCCGCGGCGTCTCCGCCGGCAAGCACCTGATCGACGTGCACAACCACTACCGGGAGGAACTGGCCCGGGTACGCGACATCCTCGACCAGGTACGGGCGAACGCGCTCGACATCGGCTCCGCCCGGGGTGAGGTCAACGCGATGACCCTGCGGTCCAACAACTGGACCCTCGGCTCCTTCTGCCAGTCCTACTGTGTCTCGCTCACCCAGCACCACACGATGGAGAGCGGCGGCATCTTCCCGTACCTGAAGGCCTCGGACCGGAATCTGGCCGCGGTGATCGACCGGCTCGACCAGGAGCACCAGGTCATCCACGAGGTGCTCGAAGCGGTGGACCGGGCACTGGTCGACCTGGTGGGTCACCCGGACGACCTCTCCGGCATCCAGGAGGCGGTCGACGTGCTCACCGACGCGTTGCTGTCCCACCTGGCCTACGAGGAACGCGAGCTGATCGGTCCACTGTCCCGGTTCGGCTTCTTCGGCGGCCAGGTCTGACACGGCAGAACTCTCTGAAACAGTTCAATCTTTGGAAGTTACCGGCGGCTTCGCGGGTAAGTCAACCGATCATGCCGTTTCACTGGCGAATGCGAGCGCCAGCTTCGGGAAGGTGTTCTTTTCCTTGACACCTTCGTAACGTCCTGGATATCTTGGCCGCGGCTTATTGAAACGGTTCATCTCCTTGCGGAATCCCCCGCTCCCTTCAGGAGGCTCCGACATGCCGCAGTCACCCCCGTCCCGCTCCGCTCGATCCCGATTCCGATCCCGGTCCGGGCGTGCCGCCGGCTCGGCCGTGGCACTGCTCGCCGTACTCGCCCCGCCCGGCCTCGCCCGGGCCGAGACCCCACAAGCCCCGGCAGCCGCCCCGGCCCAGATCGTGCCGAACGTGGTGACCACATTCGACACCAGGGCCGCGGGTGGCGGAGCGCGCCCGCTCTTTGGCGACGTCACCGGCGACGGCCGGCTCGACATCGTCTACATGCAACCGCACTACGTCGCCGACGACCGCTACGAAGGCGCGCTGGTCGCCGCGCTGACCGCGTACGACCTGGACGGTCGGCTGCTCTGGCAGGCCGGCACCCCCGATCCCCGTGGCCGCAACAACGGCAGTGACATCCCCGCCCAGGTGCACGACGTCGACGGGGACGGGGACAACGAGGTCGTCGCGATCATGCATCCGGGTGGCGACACCCGTCAGCCCGGTCGGTTCATGGTCTTCGAAGGCGCCACCGGGCAGCTCGTACGCGACTTCGCGCTGCCCGACCGGCTCGCCCACGACGCGATCATCTTCGCCAACCTCAGTGGCCGGAACACCGCCCAGGAGATCATCCTCAAGGACCGCTACGACACCGCGTGGGCGTTGTCCGGCGACGGCACGCTGCTCTGGACCCACCGGGGCAACACCGGGCACTACCCCTGGCCGTACGACATCGACAACGACGGCCGGCAGGAGGTGATGATCGGATACGACATGGTCGGCCCGGACGGGCAACTGCTCTGGCAGCACCGGGGCGACGGCCACGCCGACACCATGTGGATGGCCGACATCGCCGGTGACGCCGAGCCCGAACTCATCCTCGGCGGTGACGCGGCGGTCGCGCACGACCTGCGTACGGGTGCGGAACTCTGGCGCAACAGCGACATCGTCGAGACGCAGAACATCATGACCGGCGACTACATCCCGGAACTGCCCGGCCTGGAGTCGCTCGGCCTGGACCGGATCGACCGGACCACCAACGGTTACGACGGGCTGTTCCTCCTCGACGAGCAGGGCGGCATGGTCTGGCAGGAGGCGCGCACCACGCGCGGCTGCTGGGGGTCGATCCCGGAACCGATCCACAACTGGACCGGCGACTACAGCGACCTGATCATGGTGTGGAACCGGGGCTGCGGCGAGCCGACCACCATCATGAACGGCAGCGGGGACGTGATCAGCGTCCTCGACCCGGCCGCCCGGCTCTGGCACGCCGACTTCTGCGGCGACGACAAGGAAGAGGTCGTCGAGTACATCCAGGGTGCCTCGTTGACCATCAAGAGCAACGGCCCGTGCGACCTGGCCGCGAAGGTGACCGGAACCCCGCTGCCGCAGGCGAAACGGCTCTACAACTACACCCGCTACACGGCCGGGGACACCCCGGTCGACGTCTCCGCCGGCCGTCCCGCCACCGCCACGAGTGCGCTGCCCGGACACGCCGCCGCACTGGCCACCGACGGCGACCCGGCCACCGCCTGGAAGGCCGCCAGCACGTCGACCGGTCAGCGCTGGCAGGTCGACCTCGGACGCTGGCGGACCCTTGCCGGGATCGAACTGACCTTCCCGCGTACGGACGTGCAGGACGCCTGTACCCGTACGGTCGGTGGCACCCATGCCGGCCCGCTCACCGTGACCGACGGGGTCACCTGCCTCACCGGCACCGTCAGCGGCCCGGTCACCGTGCGCCCCGGCGCCTCGCTGGTCGCCGACAACGCCACCATCGCCGGTCCGGTCTCCGCGACCGGGGCGGTCGTGGTCCGGGTGACCGGCAGCCGGATCGCCGGCCCGGTCTCGGTCAGCGGCTCCACCGGCCAGGTCGTGCTGACCGGCAACCAGGTCGCCGGCCCGGTCAGCCTCTCCGGCAACCGCACCGGCAACCGGCCGGTGGTGGTGTCGGCGAACACCGTACGCGGGCCGCTGGCCTGCACCGGCAACCAGCCGGCGCCGGTACGCGACGGCGAACCGAACACCGTCTCCGGTCCCGCCACCGGCCAGTGCGTCGCCGTCCCGACCGGGGCCGCCGAAGCGGCCCAGTTCGGCTACGGCTACACGGTCGAGGTGTCCAAGGACGGCCTGACCTGGACGAAGGTGCTCGACCGGGCGGCCGACCCGGATGCCGCACAGACCCAACGGGGGCTCTTCACCGGCCTCGGACAACACGTCCGGGTCACCCTCACCGACCTCCCCGACCTCCCGTTCGCCCGTCCCGGGCTGGCCGGGGTCAGCGTGCTCGGCAACCGCTGACCGGCCCGCCCGAACAGAGCCGCCGCACCCGAGTTTCTTCCTCGATCCGGCGTACCCGCTCCCGGCTCGGCGTAGCGACATCGACGTCGCGAAGAAGTAACCCGAGCGGGGTGTGAGGGCCCGTTGTCATCGCTGCGGCGGTGGCAACGGGCCCTTCCCCGTCACACCGTCGCGCGGGTCGCGGCGGTGCCCTGCTGTTCGGAGTGGATCGCCGCCGGTCGCCGCCAGAGGCTCAGCGCCACCCAGGCCAAACCGACCGCGACCAGTACGCCGTGGCCGATCCGTACCGCCGGTGGTGTGTAGAACTGGGGCAGGAAGAGGGCGAAACCGAGCGCGAGGGGGATGCCGCTGGCGCGGGGGATCAGCCCGGAGCGCCAGATCGCCACCGCCGCGAGCACCGCGCCGACCCCGAGCAGCACCAGGCCGACCCCGAAGCTGGTGATCGCGACCGGGCCGTAACGGACGGCGTCGACCAGGTCGAGCAGGTCGAGCTGCTGCCCGTCGACCGACCGGCCGGCGATCGCGTTCAGGGCGAAGTCCTCGGCGCCGTAGTAGGGCAGGGTCAGACCCGCGCCGGTCCAGGTGGTCACGACGGCCCAGGCGGCGGGGGCTTCGCCGGGGGTACGGGCGACAAGCGAGCGTACGGCGAGTAGCGCCAACGGCAGCAGGATGAACCCGACCATGGCGAACAGGTGGGAGGCGACCCACCGCCAGGAACCCATCGCCTCGGTGGCCCCGGCGACCGTGCTCTCGTCCGTCCAGGGCCGTAGGGCGGGGTAGAGCAGGAACATCAGCGCGGCGAGGGCCGCGGCGAGCGCACCGAGCCGGATGCGGGTGTCTGGTGTGGACATGTCAGTAGCTCCTTCGGTCGAGGGGCGGAGCGCGGGCACGTCACGGGTGGGGAAGGCTCGCGACGAACATCCGGATCAGTTGCTCGTAGGTCTCGTCCAGGTCCTCGGCCAGGCGGAAGCCGCCGCCGGCCTCGATCGAGACGAAGCCGTGGCCGATCGCGCGCAGGCACCGGGTGGCGTGGATCGCGGCGGAATGGTCGAGCCCGTAGCCGCGCAGCACCGCGACGAAGACGTTGAGCAGCCGGGTTCCGGCTTCGACCAGGGCGGGGTCGTGCAGCGGGTCGGTCGGCATCGCGGCGTAGCGGGCGGGGTGTTCGCGTACGTAGTCGCGGTAGGTGTGCATCAGCACGGTCACCGCGTCGTCGCCGCTGCGTCCGATCACCGCGTCGCCGAAGTGCTCGGCCATCTCCGTCATCACCCGTACGCCGACCAGGTCGCGTAGTTCGGCGATGTTGCCGACGTGTTTGTAGAGCGAGGGGGTGGCGACCCCGGTGCGGGCGGCGACGGCGGCGAGGGTGAGGGCGCCGATGCCCTGTTCGTCGACCACGTCGAGCGCGGCGCTGACCACGGCCGAGGTGGAGAGCCCGGCCCTAGGCATCCGGGTTTCCGCTGACGCGATGGTTGGCCGGGATCGTCTGGCTATCGTGCATAGCCCAAAAGCTAATGATAGTAGCCCGGAACTGTCAAGTGCCGGTTCTTGACATCGAGGGGAGGGAAATAGCTATTGTGCTAGTAACCTAGTTGAATCGAGATGATGGTGATCGAGTTTCACCTGGACGGCCGCTCCGGTGTCTCGCCGTACATGCAGTTGATCCACCAGGTGCGTCAGGCCATGCGGTTGGGCCTGCTGCGCGAGGGGGACCGGCTGCCCACGGTCAAGGACGTCGTGGCGAAAGTGGCGATCAACCCGAACACGGTGCTCAAGGCGTACCGCGAGCTTGAGTACGAGGGACTGGTGCAACCCCGACCCGGCGTCGGGACGTTCGTGACCCGGACGCTGAGCGACGAGTCGCTGGCCGCGCACGGACCACTGCGCCAGGAGCTGGAGCAGTGGCTGACCAGGGCCCGAGCCGCCGGCCTGGACGAGGAGAGCATCGAGGCGCTGTTCCTGAGCACCTTCCGTGCGGCCGCCGGGGAGAAAGCATGACCGCGGTGATCGAAACCAACGGACTGGGCAGGCGGTACGGACGCCGCCAGGCGTTGTCCGACTGCACGCTGAGCATCCCGCCGGGACGGGTGGTGGGCCTGGTCGGGCCCAACGGCGCCGGCAAGTCGACCCTGTTGCAGCTCGCCTGCGGCCTGCTGGCACCGACCTCGGGCACCATCGAGGTCCTCGGTGCGCGCCCGGCGTCCGGGCCGGCGCAGGTGGCCAGGGTCGGCTTCGTCGCCCAGGACACCCCGACGTACGCCGGCCTGTCCGTCGCCGACCACCTGCGCCTCGGCGCCCGACTCAACCCCGGCTGGGACGACGGACTGGCCACCGCCCGGATCCGGCAACTCGGCCTCGATCCCGGTCAGAAGGCCGGCAAACTGTCCGGCGGCCAACGGGCGCAGCTCGCCCTGACCCTGGCCATCGCGAAGCGACCCGAACTGCTGATCCTCGACGAGCCCGTGGCCAGCCTCGACCCGCTGGCCCGGCGCGAGTTCATGCGGACCCTGATGGAGTTCACCGCCGAACACGAGGCCAGCGTCGTGCTCTCCTCGCACCTGGTCGCCGACCTGGAACGGGTGTGCGACTACCTGATCGTGCTGGCCGCGTCGCGGGTGCAGGTCGCCGGGGAGGTGGACGAACTGCTGGCCACCCATCACCGGCTCACCGGCGCCGCCCGTGACCCGGCCACCTTCCCCGCCGGTCACCAGGTGATCCAGGCCAGCCACACCGAACGGCAGTCGACCGTGATCGTACGCAGCTCGGCACCCATCGACGATCCGTCGTGCAGCGTGGACAAACTCGACCTGGAAGACCTCGTCCTCGCCTACATGACCCAGGCCGCCGCCGTCGGCCGTACGCCCGTACTGGAGACGACCCGATGACCTGGCTCACCTGGCGCCAATTCCGTACCCAGGCCTGGCTGGTGCTCACCGCCCTGGCCGCGCTCGCGGTCGCGTTGACCGTCACCGGCCCGAATCTCGCCCGGCTGTCGCGCAGCACCGGGCTGGCCGCGTGCCAGGCGAACTGCGAGGCGGCCGCCGACAACTTCGTCAACCAGGCGATGACCGTGGTGAACAGCCGCGTGTACGTCGTCGCCCTCGTGTTCATGTTCGTGCTGCCCGGGATCATCGGGGTGTTCTGGGGCGCACCGCTGATCGCTCGTGAGCTGGAAACCGGCACCCACCGGCTGATCTGGAACCAGAGCGTCACCCGTACCCGGTGGTTGGCGGTGAAGCTCGTCGGAGTCGGCCTGGTCAGCATGGTCACGGCCGGTGTGTTCAGTCTCGCGGTGACCTGGTGGGCGGCGCCCATCGACAAGGCCAACCTGGACCGGATGCTGCCCATGGTCTTCCCCGGCCGGGGCATCGTCCCGATCGGCTACGCCGCCTTCGCGTTCGTGGTCGGGGTGACCGCCGGCATGCTCGTACGCCGCACCATCCCGGCCATGGCCGTCACCCTCGTCGTGGTGGTCGCCGCCCTGGTCGCCACGCCCCTGTACCTCCGCCCGCACCTCGTCACCCCGGTCAGTTTCACCGCACCCCTGGACACCTCGGCCATGCAGTCGGTACGGATCACCGAGACCGACATGACGGTCACCGGGCAGGTGAACCAACCGGGAGCCTGGGTGGTGTCCAACAAGACCGTCACCCCGAGCGGGCAGCCGTTCACCGGCCCGGCCGATCTCCAGACCTGCGGCCGGGCGAACTTCTCCAAGGAGGGGTGCACCGCCTGGCTCGCCTCGCTCGATCTCCGGCAGCAGGCCTCCTACCAACCGGCCAGCCGTTTCTGGGCCCTCCAGTGGTACGAGACAGCGGTCTTCCTCGCCCTCAGCGCCCTGCTGTCCGCCTTCTGCTTCTGGTGGGTACGCCGCAGGCTCGCCTAGGTTCGGTCTCGACCGCCGCGCTGCATAGGCTGGTCGTCCCATGCGACCCACCGCCCACGAGGATCAGCCCATGCGCAGCAGCACCCGGATCCGCCTGATCGAGCCCACCGACGCCGGCCCGATCGCCGCGCATCGGGTGCGGGACGTCGAGGCTTTCCGGCCGTGGGAGCCGGCCCAGCCGGCCGAGTTCTTCACCCCGGAGGGCCAGGCCGAGCGGATCGACAGCCTGCTGGCCGGGTACCGGGCCGGCTCGCTCTGGCCGGGCGTGGTGCTCGCCGACGACCAGGTGATCGGGCAGGTCACCGTCGGAGGCATCCTGCCTCAGCCGCACCTGCGCCGCGGCTCCGTCGGATACTGGATCGCCAGCGTCGCGCAGAATCAAGGGCACGCCGGGCGCGCCGTCGGGCTTGTACTCCGGATGATGACGGACGAACTCGGGCTGCATCGCGCCGAGGCGTCCACCAATCTGGAGAACCTGCCGTCGCAGCGGGTGCTGCGCCGTAACGGATTCAGCCCGTACGGCGTTGCGCACTCCTCGATCTTCCTCGACGGGGGTTGGCGGGACGGGCTGCTGTGGGAGCGGATCCTAGGCGACTGAATTCTGTTTTCGGATCTTGGTGATGGGGCCGCACGGTCGATACCACGGTCGTGCGTACCCATGTCGCTGTGGTCGGGGTGCCCTGAGGTGCTGTTCCCTGCTGCCCGGTCGCTGCCGGGTACGGCGGTGGACCCGAACGTGGTGAGTCCTCGAGATGGCCCGGATCGCCGGGTTCGGGACGTGGCGGCCGGGGCGTATGCAGGCTGATTGCGAAGAAAATCCACTTTGTTCCCAATCCGCTTAGCTGGAGCTAAAACCTCTCTCGTTCGAGGAATCGGTCGGATACGCTGCAAATCGCCCGCTAGGTGACTGTGTGTCACCGGCACGTGGCTTTGGGTGTATCCCGAGCGGTTCTCTGGAGGGGTCATGAGCAACAACCGACGGCTGCGCAAAGGGCCGAAGCATGGCCGCGCCGCTTCAGGTCTGAGTTCTGTCCTGCTGGCAGTCGGGATGACGGGTGGGCCCGCAGCCGCAGCGGAACCGGTGGAAGCGAAATCCTCTACCCAGGACTTGCACATCGGTACGCCCGGTCCGCTCGGCCAGTACGGCGGCTGGCCGTTGTCCTGGTCGCCTGTCCGCGAGGACGACGGTGGACCTGACGACTCGGGGGACCACCACCCAGGAGGCAAACCAGACTACGGGCCGCAGGGCTGGCAGGGCCCATGGGGAGGGCACGACGGCTCGCATGGCTCCAAGGGCAATCAGGGCCCCCAGGGCGTTCAAGGCGCCCAGGGCGACATGGGCGTTCAGGGTCCCCAGGGCGACGTGGGTGTTCAGGGTCCCCAGGGTGTTCAGGGCGCCGGGGGAGTTCAAGGCGCTCAAGGTTTCCAGGGGGCGCAGGGTGCCCAGGGCGGCGTTGGTGTTCAGGGTGCCCAGGGCGCCCAAGGCCTCCAGGGTGCCCAGGGTGTTCAAGGCCTCCAGGGCGATGTGGGCGTTCAAGGTCCCCAGGGCGTGCCGGGCGTGCAAGGGCCGCAGGGTGATGTCGGCGCTCAGGGCGCGCAAGGCGCCCAGGGTGCTCAGGGTTTCCAAGGTGTTCAGGGCGACGCGGGCACTCAGGGTCCGCAGGGCGTGCAGGGTGCCCAGGGCGATGCGGGTGCTCAAGGTGCGCAGGGCGTGCCGGGCGTGCAAGGGCCGCAGGGCGATGCCGGCGCCCAAGGTGCTCAGGGTTTCCAAGGCGTTCAGGGCGACGCGGGCACTCAGGGTCCGCAGGGCGTGCAGGGTACCCAGGGCGATGCGGGTGCCCAGGGCGTGCCGGGCGTGCCGGGCGTGCAAGGGCCGCAGGGCGATGCCGGTGCTCAGGGCGCGCAAGGCGTCCAGGGTGCTCAGGGTTTCCAAGGCGTTCAGGGCGACGCGGGCGTTCAGGGTCCGCAGGGCGCCCAGGGTGCCCAAGGCGACGCGGGTGCTCAAGGCGCGCAGGGCGTGCCGGGTGTGCCGGGGCCGCAGGGTGACGTCGGCGCCCAGGGCGCGCAAGGCGTTCAGGGTGCTCAGGGTTTCCAAGGTGTTCAGGGCGACGCGGGCGTTCAAGGTCCGCAGGGCGTGCCGGGTGTGCAAGGGCCGCAGGGCGATGCCGGTGCCCAGGGCGCTCAGGGTTTCCAAGGCGCCCAGGGTGACGCGGGCGTTCAAGGTCCGCAGGGCGTGCAGGGTGCCCAGGGCGACGCGGGCGTTCAAGGTGCCCAGGGCGTCCAAGGTGCGTTGGGTTTGCAGGGCGTGCAAGGGCTGCAGGGCGATGCCGGCCCCCAAGGCGCCCAGGGCGCCTCAGGTCCCCAGGGTGCTCAGGGTGTCCAAGGACCTCAGGGCGTCCAAGGCGCCCAGGGTGACGCGGGCAGTCAAGGTGCTCAAGGTTTCCAAGGAGACGCGGGAGCGCAGGGTGCGCAAGGAGCACAGGGTGCGCAGGGCGTGCCGGGTGTGCAAGGGCCGCAGGGCGATGCCGGTGCCCAGGGTGCTCAGGGTTTCCAAGGCGCGCAGGGGGACGCGGGCGTTCAAGGTCCGCAGGGCGTGCAGGGTGACGCGGGCGCCCAAGGTGCCCAGGGCGTGCAGGGCGTGCAGGGCGCTCAGGGCGCTCAGGGCGCTCAGGGTCTCCAGGGTGTTCAAGGACCCCAGGGCATCCAAGGCGCGCAGGGCGACGCGGGCGTTCAAGGCGCCCAGGGTGCGCAAGGTTTCCAAGGTTTTCAGGGCGTACAGGGGCCGCAGGGTGATGTCGGAGCCCAAGGTTTCCAAGGTTTTCAGGGCGACGCGGGCGCTCAAGGTTTCCAGGGAGACGCGGGCGCCCAAGGTGCGCAGGGTGCACAGGGTGCGCAAGGTTTGCAGGGCGTACAAGGGCCGCAAGGCGATGCGGGCGCACAGGGCCCCCAGGGCGCGCAGGGCGCGGCGGGCAACGGGATCCAGGCTGCCTACATCCAGGGCCCGCTGACCGTGATCGCGGACACCCCCGTTGATTTCGGGTGCCAGGCCGGAGACATTGCTGTCGGGACCGGATATCAGCTCGCGGGTGCGGGCGTGAACCCGGTGCTGATCCAGCCGCTCTCGGTCAGTGGCTACCAGTTCACCTTCACCGGCGGAGGTGCCGACATCTGGGTGTCCTGCATCTCGCTCGCCGGACCGCTGGCGTTGAGGGCTCCGGCCAACACGTCGGGCCGGGCGACCGCCAACACCAACAAGCCCAGCCGGCCGAACACCAAGTCGGACCGCCCGGTTACCGTCAAGGAGGAGAAATGAGCGTGCGTCAGATATTCGGGTCACTCGCCTGTGGTGCGGTCCTGCTGACCGGAGTCACGGCATGCAGCGACGAGCCTGCTGAAAAGCCGCAGGCGAGCAGCTCCAGCAACAGCGACAAGGCGAATGGCGGCACCAACACCGGAACCGCGTCGGCGGATCTGCTGAACCTCGGTGTCGAGCAGGGCCAGGCCGGTAAATTCGACGAGGCGAAGGCCACCTTCGAGAAGGTGCTGGCCGCCGAGGCCAACAACAAGTTCGCCTGGTTCAACCTGGGCTTCATCGCCCAGTCTCGCAACCAAGGGGACGAGGCGGTCAGCAACTACGACAAGGCCTTGGAGGCCGACGCCAACTACAAGCCGGCCCTATACAACAAGGCCATCGCTCTGGAAAGTAAGGCCCCGACGACGTCGATGGACATCTACCGCAAGGTCGTTTCGATCGACGACAAGTCGTCGACCGCCTACCTCCGACTAGGCATGTTGCTGTCCCAATCCGGTGACGAGGAGGAAGCGCGGGACGCCTTCAACGCGGCGATCCGGCTGGACAAGGGGCTCGCCTCAGCCGTTCCGGCGAAGTACCGCCCGGCCCCGGCCGCTTCGTCCTCGACTCGGGCGGATAGGTGATCGGCTCAATGCGTACTCCCCGTGTAACGGTCTTCACGGGGAGCAACCGTACCCGTTTCATCGACGAATGTTTCCGATCGCTGGTCGCGCAGACCTTCACCGACTGGGAATGGGTGGTGATTCTCAACCAGGGGTCTCGTTGGCGGCCCGAGAGGCACGACGATCGGATCCGGCTCATCGTCCAGGACAACCTGACCGGCGTCGGTGCCGTGAAGGGGTACGCCTGCGCCGAGGCCACCGGGGACATCCTGGTCGAGCTTGACGACGACGATCTGCTCAGCAGCGACTGTCTGCAAGAGATCGTCGACGCCTTCGACGCCAATCCGGAGGTGGGGTTCGTCTACAGCGACACCGCGCAGATACAGGAGGACGGCAGCCGCTGCGAGGACCGTTTCGCCAGCCCATTCGGCTGGCGGCACTACGACGAGAAGGTGGACGGCCGCGAGGTGCTGGTCTGCCGTGCGATGCCGCCGACGCCGCACAACGTGAGCTACATCTGGTACGCACCGAACCATGTGCGGGCCTTCCGTCGGGACATCTACGAGAAGGTCGGCGGGTACGACGAGTCGCTCGACGTCGCGGACGACGCCGATCTCATGGCTCGGATCTACCAGGTTAGCGAGTTCCATCACATTCAGAAATGCCTGTACCTGCAGCGCATGCATGCCAAGAACACGCAGCGCATTCCGGATTTCAATGCCCGCATCCAGCAGCGTACGGTGGAGATCTACGACCGGAACATCCAACAGAATGCGCTGACCTGGTCACGGCGGCAGGGGCTCCTGGCGCTCGACCTGGGCGCGGCCCACAACAAGCCGGAAGGATATCTCGGTCTGGACTACCACGACGGGTCAGGCGTCGACATGGTATGCGACGTGACGAAGGGAGTGGACCTGCCGGACAACAGCGTCGGAGTCATTCGGGCGGTGGATTTCCTGGAACACATCCCGGACAAGATCGCACTGTTCAACGAGCTGTACCGACTGCTGGCGCCCAACGGGATGCTGTTGTCGCTGACACCCAGCACCGACGGTCGAGGTGCCTACCAGGATCCGACGCACGTGGCGTTCTACAACGAAAACTCGTTCTGGTATTTCACGGACGCCAACTACTCCCGGTTCGTGCCTGAGATCAAATGCCGATTCCAGGCGTCGCGGTTGGTCACGTACTTCCCGAGTGAATGGCACCAGAAGCACAACATCCCGTACGTCTCCGCGAACCTGATCGCGATCAAGGACGACGCCCTACGCAACGGCGGCCTGCTGAACATATGACGATTGGGTGGAACCCAGCCACCGGGGGCGGTGGCATCGGCCTCCTACGATTTGCGCCATGGCGTACGAGCCCATCATGCAGCCGCCCAGGAATCCCATCTGGCGGCGGTTGGGGCTGATCCTGGTCGCGGTGGTGACCCTGGGCTGCGTCTGCGGCGGGATAGCGCTCTTCCGGGCCTTCCAGGACAATTCCGGGCCGATACGCGACGCCACGTCGAGGTACCTGGACGACGTGCTCGCGGACGACCTCCAGGGCGCGTACGGCCGGATGTGCGAGAAGGCGCACTCGACCATGACCCAGGCGGAGTTCGACCAGATCCAGGCGGAGCGGCATGGCATCGACCGCTACGAGATCGTCGGAACCAACATCTCCATCGGCAACGGCCGGGCGAGCGGGTCGGTCGACGTCCGGATGGTCCGGGTGACGGGCGAGGAGTTCGTTCAGCGCATCGAGCTTGTCAAAGAGGACGACACCTGGCGTGTCTGCACCTGACCGCCCCGCGGCCTCGGCGCCGGAAACGTGTGACGTACGCCGGCCAGCTCGGGGACGGTGAACGCGCCGACGCCTGCCGGGGCGAAGGCAACCCTCGAATCGGCGCGCGCCTGCGCGCCGAAGAGGGCAGTGCGGCGTTCTATCAGGTGGTACGGGCGCCGCTGCCGAAGCAGGTCTTCTCCGTACCCTGCACCTGGTGAATCGGTGCCGGCTTACCCGCGTCGACCTTGCTGAATACGGTTTCGCAGATGCTGCACTTACCTGCCATGCCCGGAATCCTTCCTTGGATCGGACGTCGGGGCATCCTCAGATCGCGCGGAGTCGGCGGCGGGTCGGAGGATCCTTGATCCAGCCGATGAACCGGTCCTCCACCTGCTTGGCGGTCAGTCCGGGTAGCGCGGGCGCCGCCTTGTCGCGAAAGTGACGCATGAACGCGGCCAACCGGTGGGGGTCGTTCGGGTAGAGGATCCACATCCGGCGCCGGAAGATCGGGCATGGCCACTCCTGGCCGTCGTCGCGGCAGAGCCAGTCGTCGCCGGGGCGGTGCGGGGCGCTCAGGTCGTCGTCGACTTCGTCGGTCACGCCGGCGCTCCTTTCTTCGTGAGCCGTGGTTCGTTCCCCATCAGGTACGGCGCACGGGCGCCCAGCCGATCAAGCGTTCGTAGAGTGCGTGGGAGTCGGGCGGGGCGCCGAGTTCCGGGTCGATGGGTGCTGAGGTCGCCGCGCGCCTCGACGACCTGGCTCGCGAGGAACAGGGTCAGGCTCAGCGTCCTGTCGCGGATGCCGTCGACCAGGTCGAACCGCGCGTCCGCGCAGGGCCGGGGCTGGGCTTCGAGACGACGGATCCACAATGGACGTAAGGGTAGATGCAGGGCGGGCGCGATGATCAATCGGGCCACCTTCACACCCCACACGTTCCGGGTACGCCAGCCGCCTGCGATGGTGCGTACCCCGGAAGGGCCTGCACCCGAAAGCCGGTCCGCTGCCCGAGCGTCATGATCCGCGGCAGGTATTCGGCCGTCGGCGCGCTGACCCGAGCCGGTGGAGCCGGTACGGCCGTGCCTGGTCCGAGTGGCGGACGTCGTGTCACGTCGGCGTCGGTGAACGTCGTGGAGGTTGCGGACGCCCGGCGTGCGTTCGTCGGGCTCGCCGAGCGGCGCTGACCCACCCCGCAGGCTCGTCCGCCCTCGGCGACGTTCGAAAGGCTGTTGCCGCAGGACGTGTTCCAGCGCCGCCGTTCGCGGTCGTCGGGTAGCCGCCGTTCGCGGTCGTCGGGTACATGCACCGGGGCGCGGAGAACGCAACGAAACGCTCGACTCGGGTTGGTCCGAGTCGAGCGTTTCACATGCGCGGCTATTGAGCCCGCCGCATCAGGGTGTCCGGACGGCGCTGACCCAACGGCACACGCGTCCCGCCCCGGGTGATGCCCCGCGTGGTCCGCTGTGGAGTCCTGCCGCCCGGGGCTACCCGATGCGGTGGCCGCTGTAGATGTAAACCGACGGTGCGCCATCGGCAGCCCGGCGGTACCACAGATTTCCAGCCGTGCTGGTGCAGACGCCATTCATGGTGTACGTGTAATCGTCGTAGGCGTAACCGGTTACCCTGGCGCTGGAGGAATACGACGCGCGGAACGGTGATTCGTCGGCGAATCGCATCTGCTGTAGCTGGATGGATTGGCAGCCGGCGGCGCTCGCAGGTTGAGGAATGGCGGCGACACCCACCGCGAGTGTGGCGGTCGCGACCGCTGCCTGTAGTAGACGCCTCATGATTTCTCCCCGCTGTCGGTGGCAACTCCCCATGGCTCCGATTGAGCCCACGGGCATCGAACCCGATGGTCGACGCTACGAGCCTCAGGTGCTCGGCCCGGATCGACGGATCGGGTGACCGTTGCTCAGCGTATTGACGCGGGACGGTGGGTTTCCAGTGTCGAAGTCTGTCCCGGACAGCGTGTGCCTGTCCGGCCTGTTCATGGGCCCACCCGGTCTTGTCCCGGACAGGGAACCCCGGCCCGAACAAGACCATCAACAGGAGAGCTCCGGGGGCGCGGCGAAGATGCGCGAGTAGATAGCGTCGATCACGTCGTTTTTCGCCAGGCTGTAGTCACCGGGTTGGTTCGCGGTGTCCCGCGCGAGGCGTCGCTTGGTCGTCGCGTACAGCTCACGGTCTTCCGGATGCGAGCGCAGCCAGTCACGGAAGAGCCGATGCCGTACGGGTTCCGGTGCGTATTGCAGCCAGACGTGCAGGTTGACGTCCTCGGCGGAACTGACCAGCATCCGGTGCCCGTGCCACCACGGCTCTCGAAGGACGAGCCGGTAGCCGAGCGTTTCCAACGCGGGAACGTAGCGGGACTCGTCCGCCGTGTCCTCGACGAGGAGGTCGATGTCGATGATGGGCTTGGCCGCCAGTCCCGGCACCGACGTGGACCCGACGTGTTCGACGCCGACGACCAGGCTGCCCAGGGCCTCGGTGAGCAGCGAACTGGCAGCGGCGAATCGACCCACCCAGGATGGGTCGTAGTCCTCGACGACTATCGACTGCCACCGCTGCGGCGGCGCGCCCACCAGGGCAGCAGCCAGCTGTTCGGCGGTGCCGTGATAGCGCTGTGTGATTTCCCGCGGATACTCGACCAACTCGACCAACGTCCCGAAAATGCAAAGTCGGCCAGACTACGACATCGCCTTCCGGCGGCGCATCCGGAGCGTCGCGTCACACCTCGCGCGAGAACATTTGACCTGGAGTGCACTCCAGGTTATACGGTTTCTGCATGGCCAACGGAAACCCCCTCCACCAGGGCGGAGGGACTCTCACGATCGCCGAGGTCTCCGAACGGACCGGGTTGTCAGCCGACACTCTGCGCTACTACGAAAAGGCCGGGCTGATCGAGCGGGTCGGTCGCAGCGCGGGCAACCAGCGTCGTTACGCGGCTGCCGACCTGGAATGGCTGGCGTTCCTGATGCGGTTGCGGGAGACCGGCATGTCGATCGCCGACATGCAGCACTTCGCGCAACTGCGCGGCGCCGGAGGGGCAACAGTCGCCGACCGGCTGGCCATGCTGCGAGAACACCGCAGCTCGTTGGAGGACCGTATCCGGTGCCTGCGGCGCAACGCCAAGGCGCTGGACGACAAGATCAATCACTATGAACTGCTGCTCACCCGAGAGCAGGGAACGGAAGCAGGATGACCGACAGCACTGCCGCCGCGGAAACCAGGCAGGACCGCTTCGAGCGCGGCATAAGGGTGCTCACCGAGATCGACGGCGAAGTCGGCCAGAAGGTCATCGACTCGCTCGCGGACGTCTCGCCCGAACTTGGCCACCAGGTCGTCGCCTGGGCGTTCGGTGACATGTACCGCCGTCCCGGCTTGGCTCCCCGGGACCGGCAACTGGTCACCCTCGGAATGCTCACCGCCCTCGGCGGCTGCGAGCCTCAGTTGGAGGTGCACGTCAACGCCTCCCTCAACGTCGGGCTCACCCCCGAGGAAATAGTCGAAGCACTGCTGCACTCCGCGGTCTACTGCGGCATGCCCAGGGCGCTGAATGCCACCGCCGTCGCCAAGAAGGTCTTCGCCGAGCGTGACCTGCTGCCGGTCAAGACTCGACGGGGTACGAGTTCGTGACGACCGTGGATCTGTTCGCAGGCATCCCTGTCCGTGACTACACCTCGGCGTTCGGCGGCGCCCCGCTCTGAGACGTCAGAGGGACGGGCGGGGTGGTGCGGCGGTCAGGGACGCGGCATCCGGCCAGGTCATGCGGAGCTTGTGCGGGTTGCCGTTGAGGCGGGTCGGGTCACCGCCGGGCGGCTCCACCGTCGCCGTCTGCACGCATGTCGCTCCGCGTGCAAGGTAGAACTGCCGGGCGGCGGTGTTCTGTTGTAAGACCCAGAGGTAGATCGCGGTTCCGGTTGCCCGGTCGGCGACGGCTCGGGCCGCTCGGCCGAGAAGGTCGGTGCCGACGCCCGTACCGCGGTGGTCGTGCACGACGTGCAGGTTGTCGACGAGGCTGCCCCACGTCGGATCATGGTCGAAGATGACGTGGACGAAGCCGACCAGCCGGTGCTCGTGCTCGGCGAGGACGGTCGTGCTGTTGGTCGGTGCGGCGAGGCGTGCCGACCAGACCGCGCGGCGGTCGCCCACCACATCGCCGTCGAGGTACGAGTCGGCGTAGGCGCCCCGGTAGTGCCGGCGCCAACTGTCGGCGTGCAGCTCCGCGATCTGTTCGGCGTCGTCCGAGGTGGCGAGCCGGAACCGCGGCGTTCCGAGTCGGGGATTCATGCGCGTTTGGCGTAGTCCGGAAGCTGGCGGGCGACCTCGTCCGGGGAGGGCATCCTGGCAATCTCCTCGGCGATCGTACGGGCCGCCTCGTGGTGGCCGGTGTGTCCATGGCGTGGCAGCAGCTCCCGTACGTGTTCGGCGACGGCTTCCGCGCTCACCTCGTCGGGGAGCAGGCACAGCCCGGCGCCGGCCGCGCTGACCGCGTCGGCGTTGGCGAACTGGTCGGCCCCCTGGGGCAGGAACAACTGCGGGGCGCCGACGCCGAGCGCGCCGAGGGTCGTGCCGCTGCCGCCGTGGTGCACCACCACGTCGACGTACGGCAAGAGGTCCGCCTGCGGTGACCAGGTCTGCACGGTGACGTTGCCCGGCAGGTCGCCGAGCTGCTCGGGACGTACCCGGCCGGCGGCGACCACCACGCGCGCGTCGAGTGTCGCCAGGCCCTCGATGGCCGTGCCGAGCAGCTCGGCGGTGCCGAACGCGGTGCCGAGCGTCAGGTAGATCAGCGGCTTCGACCCGCGCGGGCTGGTCCCCGCAGGCAGGGCAGCCGGCGCAGAGTACGGGACGGGACGCAGCACGAGGCGTTCCTCGGTGGCGACGAAATGCTTGTCCTGTAGGGAGGGTGGGCAGATGTCGACGTGCGGGCGTCCGGGTGCCTCGGTGTTGCGCGTGGGCAGGTCGAAACCGATGCCCTCGGGGATCATGCGCCCGAAACCGTGCCAGATGCCGGGGATTCCGGCCCGCGCGGCGGCGACGGCCGCGCCGGGCAGACCCCATTCGTGTACGACGAGGTCGGGCTTCAGCCGTGCCAGTTCGGGTTCCAGGTCCTCGGCGTAGATCTCGTAGAACGAGTCCGCGGGGCGGAACGGTCGCAGGCCGTTCGCCGCCAGTGGCGCGTGCACGTCCTCACCGGCGGCGAAGTGGACCTCGTACCCGGCGTCGCGTGCGGCGATCGCGAGCGGGATCAGCGGATAGGTGTGTCCCACCGAGGCAAGGCTGGCAAACAGTACGCGCATGCCGAGGAATCTACGCGGAACACCGTGCTGACCTCCGGCGCGTAACGCGTCCGGGCGGCTCCCGGCGGGATCAGGCGACGGAGAACGTGATGGTGCCGGTGTAGGAACCGGCGACGGCGGACAGGGGTACCTCGATGGTGACGAAGGGGTCCCAGGTCGCGGTGTTGTCGCCGACGCCGTCCGTGAGGGTGTAGGCGATGCGTTCTTCGTCGAGGATCTCGGCGTCGTCCGCCGTGGGTTGGCCCGAGGTGAAGGTTCCCGCGCCCGTGGTGTCGGCGATTCCGGACCAGTAGGAGATGTGCTCGTTGGAGATCGTGGCGCCTGGGACGTCGGTGTTGGTGAGGTCCGCCGCGACGACCGTCGCCACCCACGACGGCGCCGACAGCAGGCGCTCGTCCGTCACCGTCACCGGGCCCAGGTTGCCCGACAGGGTTCCCTCGGGGCTGGCGCTGCCCAGGTCCACCGATGCCGGCGCGGTGATCGACAACTCGCCCGGTACGGCGCAGGTCGACGCGGTGATCGCCGTGGTGTCCAGGCTGACCTGGCCGTTGATGGCAAGCGCGCGGCCGTCGACGTCCGCGCCTCCGGCGCTGCTGATCGAGGCGGACGCGAGGATGTCACCGCGCAGCGTGGAGTCGGTGCCGAGCGTCGCGGAGCTGCCGATCTGCCAGAAGACGTTGCAGGACTGCGCGCCGTTGGCCAGCGTGACCGTGCTTGACGTGGTGGTCGTGAGGGTGGAGGCGGCCTTGAAGATGAAGACGGCGTTCGGGTCACCCTCGGCGTCGAGGGTCAGCGCTCCGGAGAGCTCGAACGCACCCGAGACGGATTCGTACACGCCGGTGGGCAGGGTGGTTCCGCCGAGATCCTCCGCCACGGTGTCGGTGGTCGTACGCCCTGCGGCGTCGTTGTACGCGGCGGTCAGGTCGATCTGGGCCTGGATGGCGGCGGCGTCATCCTGGTGGATGTCCCCGTTGACCACGCCCGGAGGGAAACCGCTCACCGTGGCGCCCGGACTCACGCCGAGGTCGCCGTCGAGCACCGAGAGCCCGGTGTTCGTGACCGTCGTGCCGCCGAGCACGGCAAAGTCGGCGGCCGTACCGAGCGGCACCGGCACCGTGAGCGCGCTCGCCATCGGTGACCTGACCAGGACGATCACGACCGATGTCGCGAAGATCAAGGTCAGCGCCAGTGCTGCCCGGACCGCGGCGGTGATCCTCCGGCGGGGACCCGTGGGCCCGAGGGTCGGCATGGGTCTCCCTTCGGGCGCTGTCATCCGGATGTAGCGGTCAATGATGGGTAATTTCACCTTAGGTACTTGAAGCGGGATGAGTGCCCGAAACTACCTCATCCCGCCGCTCGGGTACGGGAGCAAGATCTGTTCGCCGCAGAACGTTCGTGGATGCCGGCGGCGGATCGGTCGCCGTACGGTCGGGTCTGCCCTACCCCGGTGGCCCGGACAGCCCTACCGGCAACCGGGGTGTGAGCCGGATCGATCCGTACCCGTCCAGCTCATAGCGTCGAAGCATGACGACGACGACCGTTCTCCCGCCGCCGACACCCCGGCCGGACCCGTACGCCCGACCGCGCCACCAGCGGCCCGGCAACCTCGCCGCGCGGATCGCCGGCTGGAGTGCCCGGCACCGCACCAGCGCCATCGTCGGCTGGCTGCTGTTCGTGGTCGTCGCGACCGCGCTCAGCGCCGCGCTCGGCACCGTGCAGGCCGCCGACAGCTCGTACGGACACGGCGAATCGGGCCGAGCCACCGAACTGATCGCCGACGCCGGTTTCCCCGACCGGGCCGGCGAGATGGTGCTGATCCACAGCGACTCGCAGCTCGCCGACGCACCCGCCTTCACCGACGCCGTCACCGCCACCGTGGCCGCCGTCGAGGGCACCGGTCGGGTGGAGAACGTACGCGCCGACGCGATCTCGGCCGACCGGCACTCGGCCCTGGTCACGTTCGACCTGTCCGGGCCCTCGGACACCGCCGCCGACCGGGTCGGTGCCGTACGAGACGCCGTCGCGGTCGTGCAACGGGAACACCCGGACCTGATGGTGGCACAGACCGGAGACGCCAGCCTGGACCAGTCGATCAACGACATCCTGGCCGGGGACATGCACCGGCTCTCCCTGCTCTCCATCCCGGTGACGCTCGGCATCCTGATCGTGGCGTTCGGCGCGCTGCTGGCCGCCGTACTCCCGATGGGCCTGGCCCTGACCGCGTTCCTGGCGTCGCTCGGCCTGCTCGCCGCGGCCAGCCGGCTGGTGCCCGCGGTCGACACCACGATGCACCTGATGCTGCTGATGGGTCTCGCGGTCGGCGTCGACTACTGCCTGTTCTACCTGCGCCGGGAACGGGAGGAACGGGCGAAGGGCGCCGACCCGGAACGGGCCCTGGCCATCGCGGCGGCCACCTCCGGCCGAGCCGTGCTGATCTCCGCGCTGACCGTCATCGTGGCCACCTCGGGCATGTTCCTGACCCGCGACACCGTCTTCGCCAGCCTCGCCACCGGCACCATCCTGGTGGTCGCGATCGCCGCCCTCGGCTCGCTCACCGTGCTGCCGGCCGTGCTGTCGAAGCTCGGCGACCGGATCGACCTCGGCCGGGTGCCGGGGCTCTACCGGCGGGACACGAACGGGCGGGGCTGGGCCCGCTTCCTCAACGCGGTGCTGCGCCGACCCGGACTCTCCGCGGTCCTGGCCACGACCGCGCTGCTCGGGCTCGCCGTGCCGGCACTGGGCATGCGCACCGCCGAGGAGGACATCACCGCGCTGAAGAGCTCTGCCCCGGCACTGGCCACGTTCCTGCGGGTCGAGGCCGCCTTCCCCGGCGGCGGCGACCCGGCCGTGGTCGCCATCCGGGCCGACGACGTGACCACCCCGGCGGTCACCGCCGCCATCGACCGGTTCAAGACCGAGGCACTGGCCGCCGGTGCGCTGCACGAACCGATGACGGTCGAGGTCAACCCCGACCGGACGCTCGCCGTGGTCAGCGCCGGACTGTCCGGCACCGGCATCGACACCACCTCCGAACAGGCCGTACGCACCCTGCGCGAAGACGTGATCCCGCGCACCGTCAAGGGTGTCGACGGTGCCGAGGCGCTGCTGACCGGACGGGCCGCCGACTCCGTCGACTACAACGACGCGATGGGGCGCAGCGCCCCACTGGTGTTCGCGTTCGTCCTCGGCCTGGCGTTCCTGCTGCTGCTCGTCTCGTTCCGATCGCTGGTGGTGGCGCTCACCGCGATCGTGCTCAACCTGCTCTCCGTCGCCGCCGCGTACGGCCTGCTGGTGCTGGTCTTCCAGCACGGCTGGGGCGAGCAGGTGCTGAACTTCGAGTCGGCGGGTGCGGTCACCAACTGGGTGCCGCTGTTCCTCTTCGTGATCCTGTTCGGGCTCTCGATGGACTACCACGTCTTCGTACTGAGCCGGATCCGCGAGGGGCACGACCGGGGCTGGCCGACCAAACTCGCGGTCTCCCGGGGCATCCGCGGCACCGCCGGCACCATCACCAGCGCCGCCCTGGTCATGGTCGCGGTGTTCGGGCTGTTCACCACCGGCTCGCTGGTCTCGATGAAGGAACTCGGCTTCGGCCTGGCCGTCGCGGTCCTGATCGACGCGACCATCGTCCGGGCCGTGCTGCTGCCGTCGGTGATGGTGCTGCTGCGCGAACGGAACTGGTACCTGCCGGGCTGGCTCGGCTGGCTGCCCACGCTCTCCCACGGCGAGGCGCACGACGAGGACGACCGGGTACGCCAACCGATCGGAGTCTGACCGGCGTCGACGGGGGAAGACGGACGCCGTACGGGGCCGGGGGGCTCGTACGGCGTCCGTCTTCGTCCACTGTCTACTGGTGTGGTGGTCGGTGGCGCCTCACCACTGCTGGTCGGTCGGTCGGCGCGGGGTGCCGTAGAGGGTGCCCCGGGCGGCACGGGCACGGGCGACCGGATCGGCCTGCCCCTGGTAGGCGTCCGGTGCCGGGTAACCGGCGTACGCGTCCGGCACCGGCTGGGCCTGCGGCACGTCCGCCTCGTCCGCCTGGTTCGGGGAGAGTCGGGCGCGCCGGGCCCGGAGCAGCCGGGTGGTGACGAACCAGCCCACCGCAAGTACGCAGACCACGATCACGACGTTCTGGAGGATGCCGACATAGCCCTCCACCACGTGCCAGTTCTCGCCGAGCAGGTAACCCGCCATCACGAAGACGGTGTTCCAGATCAGGCTGCCCAGCGCGGTGTAGAGCAGGAACGTGGTGACCCGCATCCGTTCCACCCCGGCGGGGATGGAGATGAGGCTGCGGAAGACCGGGATCATCCGGCCGAAGAAGACCGCCTGCACCCCGTGCCGGAGGAACCACGCCTCGGTACGGTCCACGTCGGCGAGCTTCACCAGGGGCAGTTTCGCGGCGATCGCGCGTACCCGGTCCCGGCCGAGCAGCGCACCCACGTAGTAGAGGGCGAGCGCGCCGACCACCGAACCGATGGTGGTCCAGATGATCGCGCTGGCCAGGCTCAGGTTGCCCTGGCTGGCGGTGAATCCGGCCAGCGGCAGGATCACCTCGCTCGGGATCGGCGGAAACAGGTTCTCCAGGGCGACCGCCAGACCGGCACCCGGACCACCGAGTTTCTCCATCAGACCGGTCACGAAGCCCACGATGCCGCCCGAGTCGGGCGAGGGATCGGCGGCGAGCAACGAGCTGGTGTTCCACTCCCAGGTTCCATTCACCGGGAAAACGTTACGGGGCCATCCTGAGCGTCACCATGAGGCGGACCGCCCTCCTGCGCCGTGGAACCCCAGCGCCCGGCTGCGGTAAACCGCACCCCTGCGGTCACCGGCCGGTCAGGGCCCGACCCCGTCCGGCGTCCGTGGTGCCGGGTCACCGCTGTGTTCCGTGGCCCAGGCGCAGATCGCGGCCAGTGGTTCCCGCAGCGTCTGGCCCAGGTCGGTCAGGGCGTACTCGACATGCTGGGGTGCGGTGTCCTTGAGGACCCGTCGCCGCACCAGCCCGTCGGCCTCCATCCCACGCAGCGTCTCGGTGAGCATCTTCTGGGTGATGCCGGGCAGCCGGCGGCGGAGCTCGGCGTGCCGCTGCGGCCCGGCGAGCAGTCCGTAGATCACCAGCACCCGCCACTTGGCACCGAGTCGCTCCAGGGCCTGCCGCGTGGTGCAGCTCTCCATCAGCACGTCCGGGATCACCAGGGTCATCGTTACCTCCTGCGGGCGCGACGGGTGAGAGGGGCGGACAGGGCGGGGATGGGCACCGGAAAGTGCCTTCTGGGCAGTGGATCGGGACGCACCTACCGTCGAGATCAACGCTAGCCGATGGCAGGGGAGTGGGATGTCCGAGCCGATCGAGATCCGTACCGAGCGGATCAGTTTCACCAGTGAGGGCATCGACCTGGTCGGCGCCCTGCGATTCCCGGCTGCCGATCGACCGGTGCCGGCGGTGGTTCTCACCGGCCCGTTCACCGGCGTCAAGGAGCAGGTCACGGGTGGTTACGCCGACCGGCTCGCCCAGGCCGGGTTCGGCACCCTCGCATTCGACCACCGGGGTTTCGGGGAGAGCGGCGGACGCCGGGGGCACGAGGACAGCCAGGGGAAACTGACCGATCTGCGGGCGGCGGTCGGGTTACTGGCGGCACGGGACGAGGTGGACCCGGCCCGGCTCGGTGTGGTCGGGATCTGTCTCGGAGGCGGGTACGCGGTCCGCGCCGCGGCGGTGGACGCCCGGCTCCGGGCGGTGGTCGGCATCGCGGGTGCCTACAACAGCCCGGACTGGTTCGCGCGGCAGATGGGCATCGGGGGGTACCGGTCCGCGCTCGGCGCGTTCCTGGACCGGTACGACGAGTACCTGCCCGCCGTGGCGCCAGACGGCGGCGAGGCGGCGATGGGCGGTACGGAGCCGTACGCGTACTACGGCACCGCCCGCTCCGCCTCGCCGTTCTGGGAGAACCGGGTGACCAGGGGATCGCTGCACTCCCTGATGACCTTCGACGCGCTCGGCGCCGCGTCGCTGCTCGGGGCGACGCCGCTGCTGGTGGTGCACGGGCGGGTCGACGACTACTGTCGGCCGGAACTCGCGACCCGGTTGTACGAGCAGGCGACCGGAGTGAAGGAGATCGTCTGGCTGGACACCGCCCGGCACATCGACCTGTACGACATCGAGCCGTATGTCTCCCGGGCAGCCGAGGTCAGCGCAGACTTCCTCCACCGGAACCTGGACACGGTGCAGCGCCCGTAGCCTTCGAGGTTTTTGTCCGATACACGGCGATTTCTGGATACCCTCCCCCTGGACCGGAAGCGGGGGTGGTGTGCGGTGAAGTCGTACGTCGGAGAGGTGGGAACCGCCGACACGGCGGTGATACGCGGCCCGGGGGAAGTGATGATCACGCTCTCGGTCAACGGCGTGCCGCGTACGATCCCGATCGAACCTCGGGTGAGCCTGCTCGACGCGCTGCGCGACCGGCTCGACCTGACCGGCACCAAGAAGGGCTGCAACCAGGGCGCCTGCGGAGCCTGCACGGTCTGGGTGGACAAACGCCGGGTGCTGGCCTGCCTCACCCTGGCGATCACCTGCGAGATGCGGGAGATCACCACCATCGAGGGGCTCGCCGGGGACGGCGAACTGCACCCGATGCAGACCGCGTTCATCGAACGGGACGCCTTCCAGTGCGGCTACTGCACCCCGGGACAGATCATGTCGGCGGTGGCCTTCCTCGCCGAGGGACACCAGCCGGACGACCCGCAGATCAAGGAATGGATGAGCGGCAACCTGTGCCGGTGTGCGGCGTACCCGCACATCCGGGCCGCGATCCGCCAGGTACGTGACGCCACCGTCGCCGGGGGCAGCGATGCGGCCGGTTAGCTACTCCCGGGTGCCGGACGTCGCCACCGCCATCGGCGCGGTCAGCGCCGACCCGGACAGCACCTTTCTGGCCGGCGGCACCACCCAGGTCGACCTGCTGCGGATCTACGTCGAACAGCCCGGCCGGCTGGTCGACATCAACGACCTGCCGTTGCGCCAGGTCGAGTCGGTCGACGGCGGCGGGTTGCGGATCGGCGCGGTCGCCCGGATGAGCGACGTGGCCCAGGCGCAGGTGGTCCGGCAGGGGTTCCCGGTCATCTCCCAGGCGCTGCTGCTCGGTGCCTCCCCGCAACTGCGCAACATGGCCTCGATCGGCGGCAACCTGATGCAGCGGGTCCGCTGCGGCTACTTCCGCGACCTCGCCGCCGGCTGCAACAAGCGGGCACCGGGCAGCGGGTGCGCGGCGCTGCACGGCATCAACCGCGGTCACGCGATCCTCGGCACCAGCGAACGCTGCATCGCCACCCATCCGTCCGACCTGGCCGTGGCGCTGGTCGCGCTGGACGCGGTGGTGCACACCCAGAACGGCTCCGGTGGCCGGGCGATCCCGATCGACGACTTCTTCCTGCTGCCCGACGACACCCCGGAACGGGAGCACCCGCTCGACCACGGTGAGTTGATCGTGTCGGTCGAGGTGCCGGCCACGAAGTCCGCCGCCAGGTCGCTCTACCTCAAGGTCCGCGACCGGGAGTCGTACGAGTTCGCGCTCGTCTCGGTCGCCGTCGCGATCGACCTGCACGGCGGGGCGATCAGCGAGATCCGGTTGGCGCTCGGCGGTGTCGCCACCAAGCCGTGGCGGGCCCGCCAGGCCGAGCGGATGCTGATCGGGGCACCCCCCACCACCGAGAACTTCACCGCCGCCGCGCGGGAGGAACTGCTGCCCGCGGTCCCGTACGGGATGAACGAGTTCAAGATCGAGCTGGCCCGGCGTTGCATCGTGCGCGCCCTGCAGGCGGTCACCGCCGACAACTGGCAGACCGCGACGGCCACCGGAGGTACGGCATGAGCCCCGCCATCGGCCTCGCCCTCGACCGGGTCGAGGGACGGGCGAAGGTCAGCGGCACGGCCCGGTACACCGCCGAACTGGTGCTCCCCGGACTGGTGCACGCGGTCCTGGTCGGCGCCCGGATCCCCAGCGGCCGGGTGATCGCGATCGACACCGGGAAGGCGGAACGGGCCGAGGGGCTGATCGCCGTACTGAGCCACTTCAACCTGCCGCCGATCCCCGGCAAGCCGCGCCTGCTGCCCTCGCTGGTGGGACTCGCCGCACCCGGGGAGAGTTTCTTCCCGATGCAGGACGAGGTGGTGCACTACGCCGGGCAGCCGATCGCGATCGTCGTCGCCGACACCATCGAGCGGGCCGAACACGCGGCCAGCCTGCTCCGGATCGACTTCGCGGAGCTGCCCGCCCACACCGTGCTCGACCAGGTACGCGACCAGGCGTACGAGCCGCAGCGGATCTTCGGCGGGATGCTGCCCGGTCGGAACTCCCGGGGCGACGTCGAAGCCGGACTGGCCCAGGCGAAACACCGGATCGACCAGACGTACCGGATCTCGCCCAACCACCACAACCCGATCGAGCCGTCGGCGACCACCGTGGTCTGGGACGACGTCGACCGGCTCACCATCTACGACAGCACCCAGGGGCCGACCGCCACCCAGATGACCGTGTCCAACCTGCTCGGCCTGGCCCCCGGTCAGATCAAGGTGATCAGCGAGTACGTCGGCGGCAGCTTCGGCTCCAAGGCGATGATCTGGCCGCACGTCACCCTGGCCGCGCTCGCCGCCCGCCAGGTGCAACGGCCGGTGCGGCTCGCCCTCGACCGGGAGCAGATGTTCCACTCCTGCGGCCACCGGGAGGAACAGGAGCAGCGGATCACCATCGGTGCCCGCGCCGACGGCCGGCTCACCGCGCTGCGCCACCACAAGCTCTCGCTCACCTCACCGTTCGACGACTGGGCCGAGCCGTCACTCCAGTCGCCCGGCATCTTCTACGACTGCGCGAACTACGAGGGTGTCTACCGCCTCGCCCGGGGCAACACCATCACCCCGACCTTCATGCGCGCCCCCGGCGAGGCCTCCGGCATGTTCGCCCTCGAATGCGCGATGGACGAGCTGGCCGAGCTGGTCGACATCGACCCGGTCGAGCTGCGGCTGCGCAACTTCGCCAAGACCGACCCGAGCACCGGCAACCCGTGGTCGAGCAGCGGCCTGCGGGAGTGTTACCAGCGGGCCGCGGAACTCTTCGGCTGGGACGGTCGGGACCGGGCGCCGGGGACCCGGCGCGACGGGCAGTGGCTGATCGGGACGGGCATGGCCGGGGCGGCGTACCCGCACGCTGTGCCGCCGAACCAGCAGCGGGCCCGCGCCCGGCTCTACGCCGACGGCAGCGCCGTGGTCGAGGCGGGGGTGTCCGAGTTCGGCACCGGCGTCACCACCGCCATGCGGCAGGTCGCCGCGGACGGTCTCGGCCTGCCCGTGGACCGGGTCCGGTTCGTCGGCGGCAGCAGCGACCTGCCGAACATCACCGCCGCGGTCGGCTCCGCCGGCACCGGTGCGGTCAGCGCCGCCGTGCACCTGGCCGCCACCGAACTGCGCAACCAACTCATCGTGCGGGCCGTCGCCGACCAGCAGTCACCGCTGCACGGGGCGGACCCGGCGACGGTGACGGTCGAGGACGGCCGGATGCGGCTGCACGACCGGGCCGAGGTCGGCGAGACGTACGCGGCGATGCTGGCCCGGGGCATGACACCCGACGTGGAGGCACTGGGGGTGTGGACCCCGCCGCCACTGACCACGCCGTACGGCATGCACACCTTCGGGGCGCAGTTCGCGGAGGTCGCCGTCGACGCCGACCTGGGCCTGGTCCGGGTACGCCGGATGGTGGGGGTCTTCGCGCCCGGCCGGGTGCTCAACCGTAAGACCGCGCACAGCCAGTTGATGGGCGGCATGCTCTGGGGGATGAGCCAGGCACTGCTGGAGGCCACCCTGATGGACCCGCGTACGGGCAGGTGGGCGAACCCGAGCCTCGGTGACTATCTGATCCCGGTGAACGCCGACGCGCCGGACGTGGTGGTGGAGACGATCGAGGTCACCGACACCGTGGTCAACCCGCTCGGGGTGAAGGGGGTCGGCGAGATCGGCATCGTCGGTGCCGCCGCCGCGATCGCGAACGCCGTACACCACGCGACCGGGCGGCGGATCCGCAAGCTGCCGATCAGCCTGGAGGACCTGCTGTAGGCGTACGTCTTCTTGCGGTGGCCGTTGGTCGGTCAGGAGCGACGCGGGTGCCGGCGCGGGCGCGGGCCACGGTCTTCGCTGACCTCCTCCACGACCTGGCAGGCGTTGTTGACCGGGTCAAGCTGGTCCGCGTGTATCGCCACCTGTTGGAGCAGGCCCTTGAAGTTCTCCTGTTCGCCGCCGAGGACCGAAAGGATGTCCGCCTCGGCCTTGGCGAAGGCGTTCTGCCGGTCCTGCCAGAGGGCCTGCCCGGCTTCGGTGGCGACCACCCTGCGACTGCGTCGGTCGGCCGGGTCGGGCTGGCGGGAGACGAGTCCGGCGGCTTCCAGGTCGTCGATCAGGTACGTGAGTACGGTCCGGTCGATGCCGAGTTGCGCGGCCAGGGCGCCCTGGTTCATGGCGAGGTTCTGGCTCGCCGACGCCACGACCTGGTAACCGCGTGGACCGCCGGGCACGTCGTCGACGATCTCCTCCACGGCCCTCAGGTAGCGCCGCAGGATCACCCCGAGGGTCCAGCCGAAGTCGTCCTTGAGCAGCTCGGCAGCGATCTGCTCGCTGCGGTCGGCCGACCCTGGAGCGCGCTGGGCGGTAGCTGCATCGTGGGGCACGGGCCCAGTGTACCCACGGCGAAGATAATCTGTTAACAAGATGTTCTGACACGCAATAGTGTTGTGATGAAGATGATATAAATCACAGCTTGGCAGATGGGGAGATGTTCTGTGCTTAATTTAATCGTCAACACAGAACATCTACTGGAGGTAGCAGTGAGCTTGTTCCGACTCGACTCGAGCATCCTCGGCGAGCAGTCCACGAGCCGCGCGGTCGCCGACACGGCCGAGAAGGCGTGGAGCCGTACCCACCCGGACGGCCGCATCGTCCGGCGTGACCTGGTCACGTCGCCCATCTCGGCGGACGTCTGGACCGCGGCGGTCTCGGCCGGGTTCGTCCCCGTCGAGCAGCGCAGCGAGGCGCAGGCGCAGGCCAAGGCGTTCGTCACGTCGCTGGTGGACGAGCTGTTCGACGCCGAGGCGTACCTGCTCGCCGTGCCGCTCTACAACTACGGCGTGTCCCAGCACGTGAAGTCCTGGATCGACCTGCTGCTGACCGACCCCCGGATCCAGGGCGTGGCGACGCCGCCCCTGGCCGGACGCCCGGCGGCACTCGTCACCACCCGTGGCGGCGGCTACGGCCCCGGAACTCCGCGCGAGGGCTGGGACCACGCCACGCCCTACTACCGCCGGATCTTCGGCGACCTGCTCGGGCTGGACCTGCACGTGAGCGAGGTCGAGCTGACCCTGGCGGAGTCCAACCCCGCGATGGCCCCGCTGCGGGACCTGGCCAAGCAGCAGCTTGAGGCGGGTCACGCCTCCGCCGGCAAGCACGGCGAGCTGCTCGCCCAGCACGTCCTCGCCCAGGCGCGCTGACGTACGTCCGTCAGGTCATGCCCCCGTGCCCGGTTCGGGTGCGGGGGCATGACGGCTCTCGGTGGGCGCGACCGTCAGCGCAGGCGCCACCTCGACGGTTGCGGCGGCTCGCCGGGCTCGGCGGGGTTCGCCGGGGCCAGGGCGCCGCTGAGCAGCAGCAGGGCGATCGGGATGGCCACCGCGGCGGCGAGTGCGACGGTCTGGGTGACCGCGTCGACCGGCGGGAAGTGGGCGAGGTGGTTGGCGTGGAAGATCAGGTGCGGCACCGAGAACACCAGGTTGGCGCCGAGGGCCGCGCGTACCAGCCGGCGTTCCATGGTCGCGGCCGCGACGCCGAGCAGGAAGACGTACGAGAGGGTGCCCGCGCCGACGTCCCGCATCAGGTGTTCGTTGTACGGCGGCAGCAACGACACCCAAGGATGCCCCGGCCAGGGAAAGTCGTCGTAGAAGGCCCTCGGCAGCAGCAGTTGCGCGGCACCGACCAGGCCCTGGCCCACGGTGAGGAAGATCAGGCCCGCCCGGAGCCACCCGCGCGCGGTCATGGTCGCCGGTCCCGACGGGAGCCGCCGCGGACTGACAGGATCGATTCCAGCACTGGTCCTCCTGGTAGGTCGCACACCCGTCAGGACGGGCGGGACGCCCGGGACGTGACCGGGAAGGCCGGGCCGAGAACCCGACGGGTTTTCGGTGCGGCCGAAAGGGGTGCTGGACGGAGCAGGTGGTCGGGCGGGTTAGGTGGCCAGGCGGCGGAGGCTCCAGTCGATCAAGGGCTGGAGTACCGACATCAGCTCCTCGCCCTCGGGGGACAGGGCGTACCGGATCTGCACCGGGGTGCTCGGGATCACCGTACGCCGGATCAGTCCTTCGAGTTCGAGTTCCTTGAGCCGCTGGGCGAGCAGGCGGTCGGAGATCCCGCCACCGACGCTCGCCCGGTATTCGCCGAATCGGCGGGCGCCCCGCAGCCCGGCGAGCAGGATCGCCCCGGTCCAGCGGCGGCCGACCAGTTCGAGCGAGCCCTGGAAGCTGCGGCAGGCGGCGTCGTCGATGCCTTCGAGGTGGGTCCGGGGCACGAGGTCGATCAGTCCATCAGTCACTTACCAAAGGTAAGTCACTAATCCAGAGTTTGCCAATCCGGGCCGCGCTGCCGAGGCTTGGGTCATGACCGATTACGGACACCCGATCACTTTCGGGCTGAGCCTCGACCCGGCGGTCGACAAGCTCGGCGAAACCCGACAACTTGCAAAGACGGCCGAAGCAGGTGGGCTCGACTACCTTGCGATCCAGGACCACCCGTACCAGCCCGGTTTTCTCGACACCTGGACGCTGATCAGCCACCTGGCCGCCGAGACCGAGCGGATCACGTTCTTCCCCGACGTCGCCGACGTCCAACTGCGCCCACCGACCATGCTGGCGAAGGCCGCCGCGTCGCTGAGCGTGCTCACCCACGGTCGGATCGTCCTCGGTGTCGGCGGTGGTGCCACCGCCGACGGGATCGCCGCGATGGGCGGCGTCCGGCGCGGCGGCGGCGAGACGGTCAGCTACACCGAGGAGTCGTTGCAGATCATGCGCCGAGCCCTGGCCGGCGACACCGTACGGTTGGTCAGCGACCAGCACAGCGTCGAGGGTTACCGGGCCGGGCCGGTGCCACCCGCGCCGGTCCCGCTCTGGCTCGGCAGCCAGAAGCCAAAGATGCTCGCGGTCACCGGCCGCTCCAGCGACGGCTGGATCTCACCGCTGAACATCTACGTCCGGCCGGACCAGGTGCCGTCCAGCCAGCGACTGGTCGACGACGCCGCCCGCCGGGCCGGCCGTGACCCCGCCGAGGTACGCCGGATCTACAACGTGATCGGCGCGATCGGCCCGTACGCGGGCGGCCCCGGCCTGGTCGGCGAGGCCGCGCTGTGGATCGACACCCTTGCCAGCTGGACCGTCGACCTCGGTTTCGACACGTTCGTCTTCTGGCCGGCGACCGCACACCGGCGCCAACTGGAGATCTTCGCCGCCGAGGTCGTCCCCGGCGTGCGCCAGCGGGTCGCCGAACTCCGCCGCGAGCGGGGCGCGGAACCTCGCAGCGAGCAGGGTGCCACGTCCGGCGGCCGGCGATGAGGGCACAGCGATCCGCGGTGGGCGCCCGACGGCCGGCGGCGAGAGCCCGGCTCGGTGCCGCACCGGAGCAACTGCTGGGGAAGATCGTCCGGGTCGACGACCCCCGGTACGAATCGCTCCGATCCACCTACACCGCCCGGTTCCGGCCCGCCGCCGTGCTGCTCCCCGAGAGCACGCCGGAGGTGGTCGCCGCCCTCCGCTTCGCCCGTGACCAGGGGCTGCCGCTGGCCGTACGCAGCGGGGGACACGGGCTCGCCGGCAACTCCTCCAACAACGGCGGCATCGTCGTCGACCTCTCCGCGATGAACCGGGTCGAGGTGCTCGACCGGACCTCGCGGCTCGTCCGGGTCGAGGCCGGTGCCCGCTGGGGTACGGTCGCGCAGACACTCGCGCCGTACGGACTGGCGATCAGCTCCGGCGACCACGGCAACGTCGGCGTGGGTGGGCTGACCACGGGTGGCGGGGTCGGCTGGCTGGTCCGGCACTACGGCCTCACCATCGACCACGTGCGCGCGGTCGAACTGGTGCTGGCGGACGGCACCACCGTACGGGCCGACGCCGCACACGAGCCGGACCTGTTCTGGGCGGTCCGAGGCGCCGGCGCCGGGCTCGGCATCGTGGTGGCGTTCGAGATCGAGGCGATGGAACTCGGCGATATCGGGTACGCGCAGGTCGTCCTCGAGGCCGACGAGCGTGGCGATACGCTCCGGCGCTGGTCGGAGTACCTGGCGGTGGCCCCGCGCGAACTGACCACCGTGGTCACACCGGCGCCGTACGGCACCGGCACGGCCGCGGTGGTCACGGCGGTGGTCGCCAGCTCCGACACCACGCTGGTCCGGTCCGCCGTCGCACCGCTGCTGCGGATCGGCGTACGACTGCTGGACCAGCGGATACAGCTTGCCCCGTACACCGCCCTGGTCTCCGCCGCGCACCTGCATCCGAACATCGGACAGCAGTCGGTGGTGACCACCAACGGGCTGCTGCCCACCCTGACCGCCGACAGCGCGGCGGCGATCATGGCGGTGGCGGCCGGCCTGCCGCGGTCGATGCTGCAACTGCGCTCGGTCGGCGGTGCGGTCAACGACGTACCGCCCGACGCCACCGCGTACGCCCACCGGCACCAGCAGGCACTCTTCGTCGCCAGCGCCTTCCCGGCCCAGCAGGGTGCGCTGCTGGACACGGCGTGGAGTCCGCTCGCCCCGCACGTCGACGGCGCCTACGTGAACTTCGAAAGCCGGCCCGACTCGGCCAGTTTCGCCCGGGCCTACCCGGGCGGTACCGGCGAGCGGGTGCTCGACCTCCGCAACCGGTACGACCCGGAGGGTGTGTTCCGTACCGGTCCGCGCTGACGCCGCCCGTGGCGGTCAGGTGGGCGGGGTGGGGGTTTCCGGAACGGTGCGTCCCCGCGACCGGAACGCGTCCGCGATCGCCACCCCGGCCAGTACGGCCGCGGCGGCGCCGCTGACCACCAGCGGCGGTACGTGCAGCAGCGCCGGCACCAGCAGGGCCAGCACGATCAGTCCGCCGATCCGGGACCAGGACACCCGGGCGAACACCTGGTATTCGAACTGGGACCGGCCGGCGAGGAAGAGCGCGGGGCCGCCGAGGATCGTGTAGAGCCAGACCGGCGTGATGTGCCCGAGCGGGTGGGCGATGGAGAGTTCGTAGCCGACCGCGGTGAGCACGATGCCGGCGATCATGAACAGGTGCGAGAAGGACATCGACCGTCCGAACCGGCCCGGTTGGCGGGCGGTGGTGATCGCCAGCGGCAACTGGTGACCGGCCTGGTGGAAGTAGACCCGCCAGAGCAGCACGGTGGTCAGGAACGCCACCAGGAACGCGGTGGTCCGGTCGAGGGCGAAGCTGGCCCCGCTGAAGGTCAGGCCGATCACCAGGACCGACTCGCCCAGGGTGATCAGCAGGAACTGCTGGTAGCGCTCGGCCAGGTGCTCACCGGCGATCGGGGTTTCGGTGGTGAGTGCCCGGCCCAGCACCGGTAGGGGCCAGCCCGCGATCGCCCCGGCGTAGTCGAGCAGGATGGCGACGGTCCAGAGCACCCCGCGTACGGCGACGTCGTCGACGACCCCGCCGAGCAGCCAGGGCACCGCGCTGAGCCCGAGCCAGACGGAGACCCGGACCCCGACCTTCCACTGCGTCCGGTGCACGAAGAAGAGGAACGCCGTACGGCCGATCTGGACCGTGACGTACGCCGCGGCGAAGACGATCGCCCGTTCGTCGAAGCCCTTCGGCACGGCGACCGCCATCACCATGGCGCCGAACATCGTGCCGACCACCACGAGCTGGATTGCCGGCTGGTCCGGGTCCAGCCGGCTCGTGATGAGCGAGGTGAACGTCCAGATCAGCCAGAGGGCGAGGAAAAGCAGCAGGGTCTGGCTGGCCTCGGACAGCAGGATCCGCCGTTCGGAGCTGAAATCGGTGATCAGCCGCTGCGAGATCCGGGTCAACGCGAAGACGAAGACCAGGTCGAAGAAGAGTTCGAGGAACGTGGCCCGTTGTGAGCTCTCCGCGTTGCGGAACAGGCCGGCCTCTTCACCGGCACCGGTCACGGGACGGCCATGCCGAAGATGTGCACGGCGCCCCCTCACCGATCGGCGATGTCCCAGGTCCCAACGAGCCAGGACCCGTACGGACGCTGGGTCGACCTGTAACGATCCGGCGGGCTCTTAACAAGAGACCGGGGGGCTGCTAACCTCTGCGGATGGCTGACGAGGTGGTCGGGTTCCAGCGGGCACGCCGCCCCGAGCAGGTCAAACTGCGCCGCAACACCATCCTCGACACGGCCGCGGCGATGCTCGCCGAACGACCGGTGGTGGAGATCAGCCTGCGGGAGCTCAGCGACCGGGTGGGCCTGGCGAAGTCGAACGTGCTGCGCTATTTCGACAGCCGCGAGGCGATCTTCCTGGAGGTGCTGGACGCCACCTGGACCACCTGGCTCGACACTGTCGAGACGGAGTTGCGGGTGCCCGTCGAGCCGGAGAACCCGGCGCCGTACCAGCGGGAGATCCGGGTCGCGACCGTGATCGCCGAGTCGCTGTCGAAACAGCCCCTGCTCTGCGAACTGGTCAGCACCATGGCCGGCACCCTGGAGCGCAACATCTCGCTCGGCTTCGCCCGTACGTCCAAACGCCGGGCCTCGGCGAACACCGACCGCCTCGCCGACCTCGTACGCGCCCAGGTCCCCCAGCTGAGCCGCCCGGCCGCCGCCCACTTCGCCGCGACGGCGTTCGTCATCGTCGCCGGCCTCTGGCCGCACGTGGCACCCACCGAAGCCGTCGCCGCCGTCACCGCCGAACTCGGTGCCCCGCCCGCCGAGGTCGCGTTCCCGGACGACCTCCGCGAAGCCCTGGTCAACCAACTCGTCGGACTCTCCGTACGGGCCACCCTCGCGACCGAGCACCCGTAGGACCGTCCCGCCGATTTTCCTTCCCCGGCCGGTGCAACCTGCCGGCGACCCGTCGCCGTCTTTGGGCGACGAAAGGAGCCGGTACGGGTGAGAGAGCAGGACGAGGAGGACTTTCGGCAGTTCGTCGCCACGCGGATGGACTCCCTGCGCGGGGTCGCCTACCTCACGTGCGGTGACTGGCATCGTGCCGAGGACGCGGTCTCGAACGCGCTGACCAAGCTCTACACGCGCTGGGGTCGAGTCAGTTCGCCGCACAGCTACGCGTACCGGATGGTCGTCCGGGCCGCGATCGACGAGGTGCGGCGGCCCTGGCGACGGGAACGTTCCGCCGGCCACACCCTGGTGGAGCAGGCCGAGTCCGACCGCTCCGACGCGGTCGCCGAGCGCCTCCGGATCCAGGCCGCGCTGCGCCGGGTGCCACCGGGCCAGCGCGCGGTGCTGGTGCTGCGCTTCTTCGAGCAGCTCAGCGTCGAGGAGGTGGCCGAGGTGATCGGGCGCAGTCCGGGGACGGTCAAGAGCCAGACCGCGCGGGGTCTGGCGACCCTGCGCTCGGTGCTGTCCGCGCAGGACGCCACATTCATCACAGAGGAAGGAGACGGAAAGAATGACACGCGATCTGCACCAGTTGTTGACCACCGCGCAGTCGGACCAGCCGCCCGCGTCGTACACCGTTGACGACATCGTCGCGGCCGGCCGTCGGCGTCGTAGCCGGCGGAAGTTCGGGCAGTGGACCGGCGGCGCGACCGGCGGCCTCGCGGTCGTCGCGGTAGCCGTGGCCCTCGTCTCCCAGGGGGGCGCCTCGGCGCCCGGCCGTGCGCCCGCGACCACGGTGGACGCCGGTATCGCCGCGGCGGAGACGAAGACCACCGGCCCGACGCCGCTGACGTACTCGTTCGCCGGGTACCGGGTCGGCGACTTCCGGGTCACCGACCCGTCCATGGCCAACCCCGGATACCAGAGCGCCATGATCTTCCAGGACAACGTCTACGTCGGCGACGGGCCGCCGATCGAAGACCACCTCGGTACGCTCACGGTCTACCGTCCGGGGGTCTTCCGGCCGGACCTGTTCCGCGCCGGCACACCGGTCACCGTCAGCGGACGCCCCGGTTTCCAGACGGAACTGCCGCGCAAGATCCGGGTCGGCAGCGGCGACCCGAACAGTCGCGAGGTGATCACCAAGCCCATCTCCGCTCCCGCCCTCGCCTGGCAGTACGGCGACGACGCCTGGGCGGTCATCGAGGCGCACGGCATCGGCCAGCGCAGCCTGCCGGTCACCGCGATCCGGCAACTGGCGGACGCGTTCCGGACCACCGCCCCGGCGCCGGTCCGGATGCCGTACGAGATCACGTACGTGCCGGCGGGCTGGCGCGTGGCGGCGGCGGGCAGCCACAACCTCATCCTGGGCGACGACGCGATCTCCCGGGTGGTGCTGGTCCGCACCGACACCTCGTTCGACGCGCTGACCGCGCCGCTCAACTTCGAGGACGGCACGACGCCGACCGTACAGATCATGGTGGCGAAGTCGGGCGGCGAGGGCCCGTACCCGCACCCGGTGACGCCGGCCTGCCCGCAGGGGCAGTTCTTCTGCGACCTGCCGATCGGTGACAGCGGCTACTACGTCGAGGTGCACGACCAGTCGAGCACCCTGTCCGGTGCCGACATCCGGAAGATCGCCGACGGTTTGGTCTTCGCGACCGTCAGCAAGCCGAACACCTGGCACGACGCCGTAACAGGCTGACCCACCGCCGCCGGTGCCCCCCGCCGGTGGCGACAACGGGCCGGAGCCGCAGGGAGGTTCCCCGGCTCCGGCCCCGGTCGTCAGCGCCGGCCGGGTCAGCGCTGGTCGGACTCGTACGCGTCCGGCACGCCGTCGGCGTCGGTGTCGCGCTCCTCCTCGGCCCGCAGGTCGCGGTAGTGCCGGTTGCGAGCGCGCAACACCACCGTCGCCAGGGCCGCCGACAGCAGCGACCCCAGCAGTACGCCGATCTTCGTGTGGTCGTCCAGCACACTGCCCGCGCCGAAGGCCAGTTCGCCGACGAGCAGCGAGACGGTGAAGCCGACCCCGGCGAGCAGGGCCAGGCCGAACACGTCCCACCAGCTCAGTCCCACGGCGAGCCGGGCGCGGGTGAACCGCTGGGTAAGCCAGGTCGCGCCGAACACGCCGAGTGCCTTCCCGATCACCAGCCCCACGACCACGCCCACGGTCACCGGCTGGCGCAGGCTGGTCGCCAGTCCGCCGGCGCCGGCCACCGAGACCCCGGCGGCGAAGAAGGCGAACACGGGTACGGCGACACCAGCCGACAACGGGCGGAAGCGGTGCTCGAAGTGTTCGGCCAGGCCGGGCCCACTGGCGGCCTTGTCCAGCCGGTGGGGGCGACGTGGCGCGCGGGCCACCGGGACGGTGAAGGCGAGCAGTACCCCGGCGACCGTGGCGTGCACCCCGGACCGGTGGACCAGCACCCAGGTGGCGGCTGCCAGGGGGAGCAGCAGCCACCAGGCGCGTACCCGCCGCTGCACCAGCAGTGCGAACAGGGCCAACGGGACCAGCGCGAGCACGAGTGGCACCGGGTCGAGCGAGCCGGTGTAGAACAGCGCGATGATCAGGATTGCGATCAGGTCGTCGACCACGGCCAGGGTGAGCAGGAACGTACGCATCGCCGCCGGCAGGTGCGTGCTGATCACCCCCAGTACGGCCAGCGCGAACGCGATGTCGGTGGCGGTGGGGATGGCCCAGCCGGTCGGGTCCCCGGTCGTCGTACCGAGGTTGATCGCCAGGTAGATCAGTGCCGGCAGTGCCATCCCGCCGACCGCGGCGGCGACCGGCAGCGCGGCTCGACGAGGATCGCGCAGGTCACCGGCGACGAACTCGCGCTTCAGCTCCAGCCCGGCGACGAAGAAGAAGATGGCGAGCAGTCCGTCGGCGGCCCACTGGGCGACCGTGAGATCCAGGTGCCACCGGGCCGGACCGAGGTGCGTGCCACCGAGGCTGCGGTACGCGTCGCCCCACGGCGAGTTCGCCCAGCCCAGCGCGAGCACCGCCGCGCCGAGCAGGAGCAGCCCACCGACCGTCTCCGTACGCAGGATGTCGCCGATGCGGCGTACCTCGGGCCAACTCCCGCGACCGAACAGCGGTGGGCCGGAGGTTCCGTGCGGCGTTGCCATGTGTCTCCCAGCGGGGTCGGCGAATCGATCGCCGACCAGACTTCCCGGCACACCGCCCCGTACTCTACCGACCGACCCAGGCGGACCGGCCGGCGTCGTCGAACCGGCGGTCGCGGGCAGGCAGCCCGGAACGCGGCGGAGCCCCGGCCGACACGTATCGAGTCGACCGGGGCTCCGCCGAGCGGGGCCTTCCTTCAGTCAGGTCAGGGAAGCTGCCAGATCTGGTTGCTGGTGTTGTAGCAGTCCCAGATCTGCAGCCGGGTGCCGTCGGCGGAGTTCTTGTCCGTGACGTCGAGGCACTTGTTGGACGCCGGGTTGATCAGCGTGCCGTTGCTCTGGCCCCGCCAGACCTGGGCGCCGCTGCCGTTGCAGTCCCAGAGCTGGATCTTGGCGCCGTTGGTGATCGAGGCACTGGTGACATCCATGCACTTGCCCAGGCCGCGGATGGTGCCGTCGGTGCTGACCGTCCAGCGCTGGGCGTTGCTGCCGTTGCAGGCGTAGAGCTGGACGGCGGCGCCGTTGGCGGTGCTGGCCGCCGCGATGTCGACGCACTTGCCGGCCAAACCGGTGATCTGACCGGTACGGCCGGTGGGCGGCGGCGTGGTGCCACCCATCACCGTGTCGTAGATCGCGCTGACCAGCGACGTCGAGGTGTTCGTGTCCTGGGACAGCTCCCAGTTCATCATGCCGCCGGCGTTGGCCAGGGCCCACTGGGTCTTGCGCTTCACCGTCGGGATGCCGTTGTAACACTGCTGGGCACCGTTGGCGGTGGTGCAGTCCCGGTTGGCGTTCGCCGGGTCGAGTGCGACGAGCTGGGTGTACGTGAGGTAACCGGGGCGGCTGTAGAACGGCACGCCGAGCACCGTCTTGCTCGCCGGCAGGCCGCGGTTCTTCCAGCCCTGGGCGTTGCTGATCGACCAGTCGTAGTTCGCGTGCGGCTCGCCACCGTCGTACAACATGATGTTGAGGAAGTCGACGTAGCCGAAGACGGCGGGTTGGATGCCGTTGGCGGTGCCACCACCCGATACGACGGCGGCGGTGAGCAGCTTGCCGCGGCTGTGCATGGCGGTGCTGAGCTGCTGCATGAGCAGGGTGTAGTTGTTGGCCGAGGCGCCCGGGTCGGGGTACTCCCAGTCGATGTCGACGCCGTCGAGGCCGTACTGGTTGACGAAGTTGACCATGTTGTTGACGAACGTCGTACGGGTGCCGGAGTTGGCCGCCAGCGCCTCGAAGGCGGAGTCGTTGCCGTCGTTCCAGCCGCCGACCGCGATCAGCACCTTGACGTTGTTGGCGTGACCGAGCGAGACCAGCTGCTGGAGCTTGCCCGGCTGGTCGACCGCCTGCAGGCTGCCGTTGGAGTTGGGCAGCACGAACGAGTAGTTGATGTGGGTCAGCTTGTTGTACTGGATGTTCGCCACGTTGCCGGCCCACGACGGCATGTAGCCGACGCTCTTGAAACCGTTGGGCAGTACGGCGGCGGAGGCCGGCGAGGCTGGCGCCAGGGCGGTGACCGAGCCGGCGAGCGCGGTCACCAGAGCAAGGGCTCCGGTGAAGAGTCTGGACTTGCGGGTCCGCCCGGTCGGGGTGGAAGCGGGGGATGTGTCGGACATGTTTGACCTTTCGCGGCGTACACGCCATCGGCCCCACGCCAGGCGGGGCGGTGTCTTCGAGCGCTCGGCCGACCAGGGCCCGGGGCCGGGTCGAGGCGGGGGTTTGGGGGTACTGCGTGGTGCTTCGCCTCAGGTGGCTGAAAGCTTAGGAAACTTAACTATTAAAAGTCAATGGATGTGAATTCGTCACTCGGTGAACCCGCGGCCGGCACCGATCGTGGTCGAGGGCAGGGCGCGGCCCGGGGCGCAGGGCCGGGCGCACAGGCGGGGCACCGGGCGGGCTCGGCCGGCGCCCCGCGATAGCCACGGCGTGGGCGAGCCTGCGGGGTGACTCCGGGGAGCCGGTGGATTCACGGCGGCCGGTGGATTCACGGCGCCGCGGAAAGCGCATCATGCCCGGCGCTCGGCGCGTCGATCAGCGTGTGGAGGTTCGGCGTCCTGTGCGGGTGGCGATCGGTGGCCACGGCGGTGGCGGATGCCGGTGGGTGTCCTCCGGGTGCCTCGGGCAGAGCTCGCCTCATTCGAACCGATCGGGAGACAGACAGCCGGGAGGGGTGCTCCGAATCGGAGCACCCCTCCCGGCAATTCAGGTACGGGCGTCAGGGACGACGCAGCGCGTCCTTGGTGTCGTGGGCGGCGTCCTTCACGTGGTCGCCGGCCAGCTTGATCTGCGCTTCGGTCCGCTGCTCGGCGCCCGCGGCCTCGAGACGCTCGCAGTCGGCGGCGTCGCCGACCTTCTCCTTCACGGTGCCGGTGATTTCCTCGGCCTTGTGCTTGATCTTATCGCCAATGCTCACTGTGTCCTCCAGTTCGCTTTGAACGGCTCGTGTCGATTCCGCTGCCGGCATTAGTGCCCCGTAGCGTGAGCGGCGAAACCGCCCGGGCATTCGGAATCCCGAAGGACCGGATTCGGCACCTTCGAAGAAAGGGTTCGCGATGACCCGACCCGACGGGACCGACGCCGCCACGATCGCGGTCACCGGCGCCACCGGTCGCCTCGGTGGGCGCGTCGCTCGACGTCTCGCCTCGCTCGGCGTACCGCAGCGGCTACTCGTCCGCAGCCCGGACCGCGCCCCGCGGCTGCCCGCGACCGATGTCGTCCAGGCCGGGTTCGCCGACACCGACGAGGTCCGCCGGGCACTGGACGGGGTACGGACCGTCCTGATGGTGTCCGCAGAGGAGACCCCCGGCCGGGTCGACCTGCACCGTGCCTTCGTCGACGCCGCCGCGTCCGCCGGCATCGCGCACCTCGTCTACATCTCCTTCTACGGCGCCGCCCCCGACGCGACGTTCACCCTCGCCCGCGACCACTGGGCCACCGAGCAGCACATCCGGGGCACCGCGATGGCGTACACGTTCCTGCGGGACAACCTGTACGCCGACTTCCTGCCGCTCATGGTCGGCGCCGACGACGTCCTGCGCGGCCCCGCCGGTCGGGGACGTGTCGCGGCCGTGGCCCTGGACGACATCGCCGACGCCGCGACCGCCGTCCTCACCGACCCCGACCCGCACACCGGTACGACCTACGAGTTGACCGGACCGCAGGCGCTCACCCTCGACGAGGTCGCCGTGACCCTGTCCCGCTCGACCGGGCGTACGATCCGCTACCGGGCCGAGAGCCTCGACGAGGCGTACCGGTCCCGGCAGTCGTACGGCGCCCCGGCCTGGCAGGTCGACGCCTGGGTTTCGACCTACACCGCGATCGCCAACGGCGAGTTGGACACCGTGACCGACGCCGTGCCCCGGCTCACCGGGCATGCCGCCACCGCCCTCGCCGCGCTCCTGCCCCCGTCGCCCGCCGACTGAGCCGTCCCGCTGGTACGGGTGCGCCCGAGCTTCGCCCACACCCAGCCCGTACGGTGGCGGGGTGGCGTCCACGGTCAAGGTCACCTGGTGGGGACACAGCACGGCCTGGATCGAGGACTCCGGGGTCCGGCTGTTGACCGACCCTGTCCTGCGTGACCGGGTCGCCCACCTGCGGCGGATGCGGGGACCCACCCCGAAACTGCCCGGCGAGCCGGACGCCGTACTCGTGTCGCACCTGCACGCCGACCACCTCGACGTCGCGTCGCTGCGCCGGCTGCCGGACCGGGTCGCGCTGGTCGTGCCGGCCGGATCGCGGCCGTTCCTGCGGCGGCGGATGGGTGCGGCCGCCGCGTCCCGGGCCGTGGAGCTTGCCCCCGGTGAGGAGTTCCGGATCGACGCGCTCACCGTGCGGGCTGTGCCGGCGGCACACGACGGCGGACGTGGCCCCTGGTCACGGCACCGGGCGATGGCGATCGGCTACACCGTGCACGGTGCGGCCGACACCTGGTTCGCGGGCGACACCGGACTCTTCGACGGCATGGCCGACCTCGGCCCGCTCGACCTGGCGCTGGTGCCGGTCGGCGGGTGGGGGCCGACGCTGGGGCTCGGTCACCTCGACCCGGTACGAGCGGCCGAGGCCGTACGTCTGGCCGCCCCCCGGTACGCGGTGCCGGTGCACTTCGGCACGTTCTGGCCCGCCGGTCTGATGTTCCGCCGAGGCATGTTCCACGAACCGGGCCGGCGCTTCGTCGAACACGTCGCGAACACCGCACCCGCCACCCGCGTCACCGAGCTGCAACCGGGGGAGACGCTGACGGTGGACCCGGCACCGTGACCAACGCCATCGGGGTGCTGACCTCGCTCTTCGCGCTGGTGGCCTTCGGCGCCGTGCTTCCCGTCGTACCGACCGGTGCGGCGGTCAGCGCGGCGGCCGCGCTCGCCTTCCACCAGCACTCGCTGATGGTCGTCCTGGTCGTGCTCGCCGGTGCCGCGGGCGCCTACCTCGGCGACGCCATCACCTACGTTGCCTGCCGGTACGGCGGCGAGAAGCTGGCCCGCCGGCTGCGCTGGCTGCGCAACGGGCAGCGGCTCGACGGCCTCGCCGCGCGGCTGCGCGAACGCGAGGTGTCGGTGCTGCTGATCTCCCGGCTGGTGCCCGGTGGGCGGATCCCGGTGCTGCTCACCATCGCCCTGGCCGGCCTAGGCTGGCGGCGCTTCGCGCTGGCCAACGCCCCGGCCTGCGGGCTCTGGTCGGTGGTCTACGCCGCCTTCGGAGTGCTCGGCGGCTCGATCTTCCCCGAGCCCTGGCAGGGAGTCCTGGTCGCGGTGGTCATCGTGCTGGTGGTCACCCAGGTCGTCGCACTCGTCCGCCGCCGCTCCGGCAACTGACCGGCCGACGGCCGACACCTGCGCCGGTACGACGGCCAGGTCCGGGACCACCGCCAGGTCCGTGACCAGCACGTGCTCCGGTACGACCTTCGCCTCCGGTACGGCCTCCTCGCGCAACCCCAACTGGTGCAACCAGGTCACGAGCTGCCGATGTACGGCCACCGGCCCGTCCAGCGGTTCCTCGGCGACCGGCCACTCGGCCGGGTGCAGCAGGAACGCGTCGGTCTGCCAACCGCCGAGCCCGCCGTGGCTGCCGACCAACTCCTCGAACGCGGCCACCTCCTCGGTGCCCGAGTCGACCGCGCTGATCAATACCAGGTCGCCGACGTGCTCGACCCCCTGGTGCCGGAGCAGGTCGGCGCGCGCCCTCGGCCCGTACGCGGACAGCGGGTCCTCGCCGCTGACCCGCCCGTCGCGCAGGTGGTGCTCGCCACGGTTGCCGATCGCCACCGGCCCCGTCCCGTCGTCGACCACCACCAGCCCCACGCCGGGGTGCGCGGCGAGGCCGTCCACCAGCCCCGGATAGGCCGCGTCGATCTCCGTACGGGTGGGCTTGCCCGGGTGCCGGGTGAAATAGATCATCGCGAGGTTGCCGGAGGCGACCACCAGCACGTCCGTACTGGAGATCTCGTGCGCCTCGCCCGCGCCGGCCAGCCCGATCGGTCCCTTGCGTTCGCCGGCCGGGCCGAGGGTGACCTCCCGGTCGACGGTGCGCGAGCGGACGGCGGCACGGGTCGCCGCGGCCCCGGCACCCGGTCGGCCGCTGATCTCGGTGAGCAGCGTGTTCACCGGTCCCCAGGGCTCGACCGGCCCGGTCGCCGCGGACGCGGTACGGTCCGCCCGAGCCGACCCGTTCACCTCGCTCCGGCCCGTCCGGCCGGCCTTCGACGCGCCCGCCCGGCTGCCCTTTGCCGCGCCCGCCCCGCCGGCTGTCGTCGGTTCCGAGTCGTCGGCCGGTGCCCGGCCGGAGCCGTTCACGATCCGGTCCACGGTCTGGGCCAGTGATTCGCCGTAACGCTGGCGGAAGGTCTCGCCCTGGCTCTGGCCGTGGTCGGAGAGCACCACCAGGTGGTAGCGGCGGTCGGCTTCGGCGGAGAGCCGCTCCAGCACGCCGAGGACCTGGTCGAGCCGGCCGAGCGCGTCCAGCGACTCCGGTCGGGCGGGACCCGCGTGGTGGGCAACCTCGTCGTAGTCGACGAAGTCGCAGAAGATCACCGGGGCGCCCAGCGCCATCTGCTCGGCGATCAGCGAGACGTTCATGTCGCGCAGCATCCCGGCGAGCGGGCGCAGCACCAGGAACGCACCGGACCGGCTGACCCGGGGTCGGATGTCGCGCAGCCGCTGCCCGCGGGCCTGGTGCAACTCCTTCAGGATCCGGCCCAGGCCCAGCACGATCGCCCGGGCGAAGCCGTACGGGCTGATCATGAACTCGGCGTACCCACGGGACGAGCGGCCGGGCAGCGTGGCCCGGCTGACCGTGAACAGGGTGGCCGGCGCGTCACCGGAGAAGACGTTGCTGATGCTCACCCCGCCGTGGCGCAGCAGCCCCGCACCGTCGGAGATCTGGCGCTCGACCTCCGCCGCGTCCCGAGGCCGGTTGGCCACCATCAGCCGTCCGGTGCCCTTGTCGTACCAGCGGAAGGCCGGCACCGACCGGTCGTCGCCGTGCAGGATGCCGGCCTGCGCGCCCGGCGTGGTCGCCGGCAGCCCGGTGTGCCAGGTGCCCAACCGGTGGCTGCGCACCCGCAGCCAGCGGCCGATGTTCGGCAGGTTGCCGGCGTGGATCGCCCAGCGCAGCAGCGGCGCCGACACCCCGTCGAGCTGCACGACGAGCAGCCCCTCGCCGCGTGCCGCCGTACCGCGCTTCTGTGCCGCCCGGCTGACCTTGTGCATCAGCCGCAACGCCTCGCTGACGAAGGCGTCGTCGGTGCCCGAATCGGTCAGCCAGCTCACGATCGCGGCCAGCGCGACCGCGAACCACGACGCCGCGAAGGCGGCCGGCAACCCGGACAGGTCCGCGTCCGGGGCGAGCCGCAGCGCCACGTACAGGATGATCGTCTGCAGGCTGGCGCCGACGATCATCGCGCCCAGCCCGCCGAGCACCGTCGCGAGCGCCAGGAGCAGGGGGCGCAGCAGGGCGCCGACGATCGCGACCAGGACGACCACCCAGAGGATCGCGGTCAACCCGCTCACGTCGATGCCCGGCATCAGCCACAGCGTGCCGGCCAGCACGACGAACGATGTCGCCGCGCTGCGCAGCAGGCCGGTCACCCGGGCCAGGGTCGGGCGCCAGGACCGCAGCTCCCGCAGCACGAGTCGCATCCGCCCGGGCCGGGCCGGGCTCGACGGGTGGGAGGAGTCGGGAGCGGTCACCGCCCCACCTTGGCACAGTGCCGCAGCCCGCAGTCCGGTGGTGACGTACGGGCCCGGCTCGATGTGACCAGTGCAACACGCCCGGTCGCAGCGCCGCCGCGACGGTGACGCCGACCGCCGGCCGCAGCGACCCGAGAGGGCGCGCTGCCGTGCGTCCGCCCGACCACAGGCGGCGCGGACGACGGCCCCGAGATGACGCACCGGCCGCCCGGCCTTACGGTGGGTCCAGCTTCATCACGGTACGGAGGCGGGGCTGGATGGCCGAGGCTGTTCGGGTAGACGAACTCAAGCTCGGGGATCACGGGTGTTTGACCTTCTCTGATCCACAGGAGCGGCTTGATCTGCTGGCCGCGTTCGTACGCGACGGTCTGCGCCAGGGACAGAAGGTCCTGTGTTGGACCGACTCGGTCGACCCAGACCAGTTGGGCCGCCAGTTGGTGGGGCGGTCGGTGCGTACCGGCGCGGCGCTGCGGCGCGGGCAACTGCGGTTCGCCCCGGTCGAGGCGACGTTGCTGGACGGCCGGCAGGCGGACGCGCAGCAGATGGTCGACCTGCTCGCCGAACAGCTCGACCTAGCCGGACGGGAAGGCTATCCGGGGCTGCGGGTCACCGCCGACATGTGCTGGGCCACCCGGCCGCTCACCGCTCCGGAGGAACTGCTCACCTTCGAGCAGGAGGTCGGCACGTTGTTCGCCGACGGCCGACTGTGCATGATCTGCCAGTACGACCGGGAGCGGTTCGACGCCGTCACCCTCGCCTTCGCGGCAAAGGCCCATCCGAAGACGGTCGCCGCGCTGGCGTACCACGACGACGCGCTGCTGCGCATCTGCCGCCAGTACAGCCCGCCAGGCATCCGGATCGCGGGCGAGTTGGACTACCAGCATCTCGACGAACTCAACCGGGCGCTGACCGAGACGGTACGTCTGGACCGGCACCCGCACGTGAACCTGACCGGGCTGGACTACATCGACGCCGCCTGCGCGTCCGCGATCGCCCACGCCGCCCTGAAGCTGCCCGGCACCCGGCGGTTGACGGTGACCTGCCGTGGCCTCGTACACAAGATGATGGACCTGGTCGGGTCGGACGGAACCGGCCGACTCAGGGTGACAGCGGTCCGATGAACAGCCCCGACCCGCGTACAGCCGCATCGCAGCCCCGCGAAGTCCCCGCGCCGGAGGAGGTCACGCTCGACCACGCCTTCGACGGCGACGGCCTGTACGGCATGCGGGCCACCATCGCCGCGCACGCCGAGCGCCTCGGCGTCGACGACGACGAGTTGCAGCAGTTGCTCATCGTCGCCGGTGAACTGGCGAGCAACGCGGTGCGTCACGGTGGCGGCAGCGGACGGCTGCGGCTCTGGCGGGCGGATGGCCGCATCCACTGCCAGGTCCGGGATTCGGGGCCGGGCATCGATGAGGCGGCCACCGGGACCACGCAACCCGCGGCCACCCAGATCGGTGGCCGGGGCCTCTGGATCGTACGGAGCCTGAGCGCCGACGTCTCGATCACCAACGACGATCCGGGCACCACCGTCACGGCGGTCATCGGCCCCGGCTGACGCGGGGTCCTACCGTGCCGGGCATGGAAATCACGTCGTCGAATGGTTCGCTACCCCAACTGATCTTCGGCCTGGTCCTCTGGCTCGTCGGCCTGTTCGTCCTGTACTGGGTGATCCGGTTCGCCGTACGTCACGCGATCGAGGACGCGGACCGTAGGCGGGCCGCCGAGCGCCGCCAGCGCGGCGTCTGACGAACGAAAATTCCGCTCCGCCGGTACGGGACGAGTCGGGGTTGACATGTGACCGTTGGGTCACATAATTTGGGGTCATGACGGACGACGATCGGGTCTTCAAGGCGCTGGCCGACCCGACCCGTCGCTTCCTGCTCGACCTGCTCTTCGCCCGCGAGGGCCGGACCCTCACCGAGCTCGAATCGGAGCTGGAGATGAGCCGGTTCGGCGTGATGAAGCATCTGAAAGTGCTGGAAGAGGCGGGTCTCGTCATCGCACGCCGTTCGGGCCGGGAGAAGTTGCACTTCCTCAACCCCGTGCCGATCCGGCTGATCCACGACCGGTGGATCGACAAATACACGGAGCGTCACGTGACGGCGCTCGTCGACCTGAAGAACCAGTTGGAGGACCCATCATGAGCACGAACACCGACACCCTGGCCGACGTGACCACCCAGGTCTACCGGGTCTACATCAAGGCGACGCCGCAGAAGATCTGGGACGCCATCACCGAGCCCGAATGGAACGCCCGCTACGGGTACGGCGCCCCCGGCCTGTACGACCTGCGCCCCGGTGGTGCGTACACCTCCACGGCCAGCGACGAGATGCGCAAGTACGCGGCCGAGAACGGCCTCCCGATGCAGGACGTCATCGCCGACGGCCAGGTGCTCGAAATCGACCCGCCGCGCAAGCTCGTCCAGACCTGGCGACTGCTGATGGACGAGAGCACCGCAAAGGAGCCGTTCTCGAAGCTCACGTACGAGATCTCCGAACTGCCGGCGCAGCCGGGCGTCTGCCGGCTCACCGTCACCCACGATGTCACGGGCGCCCCCGCCACCGGCGCCCTGACCGGTGGGGAACTGGAGGAGTCGGGCGCGGGCGGCGGCTGGGCGTGGGTGCTCAGCGACCTCAAGACCCTGGTCGAGACCGGCTCGGCCTTCTCCTCCTGACCGCTCGCCCGACCGTGCGGACCCGCGACGCAGCACCGTCACGGGTCCGTACGGCGAGGGCTGGTATAGGTAGCGGTCCCTCCGCTCACCGGTTGAGGAGGGCGTCGACGCCGAACATGTAGCCGGCGAAGAGGGCGAGGAAGATGACGATGGCGTACCAGGTCGCCCCGCTCTCTCCACACGTCGGGTACCCGCTGGCCGTCGCCGCGTCGAGACCCATCGCGGTCCCGGCCCGGGCCGAGATCCGGGTGCGCGTACCCGGGCTCGTCGCTGCCTCGCGCAGCCAGCCCAGTGCGAGTTCGTCACGCAACGGGATGCCGATACGGACCCGGTTCGCATCCCTCACGATGACATAGTGCCCCAGGTGGTTCAGCCGGCCGGCGGGGTCCCGCACGCCCATGTCGCGGAACCGGATCGTCATGATCTGATCGAGGTCGATCGTCCGCCAGCCCGTCAGGGTCTTCGCCGTCAACAGGTGAGCGTCCTGACCCGTCCCGCGCCGGGCGGGCCACTCGCCATGGCAGGAGTGCGCGGGAAAGATGACCATGGCCAGTCCGCCGAGAAGGGCGAAGCCGATCGATACCTCGCTCGGCTCCTGGTTCCGTACCAGTTCGAAGACGCTCGGCCCGTAGCTGACGACGGCGAGCGCGGTCACACCGAGGCTGTTCCTGACCAATGCCTGTCGTCTCGTCCGCAGCGGTGGCAGCACCTTCTCCGCCACCCGGTGCTCCATCTCCTGCCAGGGTTTTGTCCGCTTCGCCAATCGGTCGCCTCCGCTCCTGCCCGCCCCCGACCCCGCCGAGGGTGGCGATGCCACTGTCGCTGACCAGCGCTCTTCGATCTCATCCGGCCACCCGTGCAGATCGAGGCGCCAACCAGGTACTCGGCCGCTGACCCGAATCTGCCCGGTGGTGCCTTCCGCGAGCTGCTCTACGCTCGGCCAATGGGGAACGTGAGCGCCGCCGTCAGCGAGGACCTGGCGCCGACGGGCGTGCTGCGGGCCTCGATCAACCTGGGCAACCCGGTACTGGCCCAGGGCACACCGGCGGCGCCGACCGGCGTGACGGTCGACATCGCCCGCGAGGTCGGCGCGCGGTTGGACGTACCGGTGGAGTTTGTCTGTTTCGATGCGGCGCGGAAGTCCTACGAGGCGATGGTCTCCGGCCGCGCCGACATCTGCTTCCTGGCGGTCGAACCCGCGCGCGAGGCCGAGGTCGCCTTCACCGCGCCGTACGTCGTGATCGAGGGTGTGTTCGCGGTGCCCCGGGAGTCGGCGTTCGTCACCCCCGCCGATGTCGACCGACCAGGCGTACGGATCGGCGTGAAGAGCGGATCCGCCTACGACCTGTACCTCACCCGCACCCTCCAGCACGCCACCGTCGTACGCGGCGACGAAGGCGTCGACGTGTTCCGCGCGCAGGGCCTCGAGGTCGCGGCCGGCATCAGGCAGCCGATGGCCGAGTTCGTCGCGACGCACCCGGAGGTCCGGCTGATCGGGGAGCGGTTCATGCAGATCCGGCAGGCAGTGGGTACGACCAGGAACCGGCGGCCCGCGACCGTGCGGTTCCTCCGTGACCTGGTCGAGGAGCTGAAGGCCAGCGGGTTCGTCGCCGACGCCCTCAGCCGCTCGGGCCAAGCCGACGCGACGGTTGCCCCACCCGCCTAGAGCAGCCCGCCACTGCTGACGGGGGCACTGGGGGACGCATCGACCGGAACGAGAAGAGCCCGGGTCGGGGAGTCACCCGGCCCGGGCCCAGCACTGGAGCGGGCGACGAGAATCGAACTCGCGTAGTCAGTTTGGAAGATCGTGATCCGCTGACCTGATCTGCCCGAAGTGCCTGGTCCTCGGCGGTGTCGTGGTGCCCGTACCGGCCCGCTGATGACCGCGTACGGCACCGGCTTATGGCACGTGGCTGGCACACCTTGGCCGGCTACCGCCTGCCGTTGCGCTGGTCGCTCGGCTGCCTGGCCCACGTCTTTCGGTGGCAAACCGCGTAGCGGCGCGGCAGTCGATCGCCTGGCGCCTGGTGGCGGCTGGTCACCCTCGCGATCGTCACGGCAGCGATCTGCGAGAGCCTGTCTCCATGAGTTTGGCGGGGAGTCCACCTGACGATGACCTGAACCCCGACACGCGGATCAAGGTGTGGTTTCGCTTTGTGCAAGATGAGGACGGGTGGCCCCCCGTGCAGGAGGAGGGCGTTTGGGCCGTGCCGCTGGGTGACGACCTGGCCGAGATACACAACATCCCCTTCTTCGTGCAGGGGTCAGCCGATCGGGACGTGGTTCGTGTTCAGACGGCCGCTGGCGGTCGCCACTGGGCGGTCGAGCGGGTGCGGTGGTCAGGGAACTGCACCATCCGGGTGCTGCCGTTCAAGGACGGACCGATCGGACCCAGCGTGCGCGGCGTATGGGAGAAGTTCGCCGGGTTAGGCGTGACGGCAGAGGGCCACAACTCCGAGCTGCCCCTGGTCGCGCTCAGCGTGCCGCCCGAAGCCGACCTCGCTGCCGTCAAGCGCCTCCTAGCCGAGGGTGACGACGAGGGCTGGTGGTGGCATGAAGAGTCATGCGTCGGGGACGCCTGGCGTTCCGCATGACTAGGCAATGGGCGCCGCGTGCCCGAGGACGGCCGCAGGCCGCCCGCAGGGCGACGCGAGTGCTCGGCCGCGCTTGCGCGGCCCTTGATCCAAAAGAGAACAAGTCGGCAGTTGTGTAGTTGAGTCATGGGTCGAGGCCCTTCCGCATTCATGGGCACCAGGCGCCAAGAACGCGACAAGCACAACCGCTGCATGGTGGACCTCTTCCGTGTCAAGTTTAGGCGTTGAGGGCGGGCGCGACCCCGTGCAGCGCGAGCAGGCGTCCTGCACCTCCTGGCGGTTCCGTGAGGAACGGTCGGCTGTACTTCACTGCTGTACCGCGCTGGTCCCCCGTATCTGCCTCCGCGTTCGCATCCTGCAAGGGCACCCCGTTTGCTCAGGGGGTACGACGGTGATCCCGCAAAGGATGCTCGTTGGCGGTTGGTTGCCGGACGTGCTCCAGGTTCTTCGGAGCGCTCGCGCCGTGTCGGGCGAAGTTCCGGCGACCGTCGAGCAGGCTGAGTACGCCGTTCGGCCCACCGCGTACTACGTCCGCGTCGTGGTCAGCCTGGCCGTCGTCTTCCCAAAAGCACACCGGGCAGATCTCGTACATGCCACGCTCGCGCAACGTCAGGTAGCCGCAGCAGGGGCAGGCGTATGGGCCGTTGTCGGGTCCCCGGTTCACGCTGATGAAGGTGCCGCGATTGGCATGGTCGCGTGCCGCCGGCATATCGCCGAACCGCGCCCGTCGGCGGTGACTCGATGACCCAGCCTGTCTCCCACCTGTTGATCCTATTCAGCCACGTCCGGGATCCTGCGCGGATCGGGTGCGGAGGCCACTGGCCAAGGACATGCTCAAGCAACTCGCCGAACAGCACGGCGTCTGCGTCCGCCCGCTGCCCCCCCTGGGCCGCACCGGCACGGTGACCGGGGTGACCGAGGTCGTGGAGGTGCCGTGCGGGACGACCCTAGCGGTGACGTGCAAGCCGTGCGCGGAGCGGAACCGCAGGCTGCGGATCCAGCAGATCCGGGAGGGCTGGCACCTCGCCGACGAACCCGCCATCCACCCCGAGCGCCCCACCGAAGACGTCCTCGCCCTGGTACGAGTCCGGGCACACATGGAATTCGAACGCGAAGCACTCGTCTCCCGGGGTGCGTGCGTCGCTACTGGCACGCGGATGGCACGCAAGATCGAAGAGAGCTGAAAAAGCAGCGGCCCAGGTGTAGCGATCAAGTCGCTGACCTGGGCCGATTGCTGTGGAGCGGGCGACGAGAATCGAACTCGCGTAGTCAGTTTGGAAGACTGAAGCTCTACCATTGAGCTACGCCCGCGTGCGCGCCCCGGTCACCCGTGGCGCGCTGCTAGCTTACTGGAGACGTCCCGGCCGATGCCAGGCGGTATCGGCCCAGGCGCGGCGAGCAGGCGATTTCGCGTACGCATGGATCTTGAAAAGGCCTGGTCACGGCGGTGGGTGCGGGGCGGTCGGGCGTGGCGCGCGGATACCAGGCGGCGCGGGCGGGCGGCGACGGCATACACTGCTGGTCGCCACGGGGTGTGGCGCAGCTTGGTAGCGCACTCGCTTTGGGAGCGAGGGGCCGTGGGTTCAAATCCCGCCACCCCGACTGTGATCCACCACCGCGGTGTCGGGCGCCGCAGGGTCTTCCAGACAGCTCGCCTACACTCGATGGGCTGAATCACGCCCATGACAAAGACTGAGATCCGTCAAGGAGTACGCCTGTGAAGAGCACCGTCGAGACTTTGAGCCCGACGCGCGTGCGGCTCGCCATCGAGGTGCCGTTCGTCGAGCTCGAGCCGAGCCTCAGGAAGGCGTACCGGGAGATCGCCCAGCAGGTCACCGTCCCGGGCTTCCGCAAGGGCAAGGTTCCATCCAACGTGATCGACCAGCGGGTCGGTCGGGGCACCGTGCTGAACGAGGCCGTGCAGGAGGCCATCCCGGAGAACATCCTGGCTGCCGTCCGTGAGCACGACGTGAAGACGCTGGGCCGGCCCGACGTCGAGATCACCGAGTTCAACGACGGCGACGCGCTGAAGTTCACCGCCGAGGTCGACGTACGGCCCGAGATCGCCCTGCCCGACTTCACCACCGTCGAGGTGACCGTCGACGAGCTGAAGATCGACGACAGTGAGGTCGACGAGCAGGTCAAGGGCCTGCGGGAGCGCTTCGCCACGCTGAAGACGGTCGAGCGGGCCGCCCAGGACGGCGATTACGCCCAGATCGACCTGGCGGCGACGGTCAACGGCGAGGAGGTCCCCGGCGGCTCGGCGACCAACATCTCGCACGAGGTCGGCAGCAAGCAGCTCCTCCCGGGCCTGGACGAGGTCCTGGTCGGCCTCTCGGCCGGCGACTCGACCACCTTCGTGACCCAGCTCGTCGGCGGCGACTTCGCCGGCCAGGACGCGGACGTCGCGGTGACCGTGCGGACCGTCAAGGAGAAGGAGCTGCCCGAGCTGGACGACGAGTTCGCCCAGCTCGCCAGCGAGTTCGACACCCTGGAGCAGCTCCGCGACGACCTGCGGGACCGGATCACCCGGAACAAGCAGGTCGAGCAGATCTACGCGGCCCGGGACAAGGCGCTCAAGCAGCTCGTCGACGCCGCCGAGGTGCCGGCGCCCGAGGGTGTCGTCCGCGACGAGGTGGAGAGCCGCAAGCAGGCCATGGTCGACCAGCTTGAGCGGATCGGTGCCTCCCTGGAGGAGTACCTCGCCGCCGAGGAGAAGACCGAGGAGCAGATCGACACCGAGCTGACCGAGGCGGCCACCGAGGGGGTCCGGGTGCAGCTGCTGCTGGACACCCTGGCCGACGCCGAGGAGGTCCAGGTGTCCGACGACGAATTCGGACACGAGATCGTGCACCGGGCGCAGCGGGCCGGGATGGCTCCCCAGCAGTACTACGACCAGCTCGTCCGGTCTGGCACCGCCGGTGCGGTCTTCGGTGACGTACGGCGGGGCAAGGCGCTCGCCTCGGTGATGGATCGGATCAAGATCACCGACTCGGCGGGCAACGCGGTCAGCCTCGACGCGCTGCGCGCGGTGGCCGACGAGGAACACAACCACGCGCACGAGCACTGATCGACGGGCGTTCTCCGGCCGCCGTGCGGGTCTCCCGCACGGCGGCCGGAACCCTTCCGGGGTACGTCTCCGGGTAGCTGCGCTGAGAGCGAACAGTGCCCGGAGGAGGAAGCTCGGACCCCTCGCAGCGGTTAGTGTCGGCGTAAGACGGTACGGAGAGCGAAGGGCTGCCATGACCGAAATGAACATCCCAGCGATGCCCCTGCGGGCGATCGAAGCCCGCGGTGGGGACTCGATTGGCAACCTCGACGACTCGGTCTACAACCGGCTGCTCAAGGAACGCATCATCTTCCTGGGCAGCGAGGTGACCGACCAGGTCGCCAACCGCATCTGCGCGCAGCTGCTGCTGCTCGCCGCGGAGGATCCCGACCGCGACATCAACCTCTGGATCAACTCGCCGGGTGGCTCGGTCTACTCCGGCATGGCGATCTACGACACGATGCAGTTCATCGACAACGACGTTTCGACCGTCGCGATGGGCATGGCCGCATCCATGGGCCAGCTGCTCCTCTGCGCCGGCACCAAGGGCAAGCGGTACGCGCTCCCACACGCGCGGATCATGATGCACCAGCCGTCCGGTGGGATGGGCGGCACGGCGTCGGACATCGCGATCCAGGCCGAGCAGATGCTGTACACGAAGCGGATGTTCCAGGAGCGGGTCGCGTTCCACACCGGCCAGGACCAGGCGGCCATCGAGGCCGACTCCGACCGGGACCGTTGGTTCACCGCGGCGGAAGCCAAGGACTACGGCTTCATCGACAAGGTGATCACCGGAGCCACGCAGGTTCCGGAAGGCGCCGGGACCCTGAGCTGAGGAGCTTGACGATGACTGACCTGACGCTGCCGCCGCAGTTCGCACCAGTGCACAACCGATACGTGCTGCCGTCGTTCGTCGAGCGCACGTCGTACGGGGTCAAGGAGTCGAACCCGTACAACAAGCTGTTCGAGGACCGGATCATCTTCCTCGGTGTCCAGGTGGACGACGCGTCGGCGAACGACGTGATGGCCCAGCTGCTGACGCTGGAGGGCACCGACCCGGACCGCGACATCATCATGTACATCAACTCGCCCGGCGGTTCGTTCACCGCCATGACGGCGATCTACGACACCATGCAGTACGTCCGTCCGGACATCCAGACGGTCTGCCTCGGGCAGGCCGCCAGCGCGGCCGCGGTGCTCCTCGCCGCCGGCACGCCGGGCAAGCGGATGGCGCTGCCGCACTCCCGCATCATCATCCACCAGCCGGCCACCGAGGGCGGCTACGGGCAGGGCTCGGACATCGAGATCCAGGCCCGGGAGATCCTGCGGATGCGTACCCAGCTGGAGGAGATGCTCTCGCGGCACTCGAACCAGCCGGTCGACAAGGTCCGCAAGGACATCGATCGTGACAAGATCATGACCGCGGAGGAGTCCCGCGAGTACGGCCTGGTCGACACGATTTTGACCAGCCGCAAGAAGGGCCTGCTCGCGGCGAACGCCGCCAGCTGACGAGTGTCGTCCGGGGGTGGCCGGGGTGCTTTGGCCCGCCGCCTCCGGACACACCCGGTTTTGGGGGTCGGAGAATGCTCCGACAGCGAGTAACGTCGGGTCTGCACCGCTTCGCCGGTCAGCCCGGCGAGCGATCTAGACCAACGAGGCGTACCGTCCTCAGGCCAGGGCCGGGTTGATCCGGCCGATGAGCGCAGGGAGAACGTAGGTGGCACGGATCGGCGACGGCGGCGACCTACTTAAGTGCTCCTTCTGTGGCAAGTCACAGAAGCAGGTCAAGAAGCTCATCGCAGGCCCAGGGGTCTACATCTGTGACGAGTGCATCGACCTCTGCAACGAGATCATCGAAGAGGAGCTGGCCGAGTCCGGCGAGGTGAAGTGGGAAGAGCTTCCCAAGCCGATGGAGATCCGCCAGTTCCTCGACAACTACGTGGTGGGCCAGGAGCAGGCGAAGAAGGCGCTCTCGGTCGCGGTCTACAACCACTACAAGCGGATCCAGGCAGAGGCGGCCGGGGCCCCCGGCGCCGGCAACGACGCGGTGGAACTCGCCAAGTCGAACATCATGCTGATCGGCCCCACCGGGTGCGGCAAGACGCACCTGGCGCAGACCCTGGCCCGGATGCTCAACGTTCCGTTCGCCATCGCCGACGCCACCGCCCTGACCGAGGCCGGCTACGTCGGTGAGGATGTCGAGAACATCCTGTTGAAGCTGATCCAGGCGGCTGACTACGACGTCAAGCGCGCCGAGACCGGCATCATCTACATCGACGAGGTCGACAAGATCGCTCGGAAGTCGGAGAACCCGTCGATCACGCGGGACGTCTCCGGCGAGGGCGTGCAGCAGGCGCTGCTCAAGATCCTCGAAGGTACGGTCGCGAACGTGCCGCCGCAGGGGGGCAGGAAGCACCCGCACCAGGAGTTCATCCAGATCGACACCACCAACGTGCTGTTCATCTGCGGTGGCGCCTTTGCCGGCCTCGACCAGATCATCGAGTCCAGGACCGGGCAGGGCGGGACCGGCTTCGGTGCCCACCTTCGTGCGGTCTCGGAGCGGTCGACCGACGACATCTTCGGCAAGGTCATGCCCGAGGACATGCTGAAGTTCGGCCTGATCCCCGAGTTCATCGGCCGGCTTCCGGTGATCACCAACGTGCGTAGCCTGGACCGTGAGGCACTCGTACGGATCCTGACCGAGCCACGCAACGCCCTAGTGCGACAGTTCCAGCGGCTGTTCGAGCTGGACGGCGTGGAGCTGGAGTTCGAGCCGCCCGCGTTGGCCGCGATCGCCGACCAGGCGATGCTGCGCGGCACCGGTGCCCGAGGCCTGCGCGCCATCCTCGAAGAGGTCCTCCTCTCCGTGATGTACGAGGTCCCGAGCAACCCCGACGCTGCCAGGGTCCTGATCACCCGTGAGGTGGTCCTGGAGAACGTCAACCCGACCATCGTGCCGCGGGAGTTCACCGGCCGGCGGCGGCGTGACCGCGAGGAGAAGTCGGCCTGAGCGCAGGCCTGGCCTGAGGTGGGCGGCGGCCCGTACGCTCGTTGCATGCGTGTCGCCGTCTGCCAGCTCAACGCCCGCGCTGACCGGCAAGCCAATCTCGCCGCTGCGTCCGATCTGCTCGACCGCGCCGCAGACGCCGGGGCCGATCTCGCGATCCTGCCGGAATACGTGGACTATCTGGGCCCGGCTCCGGGACAACCCAAACCCGAGCCCGTCGACGGGGAGTTCGCCGAGTTCTTCGCCGCCGCCGCGCGTCGGCTCGGCATCTTCGTCCACGCCGGGTCGTTCCACGAGGTCGGCCCCGACCCGGAGCACACCTACAACACATCGCTGGTCTTCGACCGTGCCGGCGAGCTGATCGCGACCTACCGCAAAATCCACCTGTACGACGTGGAGATCCCCGGTCGCGTCTCCTACCTCGAATCCAGGGGAGTGGCCCCGGGCCCGGAACCGGTGACCGTTGCCATCGACGGCGTACGCGTCGGTCTCTCGATCTGTTACGACCTGCGCTTCCCCGAGCTGTACCGGCAGCTTGCCGTGGGCGGCGGAGCCCAACTGCTGGTGGTGCCTGCCGCGTTCATGACGCACACCGGGCGGGACCACTGGGAGGTGCTGCTGCGCGCACGCGCGATCGAGAACCAGTGTTTCGTCGCGGCGGCCGGGCAGATCGGCGACCACGATCCGGGGCGGACCTGTTTCGGGCGGAGTATGGTGATCGACCCGTGGGGGACGGTCCTCGCCCAGGCGCCGGACACCATCGGCGTGGTCTGTGCCGATCTCGATCTCGACCGCCTGCACAGCATTCGTGCAGAGCTGCCCAGCCTGGCCAACCGTCGACTCTGATCCCACCTACCCGCGCTTGCGGGGTCGCTTGTCCCCGGCAGCGCGGGGACAAGTCGACGCGCTCTCCGGGGCAACGCGGGTGGCGGGGTGGTCCGGGTAGCTCAGTGTCCTTCGAGGAACACCCCGATCAGCGCGAGCCCGACGATGGCCGCGGCCGTGACGAGCAGGCCGGTGGTCATCCGGGTGGGGCCACGCCGAGCCAGCCGGCGCACCGACATGACGAGTGCCAGCAGTACGAGCCCGCCGATGACCAGCTGCCAGATCGGTAGTAGCAGCCCGACGATGGCATCCGCGGCAAGTCGGCGTTCCTCCGGTACGGCAACCATGGCTGCCACTCTGGCACGGCTGAGGCACCAACGTGGTGATGGACGTTGATTTGCGTTCCGGAGAGTCCCTCGCGTAACTTTCTCTCTGCAAGCGGAACACCGGACAAAACGGCCGGAACCGCAAGCACCAGGCTCGTGGCGCGACAGCGCCGAGCGAGGCTGGACCGGGTGGTGCGAATCATCGGCCGAGCCGAGTTGAGATCGCGAGGCCAACCGGGTAGAGTACTTGAGGCCGGCAGGAGCCGGGCGGATGTGTCGCTGAGCGACCATCGGCCGGTCTGCAGGCTTCCCTCGGACAGTAGCGACCACCGGTGACGGTGGGCGCGAGCGCGAGGAAACTCGGATGAAGCGAAGAAAGTCCAAGATACGGGCTTGACAACGCCAAACCGGGCGGGTAAGTTAGGCGAGTTGCCCCGAGGGCGGTTCTCGAAGTCGAGGACAGTGGTTCGGTGTGTGTTTGTTCTTTGAGAACTCAACAGGGTGCTTGATAAGCCAGTGCCAATTATGATTTAACCCCGGCCGGCTTGCTCACAGTTTT
>NZ_JBFAPP010000020.1:0-158821 GCF_040676775.1 Micromonospora sp. NPDC049523 | reverse complement strand
AAAACTGTGAGCAAGCCGGCCGGGGTTAAATCATAATTGGCACTGGCTTATCAAGCACCCTGTTGAGTTCTCAAAGAACAAACACACACCGAACCGCCAACCCCAATCAAGGGGCCCACAACCCGGGGCTTTTCAACTCCCACTTCAACACCCAGCGTTCCCGCCCGGCGCTTTAACTACGCTACCCGGTCGTTTCCGCCGGATCAAATCGAGGTTCCGATCTGATTTGTTGCCACCCGGCCGACCTCGACCGGGCCCGCTCGACGCACACAGCAACCTACACCCTGCGCGTTCGAGAGGATTTAGCGGGCCGTCCTGCTCCCACCGGTGTTTCCCGGCGGTTCCTGTCCGGTGCCCCGCTGACTCCGAAAAAGTTACCGGATGACTGGTTCAGCGCCAAATCGATCATGGCCACTAGATGACGATCAGGATCAAGCGAATCACGACAACTGTCGGATTCGCCGCAATTGACGGAACTGCCAGGCACAACTGCGGTCGGGCGGAGAGACCCTCAGCCGGCGTTCCGTAGCCGCCCCGTCTCCTTGCCTTCGGCATCGAGCAGCACCAGGACGTCGCCATCGAACCCGGCACGCCTCGCCGTCCAGAGCCAGTGGCCGACCGAGACACCGTCGGCACAGAACATCGCAGTGACCATCCTGCCGGTGGTGAGCAGCGTTCCCCCGGCCGCGACGATCCACCGACCGCTCTCCTCGTTGCACCCGTCGGAACCGCGCCACTCACCGTCCGCCGTGAACTCCGCGTACGCCGTCCTGTGCCCCTCGGCGGGCGCCCAGCGACCGACCAGCCCGCGCGGGTCTGCGGGTACCAGCGTTGCGGGTAGCGCGGCGGCCGGCGCGAACGCCCGCCGGGCCTCGTCGGTGACCACCGGCGGGTCCAACACGGAGGCCAACATGTCCGGCCCGGCGGTCGGCGTCGCGCCGGGGACCAGCCGGGCAACCGGCCGGTCCAGCTCGTCAAGGAGTACGGGCAGCCCCCGGTAGTCGAACCTGTACGCGGTCACCCGCCGCAGCCACTCCGGAGTCACCTGACTGGCCAGCTCACAGCCCGGGAGACCCTCGACTGCCGCGGCGGTGGCGACGTAGACGTCCGCGAGGAAGACGCCGTCGGTGTCGGCCCTCCAGGACCCGCCCAGGGTGTCGCAGTCACTGCCGACCAGGTACAGCTCGTTGTGCGCGAGGCGCAGAATCCTGCCCCCGCCGGGGTCGTCGAGGTCGATGATGGTCCAGGAGCCGATGAGCCCCTCCGGCATCGGGGACCGCGACACCTCGACGGTTCCCGGAAACCGCCCCGCGTCGGACTGCCCGTCGCAACCGGCGAGCAACACACCGCACGCGATCAGCATCGTGAGGTAACCCTGACGTACCATCCCGACCTCCGTCCCACCGTCTGCCCCGATGGCGTCGGTACCGGCTCCCGGGCCTGTGGACGGCACGCGGCAGCGGACGGCTCCACCTGCTACTCATAACGGTCGGGCCGGCGAACAGGGATCGGCTCGGCGTCCGGCTACCGGACGCCTGCCCGTACGCGGCTACGCCGAGGCGTCTTCGATGCGGATGACGGCGGTGACCGTGGAGCCGGTCGCCGCGGCGCGCAGGTACAGCCGGTCGCAGAGTTGACGCACGATCCAGAGGCCACGACCGCCGTCGGAGGTCAACGCCACCGGCCGGGTCCCCGCCACGTCCGGATCCACGATGCCGGGCCCCTGGTCGGTGACCTCGCAGTACAACTCGTCGTCTTCGTCCCACAGCCGCAGCCGCCCGGTGCCGCCACCGTGACGGATCGAGTTGGTGGCCAGTTCGGTCGCGACGATGACCAGACCCTCGACACGATCCGACGGCAGACCGAGGTCGGTGGCGTGCGCGGCCACGGCCGCCCTCAACGCGTAGAGGCCGTCGACCGAGAAGGTCTGGTCGAGCGCGACCGTCTCCGGCACCCGCACCGGCGCAGCGGTGACCTGGGAGTCGGCTCTCTCCGAGTTGTCACGCCGGGTCATGAGCCTGCTCTACCCGCAGCTGAAGCGCGTCACGCGCACCGATCAACCCGAACATCGTCGCCACCTGCCCCTCGCAGGTGACGATCATGCGCCGCTCGCGGGGCAGCGTGAGCGCCGCCTGGGCGATCGCGGTCGCCGCGGTCACGTCGATGAACCGCAGCTTGGTCAGGTTGACGTGGATGTCGTCGTCGAGGCGCAACGCCTCGGCGAGGGCCTGCCGGAGCGGATCGAGTCGGCTGTAGTCCAGTTCCCCGGCGATCCGGATACCCGGCGGGCGGTGCTGCCGGCAGATCCGCAGTAGCGCGTCGTCGTGGTATGCCGCCGCGGCGACAACCTTGGAGTGCGCGTCGGCGGCGAAGGCGAGGGTGATCGGATCGAAGGTGTCCCGGTCGTACTGACAGATCGCGGTCAATCGGCCGTCGGCGAACAGTCCGGCCGCCGCCGATTCGAAAGCGAGGAGTTCCTCCACGGCGGCGACGGGCCGGGTGGCCCAGCACATGTCCATGGTCACCCGCAGGTCGGCGTAACCCTCGCGGCCGGCACGCCTCAGCTCGCGGGTGAGGATGCCGACCATTTTCGCCGCGGTCAGCGGTAGATCCATCAACCAGGACTGGTCACTGCCGACCAGGACCAGCTGACCCCGCTCGAACGGGTCCAGCGCGGGCACTCCGCGCAGGGCAAGCTCGCCGAGCATCCGGGCGGGCTGGATCGAGTCGGTGAAACACACCACCTTGCTGCCGCGTTCCAGTCCCTCGGCGACGAACGCGGCGACGATGTCCACCCGCTCGTCCGGGTCGGAGAACGTCAGGCAGGCATGGTCGCCCGCGTCCAGCACGTCCACCGGGACCGCATCAGCCATCCGAAACTCCCGATAATCAACCAACGACGCGGCCAACCGTAGTGCACCCCGCTCGATCCGCACCGCCCGCACCCGGGGCATGACCTCGTGTTCGCAAACGACCGGGACCAGCCCTAACCCCTCGACCCGAGATGTGAGAGGCCTTTTGCTCTCCGGCGGTCGCTTACTGCCAAGTGCCCCATTCAGAGAGTCGAATAGCAGGTCTCTATCATCGGATTCTCCGACAAGTACGACAAGCAGCATCGAAGCGGATGCTCGGCGGTTCTGGGGGGCGAAGTCGGCCGGAGAGCCTTGGCGCTACCGGGTGCCGGCTAGTGCCCGGCCCGGCGGCGGCCGAACCGCCGCCGTACCAGGATCAAGATCAGCAGGCCGCTGAGTACGGCGGCCGGGACCCCCGCGATCAGCGGCCACCGGGTACGGGCGCGCCGGTCGTCGTTGAGCTTGGCCTGCCCGGTTCCGGCGGCCGGGGCCGGACTCCTCCCCCGGGAGTCGAGCTGTCCCCGGGACACGAGCTGGCCGACCTTCGCGCTCGCGGGCAGCCCGAATCCCCAGTCGAGCAGCGCGGCGCCCTGCTGCCAACCGGCGAGCGGAGGCGTCTCGGCGCCGAGCAGGGTGACCAGGAGCGTACGGCCGTCGCGCTCGGCGGCACCGACGAAGCTGTGCCGGGCCAGGTCCGTGTAACCGGTCTTGCCACCCAGCGCACCGGGATATTGGTGCAGCAGTTGGTTGTCGTTCCAGATGGGGTAGCCCTTGGTGTTGTACGCCTTCTGCGCGGGCACCTGCGCCAGTTTTGTCGCCGCGTACCGGCGGAAGTCGCTACGGGCGAAGCAGGCCCGGGCGATCAGTGCCATGTCGTACGCGCTGGTGTATTGGCCGGGACCGTCGAGGCCTGACGGTGTGGCGGCATGTGTCTGGTACGCGCCCAGCTGCCGAGCCTCGGCGTTCATCGCCGCGATACCACCGGCCACTCCACCGGCTCCCCCGCCGAGCCGGGCCAGTACGTTCGCCGCGTCGTTACCCGAGTTGAGCAACAGCCCCAGCCACAGCGTCTCCACCGAGTAGCGGCCGCCGTCGACCAGGCCGACCGCGGAGCTGCCCGGTTCGAAGTCGAGGTCCGACTCGGTGACCTCGACCATCCGCGCCGGGTCCAGGTGTGGCATGACCGCAGCCGCCAGCAGCAGCTTCTGCACACTCGCCGGTACGCCGTACTCGTGCGGCCCGCAGCCACCGAGTACGGCGCCGCTGCTCAGGTCCGCCACCAGCCACGACGTCGCGGTCACCTTCGGCGGAGTCGCCGCGCCCGGCGGGACCACCAGCCCGGCGCTCGCCAACTCGGGTCCGCCGACCGCCGCGCGCGCCGGCTCCAGCGGCGGCACCGCGGGTCGGGTCGGCCGGGCGACCGGCGGGGTCGGCGCGGGACACGGCCGCCGGGGTGTGGCCACCCCCGCCGCGGTCGGCTGGCCCGACGGCGTGACCTGTGCCGCCGCCGCCCGTCGAGTCCCCGCCACTGCCGGCGCACCGGCCGTGACCAGCAGAGGCAGTACGAGTACGGCGCTGGCTGCTCTGAGTACCAGCAACCCCCGGGTCATACTTCGGAGACTAATCGCGGCCTCGGCCATGGTTGGCGGTTTGCGGGCGAACCGAAGAACCCTTCTTGTCGGCCCGGCAGCGCGAGGGCGTAACAGCTCAGGCACGGCCGAATAGCGTTATCGGGCCTCCGGGGAGCAAACGGGGCAGCAACCGGTTCCGGCGGGAGGCACAGCGAAAGGCACGGTGCCGTTAGGGTGATCCGGTGCCTATGGACGACCGGACGTCTGCTCACCAAACGCACTCCCAGCCGAGAGCCGATCGGCGACCCGCTGGACCAGCCCGGACGGCAGGGTCCTGGCCACCTCCGGCTCCGGCGGAATCCGACTCTGGGACGTGGCCACCCGACGCCTGATCGGCGCGCCGGTCACCAACGGAGCGGGCCGGTTCCACGGCATCTGTTCACCCCCGACGGTCGGACGCTGGTCAGCCTCAGCAATTCGTCGATCTTCCTCTGGGACACCGTCCGCTGACCGATCCTTCCGCCGGGGCACCGCCGCTCGGCCCGCCCGGTCCGCTCGTGTTCCTGTCGGACGGGCACGGTAGAACTTCCCGCGTCACAGATCACCTGTCCGCAGGGATGACCGCTGATGTCCGGGCGGAGCTCTGCGGACCGACCGGTGGGAGGTCGAACGTCTTGGACGCCGATGCCGTCGCCCCAGCAGTGGGCGCGGCTGACTGGGAGCGGCGCAGCGTCGTACGGGTGCTGCCCGTCGCGCGGCCCCGCAAGCTCGCGAAGGTGCCCTTCGTCGAGCTGGCTGACGGGGCGCTGCAGGGGGTCGTGTCGAGCGGTTCCGACATCGCCCGGGTGTACGTGTCGGCGATAGCCGCCGGCAGCCACGAGGCCTCCTGCAGTACCAACAACAACCGGCCCTGCGGCGGCGGGGGCGTACGGTGCAACCACATCCGGGCGCTGGTCGACGAGGCCGTCGTGCAGTACGGGATCACGCAGGTGGCCCGCTACCTCCGGGTCGAGCTCGACGAGGGCGACGCCACCGGCGGCGACCTGTTGCGTCGGCTGACCGGGGGCGCCGGCCCGACGGTCGCGGCCCGGGTGTTCAGCCGTTTCCTGGCGCATCTGTCCTATCTGGAGGTTCCGGCCACGACGGAGCCACTGCCCGAGCTGCACTGGTTCCCGTCCGGGGTGGGTAGCTGATGCGGGGCGTACAGCTCGCCGGGCTGACCGGTGGCACGCCGGCCGGCGTGGACGCGGCGTACGGCGTGGTCGCCGGATTCGACGATGCGCTGTTGCAGGGGCTGGGCCGGCTGGATTCGGCGCGTACCTCGGCGCTGGCCGACCTGGCGGGCGCGGTCGCGGCCACGCCGCTCGGTCCCCGGGTGGCGGAGGCCGTCGAGAAGATCACCGCCGGGTCCCTCGGTGACGGTTCCCTCGCGCTGCTGGCCGGTGCCCGGTCCGCACTGATGGGCGCGGTGCACGACGCACTGCTGGCCCAGCTCGACAGCGCGCAGGGGCGCGAACGGCGGCCGTGGCCGGCACCGGCGGTCGCATCGTCGGTCGCCGCCGAGGGCACACCGTCGCCGTCGGCCGACGGCCCGCTGGCCGGGGCCCGCTCCTGGCTGACCGAGGCTGCCATCACCGGTTGGCGTGGGGTCGACGGCGATGCGCTCGCGGCGGGCAGGCAGCTCGTACCGGGATTGCTCGCCATTGCCTCGGGTCGCCGCCTCGCGGTGCTGCTCGACGGCCTGGTGGCCGAGCTGCACGCGGTGTCGCCGATCGCCACGGCCGACCGGGTGCCGGTACGCCGCTGGGGTGACCTGTGGAGCCGCGCGATGCTGCTGGCCCGCCCCGACAACGGCACGGCCGGTACGACGGGCGAGCGGGTCTCCGGGCGGCTGCTGATCCTCGGTGTCGACGTGCACGAGCACCCCACCGCGGTGCAGGCGCAGGTGCACGCCGTCCTCGAACCTGGCGGCGGCGCGCCGAGCCGGCTGGTACGCACCGCCGTCGCGGCCGCGAAGGTCGACACGATCGTCGGGCCGACGCTGTGGCAGCTGCTGCGCGACTACCCGGTGCTGCTCGCCGCCCTCGCGTCCGGTGTCGGCATCGAGGTCACCGACCTCGTCCTGCGCCCCGGAGGCGACCTGCTCTGGCAGGAGGGCGGCAGCCGGCCGGACGCGCCGGCCGACCCGTTCGCGGTGGCCGGGGTGCAGCTCGACGGCGTACTCGCCGACGCCGCACCGCCGCTTCACCGGCATCCGGCGGCCATCGCCGAGCCGGTGTTGCTGGAGGACTACACCACGAGCACCGATCCCGAGGGCACGGTGACCTTCCACGTCGACGGCGCCGCCATCGGTGTGACGGTCGACCGGCTGCCGACCTGCGGTCCGCTCACTCCCGAGCTGGTGGCCGCCTCCTGCGCCTGCATCGGGCTGCTGCGGTGGGACGCCGACCGTTGGCTGGTGCAGCCGCTGGCGATCCGGGCCACGTCGAAACGCAAGTCCACTGTCGTGCAGACCGGTGACTGGGCGATGGGTACGGACGGACCGCGGGCGGCCAAGATGGCGAAGGCCGGCGACGCGGTATCGGTACTGCGTGAGCGGGCGGGACGGTTGCTGCGGCGATGAGCGAGAACGAGACCAACGCGGCCGAGCACCGCCGGCAGGTGCTCTACTGGCGCCTGCTCGCCCGGCTGTTCGATCCGCAGGAGCAGCCGGCGCTGGAGGCGGCGAGCGTCGCCGTCGTCGACGACCTCGGCCTGCCGACCGCGCTGCTGGACCCGAACGTTTCGGTGGACAACGTGGTGCAGCGCCACCCGGAGCTGGCGGCCGAGCTGTCGGGGGTGATGGCGCCCCCGGAGACGGATGCGCCGGACGAACCGGTCGGCCCGGACGAGGTACGCCGTGCCGCCCTCGCCTCGAAGCTGCTGCTCAACGTCTTCGGTACGGGCACCGGCAGCGTGAGCGCGGGACAGCTCGGCCGGTGGCAGTCCGACGCGGGCTGGCTGGAACGGGCACTCGGGCACGAGCCGGGGCAACTGCGTGGGCGGCCCGGTAGCGGCGGGCTCTCGGGTGTGCTCGGCGACCTGGAGGGCGATCTGGTCCGCCGGATGCGGCTACGCGAGGTGCTGGCCGATCCCGCACTCGCCAGCAAACTCACGCCCAGCATGTCGCTGATCGAGCAGTTGCTGCGGGACAAGCACAACCTCTCCGGCGTGGCGCTGGCGAACGCCAAGGCGCTGATCCGCCGGTACGTCGACGAGGTTGCCGAGGTGCTGCGTACCCAGGTCGAGCAGACGAGCGTGGGCACCGTGGACCGGTCGGTGCCGCCGAAGCGGGTGTTCCGCAACCTCGACCTGGACCGCACGATCTGGAAGAACCTGCCGAACTGGAATCCGCAGGACGGTCGGCTCTACGTCGACCGGCTCTTCTACCGGCACACGGCCAGACGTACCACCCCGGCGCGGATGATCGTGGTGGTGGACCAGTCGGGGTCGATGGTCAACTCGATGGTGAACTGCACCATCCTCGCCTCGATCTTCGCCGGGCTGCCCAGGGTGGAGGTGGACCTGATCGCGTACGACACCCGGGCGATCGACCTGACTCCCTGGGTACAGGACCCGTTCGAGGTGCTGCTGCGTACCAAGCTCGGCGGCGGGAACGACGGTCCGGTGGCGCTGGCGATGGCCCGCCCCAAGATCGTCGACCCGCGCAACACCGTGCTGGTCTGGATCTCGGACTTCTACGAGTTCGACCGGTCCCAGCCGCTCTTCGACGGGCTGGAGGCGGTGCACCGCAGCGGCGTGAAGCTCATCCCGGTCGGCTCGGTCAACAGCAGCGGGCACGCCGAGGTGAACCCCTGGTTCCGCCAGCGCTTCAAGGACCTCGGTACGCCGGTGATCTCCGGCCACATCCGCAAGCTCGTCTTCGAACTCAAGAACTTCCTCACCTAGGAGATCGTCACCATGACCACCCCTGAGATGCTGCGCGCCCCCGCAGAGGTCAAGTTCGCCGAGGAACTCGCCTGGCTGGAGTCGGTCGACGACAGCCCCAAGCCGTACTCGTGGCGGCTGAGCCCACGCATGGTGCGGCTGTTCATCCTCGGCTCGGAACGCGCCGACGGGCTCGACCGCGAGATCCCGCAGAAGTGGTTCGGCGACCGCAGCTTGGTCGAACGGAGCATCGTCACGCTCGCCTCCGACCGTGGCCTGCTGCTGATCGGAGACCCCGGCACCGGCAAGAGCTGGCTGGCCGAGCTGCTCGCCGCCGCGATCTGCCGCAACTCGACACTGGTGGTGCAGGGCACCGCCGGCACCACCGAGGACCACATCAAGTACTCGTGGAACGTCTCGATGGTGATCGCCCACGGGCAGTCCCGCGCGTCGATGATCCCCTCCCCGATCATGACCGCGATGGAGCAGGGCGTGATCGGGCGGTTCGAGGAGCTGACCCGTTCCACGAGCGAGGTGCAGGACGCGCTCATCTCGATCCTGTCCGAGAAGTACGTCTCCATCCCGGAGCTGGACGACGACAACATCGTCTTCGCCCGACCGGGCTTCTCGATCATCGCCACGGCCAACAGCCGGGACCGGGGCGTCAACGACCTCTCGTCGGCGCTCAAGCGGCGGTTCAACTTCGTCCGTATCCCGGTCGTCACGAACAAGCGCAGCGAGGCCGAGATCGTCCGGTTCCGCACCACCGAACTGCTCCGGCGGCACGAGATCGAGCTGGACGTACCGCCGACGCTGCTCGACATCCTGTTGCAGTCCTTCGCCGACCTGCGTACCGCGGCGGCGGCCGCGACCAGCGACGACGAGAAGCTGGAGTCGGCGCTGTCCACCGCGGAGCAGATCGGTGTGCTGGAGGACGCGATCCTGCACAGCAACTTCTTCGGCGACCGCACGCTGCGCGCCGAGACCCTCGCCAGTTCCCTGGTCGGGTCGCTGGCCCGGCGCAGCCCGGAAGACCTCGCCATCCTCAACAAGTACCTGCACGGGGTGGTCGAGCCGCGCAGCAAGGAGGCCGGCGGCGAGTGGCCCGCCTTCCTGGAGGGCGGCCGGCAGACCATCGTGACGCTGTCATGACCGTCTTCGGGGCGCTGCGCGAGCAGCTACAGGACGCGGCCGTGGCGTTCGCCGACGGTCCCGACGCCCTCGCCGAGATCCTCGCCGGCCTGGTCGACGACGTCGACCGGGCCCTCGGGGAGGAGTTGGAGATCTTCCCGGTCTGCCACCACTCGCCGTCCTCGGCTCTGGCGATGGTGCGCAGGCTGCGCGAGAAGCAGCCGAAGGTGATCTACCTGGAGCTGTGCGAGGACCTCCAGCCGCTCCTCACCGAGCTGCGCAACTGCCAGCTGCCGGTGGCGCTGCAGGCGTTCGCGAGCGAACTGGACGGGCACCCGCGCAAGTGGGGACCGCTCAGTGTGGTCGCGCCGGTCACCGAGGCGTCCGCCGAATACCAGGCGATCGCGTACGCCTTGGAGACGCCCGGCGTCGAGCTGGTGCTGGTGGACCGCTCCACCGACCACGTCTTCCAGTGGCAGCCGCGTGACGAGCCCCCGCCCGGTGACGCGGACGGGGACGGCGATCCGGAGCCGCACGGCGAGGGGCCACCGGCCCACGGCGAGGAGGTCGACCTGCACGGTGACGCGGTCGGCATCGAGATCGGCGACCTGCGTCCCGGCTTCCGTGAGCTGGAGGAGCACCTGCTGCACCACGGCCGGGTACGGCACTGGTCCGAGTGGTGGGACCAGTACGTCGAGCAGCCGCTGGTGAACGCCGACTATGCCACGTACCGGCAGGTCATGGTGTTGATCGGCAGCCTGTTCCGGCGGCTGCGTCCGGGCGATGCCGCCCGGCTGGACCGGGACGAGGATCGCGAGCGTTACATGTGGACCCGGATGCGCGAGCACCTCGCCGTGTCGGGTGTGGACCGCTCCGACTGCCTGTACGTCTGCGGTGCGTTCCACGCCGCCAGCCGGGTCGAGCAGTTCGGCTCCGCGTCCACGGTGCCGTTCGAGATCACGCCCCGGACCGGCACCACCTGGCTGTACGGCCTGGTCCCGTCCAGCCACTCGGCGATCGAGGCCCAGTTCGGGCTCGCCTCCGGCAGCGTCTCCATCGCCGCCACGACGTTCTCCCGGGCGGTGACACGCAGCGGGGTGAAGACGTTCCGGCTGGCCGGGCAGCAGGACGGCGGCAAGCGCGCGACGCGTACCCGAAAGGCGGCCGCGCGGGGATCCGGCGGCCGCGGTCCGGCCCTGCCGGCCGCCGAGGACCGGCTGTCGGAGTTCCTGTCGCGCCCGCCGGTCGCCGACGGGCTGGACGAGGACGAGTTGCTGGGCTGGTGCGTCGACATCGTGCGGCTGGCCCGGCGCAACGGCTACCTGGCGAGCACGGCCGACGCGATCGCGATCTTCGAGACCTCGATCCTGCTCGCCGGCATGCGCAACCGGGCCCGGCCCACCCCGTACGACTTCGCCGACGCGGCCGTGACCTGCATCGAGAAGGACGTGGTGCCGGGCCGGCGGGACGTACGCCGGCTCTGCGAGATCCTGATGGGCGGCGACCGGATCGGCCGGGTCGGGTACGACGCGCTGCCACCGCTGGCCCGCAACGTGTACGACCGGCTGGCCCCGCTCGGCCTCGAACTGGATCGTCGTACCGTGCAGCGGGCACTGCTCGACATCGCGGCGCGGCCGGAGTTACGGGCCGCCTCCGACCTGCTCTGGGTGCTGCGCGCGCTGCTGCCGCAGCAGACCGTCCGGCCGGTGATGGGCGAGCGGCGGCTCGGCGGCACGTCGATCCAGGAGAGCTGGGACCTGGCGATCGGCCGCGACCAGCGCGCGCTCATCGAACTCGGCTACGAGGGCGTGACCGTCGAGCAGGTGCTGGAGCAGCGGCTGCGCCGGAGGGTGTGGGCCCCGCAGGCGACGGCGGCGGTGGCGCTGCGGGCGGTCGAGGATTCGCTGCTGTACCTGCGCAATCCGCGGTTCACCGACGAACTCGGCGCCCGCGCGGTGCAGTTGCTCGGGGCCGAACGTACGGTCGACGACGCGCCCGAGGTGCTGACCCGGATCCGCCGGCTGCTGGCGTACTACCGCTCCACGCCGGAGGGGCTGCCCGCCTGGTGCGAGAACTTCGGCTCCACCGGGTACGCGCACTACTGCACGCTGCTGCCGACCGCGTTCGTCGACGAGGAGACCGGGGTACGTCAGGTCGCGGCGATGCTCGGGTTCCTGTTCAGCATCGAGAGCCTGGCCCTGGCCCTCGGCTGCGACCGGGCCCAGTTGGAGATCGCGGTGGCACAGTCCCATCCGTCGGCACCGGCGAAGGTCGCACTGCTCTGGGCGGCCCGTTTCCAGCTCGGCTCGCTCACGCTTGCGCAGTTGCGCGAACGGTCCACGGAACTGCTGGAGAATCCGCTGGTCGTACCGGCGTTCCCGCAGTACCTGACCGGTTTCGCCCAGGCGCTCGAACCCGTACCGGCGCTGGCGCCGTTCGTGGTCGAGGTGCTTTCCGGGGCGTTCGGACGGCTGCCCGACCGGGTGCTGCTGCCGTGGCTGCCGACGCTGATCACCACGCTGCGCGAGGAGGCCGGCGAACAGGTGCCGCGGTTAGTCCGCGAGGCGGGCCGGACCTTCCCGGCCGGCCTCGCGGCGCTGGACTCATGGACGCCACCGTGGTCCGGGCCCGCGGCGGCGTCCGGCGATCGCACCGCCGACGCCCCGGGTACGGGTTCCGCCGCCCGCTCGGGCACCGACGGCACCGCTGCGGTGGCCGAGTTGCTGGCCGGGCACCCGGAGTCCTGCGACGCCGTGGCCGGGTTGCTCGGCTGCGACGACCGGTGGCGGTCGGTTGCCGTCCCTGCCGCCGCAGCCGGCGAGGCGGAGCTGTGGGAACTGCTCGTGCGGCATCCGGAGCCGGCCGAGGCGCTCGCGGCGCGACTCTGACGGTCTCGATGCCCTCCGGTACGCCGCACCGGAGGGCATCGACCCGCTACCCGTCGACGGTGACGACCAGTGCCTTCGACCACTCCGGACGGCAGCCGCCGGGCGAGCTGCGCCGGTTCGCCACCGCGGGCATCACCACCCCGTCCGACCGGTGTCCACAATGGTCGGCCGGCACCCATGGGCGTCGGTCGTCCCCTAGGATCGGCACCCCGGGCAGGGCGAGACATTCCGAGAGAAGGATTCATGGCGGAACAGGACCGACCGGCGTCTGGCGATGTCGACCCCACCACGCCGAGTATCGCGCGGGCCTACGATGTCGTGCTCGGCGGCAAGGACAACTTCGCCATCGACCGCGCCATCGTCGGCGAAATGCTCAAGATCGTGCCGCAGCTGCCGGAGGTGGCGGCCTACAACCGGCAGGTCCTCAGCCGAGGGGTCCGCTACCTGGTCGAGGAGGCGGGCATCCGGCAGTTCCTGGACCTGGGCTCCGGGTTGCCGACCCGGGAGAACACCCACCAGGTGGCACAGCGCTCGGCGCCCGAGGCGCGGGTCGTCTACGTCGACAACGACCCGATCGTCCTGGCCCACGGCCGGTCCCTGCTCGTCGAGAACGACAACACCACCGTGGTCACGGCCGATCTGCGGGACCCCGCGGCGGTACTCGCCCATCCCGAGGTGCATCGCCTCATCGACTTCTCCGAGCCGGTCGGCGTCATGCTCGTCGGCATCCTGCACCACCTGCACGACAGCGAGGATCCGCGGGGCGTCGCCAAGGCGTACATGGATGCCGTGCCCTCCGGCAGTCACCTGTTCATGACCAGCTTCTGTGCGTCCTTTCCGGAAGCCGCCGCGCTCGAGCAGACCTACCTCAGCGTGCTCGGCACCGGCCGCTTCCGTACGTCGGAAGAACTTCGGGGTTTCTTCGGTGACCTTGAGATGATCGAGCCGGGACTGGTGTCCCTACCGGAATGGCGACCGGAGACCCCCCTGGACCACGAGCTGTCCGTAGCCGAACGCCTCATGGCCGGGGGCATGGCCCGAAAGCCCTGATCCTCGCGCCGGGAACCGGCGGGGGCCAGCTCAGCGCGGTGGCGTGGCAACCTCCACCCGGTGGTGGTTGTCGTCGGAGAGGAACGAGGCCAACTCCCGCCCCTGCTCGGCCATTGCCTCGCGGTCGGTCCGGGCAAGGTCGCGCAGCGGGGTGACGGTCACGGTGTCGGCCTTGACGTCCCAGGTCGCGGCGACCCGACCGTCGACCAGCACCACCCGTGCTCCGGCGACCGACAGGCCCCGGTGGGCGTCGTCGACGATTCGGCTGCGGTCGTCGTAACCGAGGAGCGCGTTGTCGAACGCCGGCAGGAACCGCACCGGGGCCGGGGTGTCCGGGTCGGGGCGAGGCGCGTCGGGAAGATCCAACAGTTCCCGGCCTCGCTCGTCGCGGAAGGTGACCAGCTCATCGCGTACCGCGGCCACCGCGGCCGGCAGTCCGGCGAGGCCGCACCAGGCACGCAGGTCGGCCGTGGCGGCGGGGCCGAACGCGGCCAGGTAGCGCCGGACCAACGCCTGCCCGACCGGGTCGGAGCCGTCCGGTGCCGGCGGGTCGATCTCGCGCCCCAGCCACGAGGCGAGTGGCAGGTTGCGCACCCCCGCCCTCGTACGCCACAGCCCGCGCGGCGGCAGTTGCACCATCGGGACGAGGGCGGCGACCAGCATCTCGCCCAGCGCGCGCGGTCCGGGCTCCGGCCAGCCCTCGGCGAGTGCCCGCGCGAGTTCGGTCATCGAGCGGGGTTCGCCGTCGGCCAGCACCGCCCGGCCCGCCCGCGCGAGTTCGTCGAGGTCCACCCCGGCGAGTTCCCGGCGGTACACCCCGAGCACCCGTTGGCGCAGCATGGGGTCGTGCCTGGCCCGCCAGGCGAGGACGTCGTCGGCGGTGACGAGGTGCACCGTGCGGCGCATGAGGTGGGTACGCACCACCGCCCGCCCGGTCAGCAGGTCCGAGAGCACCGCCGGGTCGAACCCGCGCAGCCGTGACCAGAGCCCGACGTACGGTTCCTGCGGTTCCTGCGCCTGCAGCCCGCACAGGTGCGCGACGGCGTCGAGGACCGGCAGGTCCGCGCGGTCGATCAGCAACTGTCGGGCGAGCGTCGCCCGGTTGAGCGCCCGGCTGTCGAGAACGCTCATCGGCTCGCGTCGAGCGACTCGCGCAGGATGTCGGCGTGTCCGGCGTGCTGGGCGGTCTCGGCGACGACGTGCATCAGCACCCCGCGTACGCTGCGCACCGCGCCGGGCTCGTGCCACGGCGCCACCGGCAACGGCTGGGTCGCGGACAGGTCGGTTACGGCGACGACGATCTCCTCGCTGCGGGCGGCGACCCGCTCGTAGCGGGCGAGGATCCCGGCCAGGGTGTCGCCGGGCAGCATCCGGAATTCGTCCTGGTGGTCGATCATCCACTGTGGCACCTCGCGTGCGGTACCGGCCGCGAGGTCGGCCAGGGTGACACCGTCGGGCAGGTCGTGGCGCATCGACGACGGGCCCTCGACCACGAAGCGCAGCCACGCTTCCTCGGTGGACGCGACGTGCTTGATCAGTCCGCCCAGGCAGAGCGCGCTGACCGTGGGGCGCTCGCCGGCCTGCTCGTCGGAGAGCCCGTGGACGGTCTTGGTCAGGGCGGATCGCGCGGCCGCGAGCGCGGCGAGCAGGTCGTTCCGCTCGGTGTCGATGGTTGCGCTGGGAGTCGTGGTGGTGGTCATCGCGTACGAGTCCTTCGGTTGTCGGCATTGATTGGCACGTTGTCGGCGCCGGTTGGCACGCGACAACGGTCGCAGGCAAAGCGGACAGGGAGTGGCCGCTTCTCCGGGCAATATGTGATCCATGCCGAAGACCTCAGCGCGACTGCTCTCGCTGCTCTCGCTGCTCCAGGCACGTCGGGACTGGCCGGGGGCGGCGCTGGCCGAGCGGCTGGAGGTGAGTCCGCGGACCGTGCGCCGCGATGTCGACCGGCTGCGTGAACTCGGCTACCCGATAGTGGCCGTCAAGGGCCCCGACGGTGGGTACCGGCTCGATGCCGGCACGAAACTGCCCCCGTTGCTCTTCGACGACGAGCAGGCCGTCGCCCTGGCCATCGCACTCCAGGTCGCCGTCACCACCGGCGCCGGCATCGACGAGGCCGCGGCACGCGCGCTGAACACCGTCCGGCAGGTCATGCCCGCGCGGCCGCGCCACCGGATCGACACCCTCCGGGTCACCGCCGTCGAGGGGCCGACGATCCGACCGGCCACGCAGGTCGACAGCGGCGTACTCATGGCACTGAGTGCCGCCGTGCACGCCCGCGAGGTGCTTCGCTTCGGCTACACCGCCGCGCCGCCAGGCGTCGAAACCGGCGACGGGCAGACGCTGCCGCGCCGGGTGCAGCCGCATCATCTCGTCACCTGGGGCGGACGCTGGTATCTCGTCGCGTGGGATCTCGACCGTGAGGACTGGCGCACCTTCCGCGCCGACCGGATCAGCCCGCGGGTACCGACCGGGCCCCGCTTCACCCCCCGCGAACTGCCCGGAGGTGACGTGGCGACCTTCGTGGTCAACAGGTTCCGGGGCTCCGACGGCTCGGTCGACTGGCCCTGCCGCGGCGAGGTGATCCTCAACCTGCCCGCCGCCAAGGTGTCCCGCTACACCCGTGACGCCGTCGTCGAGGAACTCGACCCGAACCGCTGCCGGCTCGTCCTGGGCTCGTGGTCGTGGCCCGGGCTGGCGGCCACCATCGGCAGGTTCGACGCCGACATCGAGGTGGTCCGCCCGGCCGAACTCAAGGACGCCTTCGCCCACCTGGCCCGCCGCTACGCCAGGGCCGCAACCGAGGGTTCCGGAGGCCGCTCGTACCCGACCGTCACCGGGGAGCGGTCGGCGGGGTGGGAGTCGGATGAGCCTGATCATGCGGACTAGCCAAAACCATCAAGCCTGGTTAGCCTAACCTAACTCTCGGGCCGGCCCTCACGGCTCGGTCCAACCAGACAGAACGGAAACCTCACCATGCGAGCATGGCGACCGATCCTGGCCGTGACGGCGCTGAGCGCCGTGCTCGCCGGGCTGGCCGGCTGCGGCGACGACTCCGACACCGGCGATACCGCCGCCGCTGCCTCCGGCCCCTGGTCGTTCACCGACGGGTCCGGTCAGGTCGTCAAGGCGGACAAGGCCCCGACCCGGATCATCGCCCACGCGGGCGAGGCCGCGGCACTCTTGTCCTTCGGCATCAAGCCCGTCGGTGTCTACTCCGACGAGCCGGTCAAGACCGACCCCAACCTGAAGAACCTCGACCTCACCGGGATCGAGATCCTCGGCGAGGAATGGGGCAAGATCGACGTGGAGAAGGCCGCCGCGCTGCGCCCTGACCTGATCGTCGGCGACTGGTGGCCGGCCGAGAAGGCACACAGCGGCATGGAGGAAGGCGTCGACGAAAAGAGCAAGAAGCTCGCCGAACTGGCCCCCGTCGTCGGCGTCTCGCAAGGCAAGTCGATCGTCGCGCTGGCCGAGGGGTACGAAGACCTCGCCGAGAGCCTCGGCGCGGATGTGGACAGCCCGCAGATCGCGGCGAACAAGAAGCGCTTCGAGGAGGCGGTGGCCAAGTTCAAGGAGGCGACCGCGGGCAAGACCGGCCTGACCGTCGCGGCGATGTCGCCCGCCGACGACAAGGTGTACGTGGCCAACCCCGAGTACGCACCCGAGCTGCTGGACCTGCAGAGCTGGGGCCTGAAGGTGATCAACCCGGCCAGCCCGGACCCGGGCTTCCCGTACTGGGAGAATCTGAGCTGGGAGAACGCGGACAAGTACCAGCCGGACCTGATCCTGTGGGACGGCCGCTCCTTCACCCCTACCGCCAACGCCGAGTGGGGCAAGAAGCAGCCGACCTGGTTCAAGATCAAGGCAGCGAAGGCCGGAGCCGCCGTGTCGTGGCCGGCGTTCTGGCTGCACACGTACGGCGATTTCGCCAACGAGCTGGACAAGCTGACCGAGGCGGTCAAGGCCGCGGATCCGAATGTCGGCAACTAGCCGGTACGCGACTGCGAGCACCCCGGCGCGAGGCGTACGGCGGGCTTCCGCCCTCGGGCCGGGGCTCGCCGTACTCTGCGCGGTCCTCGCCCTCGTCGGGTTCCTGAGCATCACGATGGGCTCACGTGCCATCGGCCTGTCCGAGGTGCTGCACGCGCTGGGCAGTCTGGGCGGCGACGGGTCGATCAGCAGCACGGTCACGCTGGAGATGCGGGTCCCCCGCACCCTGCTCGGCATCCTGGTCGGCGCCGCGCTCGGCGTCGCCGGGGCGATCCTGCAGGGCGTCACCCGCAACCCCCTCGCCGACGCGGGGATCCTGGGCATCAACTCCGGCGCGGCGGCGTTCGTGGTCTTCGCCATCACCGTGCTCGGCGTACGCGGCGTGAACGTCTACGTCTGGTTCGCCTTCGCCGGGGCGATCGCCGCACTCGCGCTGGTGTACGCGATCGCGTCGCTCGGCCGGGAGGGCGCCACCCCGGTCAAGCTGGCGCTGGCGGGTGCGGCCGTCACCGCCGGCCTGGCCTCGGTGACCACCGGAATCGTGATGACGAACGTGGACGCGCTCAACGAGCTGCGGTTCTGGCAGGTGGGCTCGCTCGCCGGCCGGTACACCCCGATCCTGACCGGAGTCGCTCCGTTCCTGCTCCTCGGCCTGGCCGTGTCGCTGGGCTTCGGGCGCATCCTCAACGGACTCGCCCTCGGCGAGGACGTGGCCCGTGGCCTCGGCCAGAACGTCACCCGTACCCGCGCGGCCGCCTTCGCCGTGGTCGCGGTGCTCGCCGGTGCGGCCACCGCCGCCTGCGGGCCGATTGTCTTCGTCGGGCTGGTCGTGCCGCACGTCGCGCGGTTCATCTGCGGTCCCGACTACCGGTGGATCCTGCCGTACTCGATGCTGCTGGCGCCCATCGTGCTGCTCCTCGCCGACGTGCTCGGCCGGGTGGTGGCCGCGCCCGACGAGCTACAGGTCGGTGTGGTCCTCGGGGTGATCGGCGCGCCCGCGTTCGTCACGATCGTGCGCTACGCCCGGCTGTCGGAGGTGTGAACGGATGACAGCGACGACAAACCCGACCGGTACGGCCATCGCCGCACCCGGCGTCGCGGCCGCGCTGCGCCGCAACCGGCAGCGTCGAGCCGGCCGTTCCGTCGTGGTGACCGGCGCCCTGACCGTGACCGTGGCCGCGCTGTTCGTACTGACCATGATGGTGGGCAGCTTCCGGATCGGTGCCGGCGAGGTGATCGCCTCCGTGCTGCACCTGTCCGACAACCCGAGCGTCGACTTCGTGGTACGCGGCCTGCGGCTGCCGACCGCCTCCTCAGCCCTGGCCGTCGGGCTGGCGCTGGGCGCCTCCGGGACCATCTTCCAGCAGGTGCTGCGTAACCCGCTCGCCTCACCGGACTTCGTCGGCATCACCTCCGGTGCCGGGCTCACCGCGGTCACCGGAATCGTGATCTTCCAGGTCAGCGGGCTACTCGTCAGCGGGCTCGCCCTCGGTGGCGCCATCGTCGCGGCCCTGCTGATGTACGTGCTCGCCTGGCGCGACGGTGTCAGCGGCTACCGTTTCATCCTCATCGGCATCGGTGTGGCGGTCTTCTTCGACGGCCTCGTCGGCTACGTACTCAGCCGGGCCCAGCTCTTCGAGGCCCGCCAGGCGATGCACTGGCTGACCGGCTCCGTCGGGCAGGCCAGCACCACGGAACTGCGTCTGCTCCTCGGCGCACTGGTCGTCCTGCTGCCCATCGCACTGATGCTCCAGCGGCCGTTGCAGGCCCTGGAACTCGGCGACGACGCCGCCCGTACGCTGGGCACCCGGACCGAACTCAGCCGCGCCGCCCTGCTCGGCACCGCGGTCGTGCTGGTCGCCCTCGCGGTGGCCGTGGCCGGGCCGATCGCCTTCGTCGCCCTCGTCGCCGGACCGATCGCCAACCGGCTGCTCGGTCCGGCCACCGGTGGCATCCCCGCCGCCGCGCTGGTCGGCGCCGCGCTGCTGCTCAGCGCCGACCTCGTCGCCGTGCACCTGCTGCCGACACCGCTGCCGACCGGCGTGGTGACCGGTGCGGTCGGTGCTCCCTACCTGCTGTGGCTGCTGGCCACCACGAACCGGCAAGGAGCGGGCGGATGACCCGACTGCGCGCCGAGGGTCTGACCCTCGGGTACGACGACCGGACCGTTGTCGACAAGCTCGACGTCACGGTGCTCGACCACAAGATCACCGCGATCGTCGGTGCCAACGCCTGCGGCAAGTCCACCCTGCTGCGCGGCCTGGCCCGGCTGCTGCCATCGCGCGGCGGCTCCGTACTGCTCGACGGCAAGGCCCTCGCCGACATGCGTACCGCCGATGTCGCCAAGGTGCTCGGGCTGCTGCCGCAGACCCCCGTCGCACCCGATGGCATCACCGTCGCCGACCTGGTGTCCCGTGGCCGCTACCCGCATCAGGGCTGGTTCCGGCGGTGGACCGAACAGGACCACGACGCGGTCGCCCGGGCGCTCGACGCCACCGGTACCGCCGACCTGATCGACCGTCCGATCCGGCAGCTCTCCGGCGGCCAACGGCAACGCGTCTGGGTCGCGATGGCCCTGGCCCAGGACACCGACCTGCTGCTGCTGGACGAACCAACCACCTACCTGGACATCAACCACCAGGTCGAACTGCTACGGCTGCTGCGCAAGTTGAACGCCGAGTCCGGCAAGACCATCGTCATCGTCCTGCACGACCTCAACCTCGCCTGCCGCTACAGCGACCACCTGATCGCGATGGCGGACGGCAACATCGTCGCCGAGGGCGCGCCCGGCGACGTGGTCACCGCCGAACTGGTCGAGAAGGTCTTCGGTCTACGTTGCCTCATCGTCGCGGACCCGATCGCCGGCACACCGATGATCGTGCCCGCCTGAACCGGACGCCGGTCGCCGAGGTCGAGGTCCGCCGTACGGCTACCGGGTGCGCACCGGCACGACGATCGGTCCGTGCTCGCCGTCGATGACGCGTACCCGCGCCCGGTAGTGGGCGGCGAGCAGTTCCTCGGTCAGCACCTCCCCCGGCGGGCCGGCCGCCGCCACCCGCCCCGCGTCGAGCAGCACCAGGCGGTCGGCGTACTCACCGGCGACCGAGAGATCGTGCATGGTGGCCAGTACGGTCAGGCCGACCTCGCCGCGCAACCGGTCGACCAGTTCCAGCACGTCCTGCTGGTGGCCGATGTCCAGCGCGCTGGTCGGCTCGTCCAGCAGCAGCAACGGGGCGCCCTGGGTCAGTGCCCGGGCCAGGAAGACCCGCTGCCGCTCACCACCGGAGAGGGTGGTCAACGGCCGGTCGGCGAATCCCACCAGGTCCAGCCGGTGCAACACCTCGGTCACCGCGGCCAGGTCGGCCGCCGACTCGCGACGCAGCGGCGGGATGTACGGCGTGCGGCCGAGCAGCACATAGTCGGAGACCGCCATCCCCGGTGGTACCACCGGGGACTGCGACACGGTCGCCACGACCCGGGCCCGGTCCCGGCGGCGCAGCCGGGCGGTCGGCGTACCGAACAGGGTGATCGACCCGGTCGCCGGAAGCAGGCCGCCGACGGCGCGCAACAGGGTCGACTTGCCCGCGCCGTTCGGCCCGATCACGGTGACCCACTCGCCGGCGGCCACCGTCAGGTCCACGCCGTGCAGGATCTGCGTGCCGTCCAGGGTGACCCGCAGGCCCGCCACCTCGACCGCGGCCGGGCGCGACTGGTCGACGCTCATCCGGTAACCCGCCGGGCGGAACGCAACACGAGGATGAAGAAGGGCGCACCGAGGAACGCGGTGAGCACCCCGATGGGGATCTCCGCGGGCACCGCGACGGTGCGGGCGGCCAGGTCGGCGAGGACCAGGAACGCGCCGCCGAACAGCATCGACAGCGGCAGGATGGCCCGGTAGCTGGCCCCGGCGAGCAGCCGTACCGTGTGCGGCACGATGATGCCGACGAAACCGATGAGCCCGGAGACCGAGACCGCTGCGGCGGTGCCGAGCGAGGCGGCCGCGACCAGCAGATAGCGCGACCGCTCGGGGTGCAGGCCCAGGCCGGCCGCCTCCTCGTCGCCGACGGAGAGCACGTCGAGTTCCCGGCGCAGCAGGAGCACCACGACGGCGGTGATCACGACGTACGGCAGCATCAGGACGACGTCGTGCCAGCCGGCGGTGGCTAGCCGGCCGAGCAACCAGGAGTAGACCTCGCGGATGCTCTCCGCGTGCCGCTGCAGGAGGTACGTCTGGCCGGCGGAGAGGAACGCGGAGACCGCCACGCCGGCCAGGATCAGGGTCGCCGGGCTGCGGTCCCGGCCCCCGGCCGCGCCGAGCAGGTACGTCAGGGCCACCGCGCCGATCGTGCCGACGAAGGCGGCCAGCGGGATGGTCAGCGGGAGTCCCGAGGTGGCGTCGCCGTCCACGCCACCGCCGGTCCCGAGCCGCAGCGCGATCATCGCCGTCACCGCCAGTCCCGCCCCGGCGGCGGCGCCGAGCAGGTACGGGTCGGCGAGCGGGTTGCGGAACACCCCCTGGTAGACGCCGCCGGACAGGGCGAGCGTGCCGCCGACGAGCAGGCCGAGTACGACCCGCGGAAGTCGGAGTTCGACCAGGATGGCCGCCTCGGTCTGGGTCAGGCCGCTGTGCAGGTGTACCCCCGGCACGAGGTTGAGCAGCTCGGCGGCGACACCGAGCGGCGGCAGCCCGACCGGTCCCAGCGCCAGCCCGGTGACCGCCGCGACCAGGACCGCCACGATGCCGGCCACCAACCCGCCGACCCGCAGTGCGGGTCGGCGGACCGGTGTACCGGCCGGAGCCGGCAGCGTCACGCGGGCACCTTGGCGACCGCGTCGACGATCGCGCGTACCAGGTCGACCACGCGCGGGCCCCAGCGCGAGGCGATGTCGTCGTCGAGGGTCACGATCTGGTTGTTCCTGACCGCGGTGACACCGGCCCAGCCGCTGCGTGCCTTGACCGTCTCCGCGCTCTGCTGGCAGCACTTGCTGTCCGCCAGGAAGATCAGGTCCGGGTCGGACTTGACCAGCACCTCGGGCGTCAGTTGCGGGTAGCCGCCCTTGGCACCGTCGGCGTCGGCCGGGTCGGCCACGTTGTCGAGCCCGACCAGGGTGAACAGCGAACCGACGAAGGTCTTGCCGGTGACGGTGTAGTAGGTGGGGTCGAGTTCGTAGTAGTAGCTCAGCTTCGTCGACCGCTGCGGTACGTCCGCGACCAGCTTGGCGATGTCGTCGCGCATCCGCTGGGTCAGGTCGGCCGCCTCGTCCGGGTGGCCGGTCAGCGCACCGAGCTCGGTGATCTGCCGGTAGCTGTCCTCCAGCGTGACCGCGGCCGGCGCGAGGTAGACCGGCACCTTGAGCCGTTCGAGCTGGTCGACGATCTTGTTGGTGTCGAGGGTCAGCACGACCAGGTCCGGTGCCTTGGCGGCGATGGACTCGGCGTTCGGGCTGACGCCGGAAAGATCGCTCTTCGGCGCCTGCGGCGGGTAGTTGGAGTTGTCGTCCACCGCGGTGACCTGGTCACCGGCCCCGACGGCGAAGAGCATCTCGGTGGTGGTCGGCGACAGCGAGACGATCTTCTCGGGTCGCTGCGCGAGCGTGACACCGCCCACGGTGATCGGGAACACCGCGGTGTTCGAACTCGACCCGGCGCTCGGCGCCTCGCCGTCCTCCGCCGCACAGCCGGCGAGAGCCGCAGCCGCGGTGAGCGTCACGGTGAGGATTGCGACGGTACGTCTGATCATGGGTCCTCCTGTCGGTCGAGGATCCAGTGCTTCGCCGACAGGAACACCGCTGATGTCCCGTCCGCGAGACGCCTCTCCTCGGAAGCGTGGTTCGCGACCACACCGCAGGCGACCTGGCTCGTCCCCCGTACGACGAGCGCCGACCGGGCCGGTCCAGCTCGCCATCGCCGAGGTCTTCGCTGCTCGACGATTGCCGTACGGAGGGATCACAGTTGCGGGACAGCGCCGGGGTCACACCGGCTTCGCTGCGGGGTGGTCCGCCAGCACGGTATCGCACTCGCGCCGACACTCCCCGCCATGATCAGGGGCGACCACCGCCGGCCAGCATGGAGGGTGCGGTGATTCGTCCCTTATAACCATAGTTATGCCGAGCTACGGGCGGCATCTTGGCCCGCGCGGTGATTCCCGTTGCTACGGCATCACCCGGCAGAGCGCGTCCAGCGCGCCCGCCCACGCACTGTCCGGAGGAGCCGCATAGTTGACCACCAGCGCATCCTGCTCCGGCAACCGCCAACCGGAGTCGGCCACCTCGTAGCGGAACTGCGCCATCCCCCTGACCGCCAGGCCCCGCGCGGCGGCCGCCTCGACCACCGAGCGCTCCGTCCCGCGCGGTAGTTCGAGCAGCACCTGTAGCCCGGCCGCCACGCCGGTCACCCGGATGCCGGGGGCCCGCTGCGCCAGCGCCGCGACCAGTTGGTCGCGGCGGCGCCGGTAGCGCAACCGCATCGCACGCAGGTGACGGTCGTACGCGCCCGAGGAGATGAACTCCGCGAGCGTCAGCTGCTCCAGCGAACTCGCCCAGTCGATGTGCCCCTTGGCCGCCTCGATCTCCGGGACCAGTTCCTCCGGCAGCACCATCCAGGCGAGCCGCAGCCCCGGCGCCAGCGACTTGCTTGCCGTGCCGAAGTACACCACCCGCTCCGGATCGAGACCCTGTAGCGCGCCGACCGGCTGACGGTCGTACCTGAACTCACCGTCGTAGTCGTCCTCCAGGATCAGGCCGCCGCTGGCACGCGCCCAGTCGACGGCCGCCGCCCGCCGGTCCGGGCGCAACGCGACCCCGGTCGGGTACTGGTGCGCCGGTGTCAGCAGCACCGCGCCGACTCCGGGCAGGCGCGCCAGGTCGTCGGTACGCGCACCGCACTCGTCGACGTAGAGGGGCGGGGTACGCAGGCCGGCGCCGGTCAGCACGTCGCGATAGACGCCGAAGCCGTACGACTCGACGGCCACCGCCCGCACCCGCCGCCCCCGGAGCACCCGCGCCACGAGCGTCAGACCGTGCTGGAAACCGGAGCAGACGACAACCCGCTCCGGTGTGGCGTACACCCCACGGGCCCGTGGCAGATAGTCCGCCAGGGCCGTACGCAGTTCCACCCGACCGAGGGCGTCGCCGTAGCCGAAGGCGTCGTGCGGCGCGGCGGTCAGCGCACGGCGGGCCGCCGCGAGCCACTGCGTACGGGGAAACTCCGCCAGGTTCGGCGAACCCGGCAGCAGGCCGTACGTGGGACGGCCCCGGGTCGGTGTGTCACCGGATGCGGGCGAAGCGGCCCGGCGCGGCGTGGCCCGCCTGGCCACCCGGGTCCCGGAGCCCTGCCGGGCGGTGAGCCAGCCCTCGGCGATGAGTTCGGCGTAGGCGTTGGCGACGGTGTTGCGGGCGACGCCGAGGTCGACCGCGAGCGAGCGGGACGACGGAAGCCGGGTGCCGGCTGCCAGCCGCCCGTTGCGCACGGCCTCCCGCAGGGCGTCGGTGAGCCCGGCGCGCAGTCCGGGTCCGTGCAGCTCCAGCAGCAGGTCGGCGCCGCTCGCGGCGGGCGGGTCCGGCGCCGGATTGGCCCATGAATCCGTCATGAAATTGGACCATACCCCGGCGCCACCTGCGGCATAGCTTGGTCGGCATGACAACAAACGGGGCAATCGACGGCGGGGCCCGCCACCCGGCGCACGCACCGCGCCTGGACTGGGCGAAGCTCGCGCCCGAGGCGTACAAGGCCATGATCCGTCTGGACACGGTCGCACGGCAGGGCGTCGAGCCGACCCTGCTCAACCTGGTCAAGATCCGCGCGTCCCAGCTCAACCACTGCGCCTACTGCCTGGACATGCACAGCAAGGACGCGCTGGCGGCCGGTGAGTCGGCCGAGCGGATCATCCAGCTCGGCGCGTGGACGGAGTCGAAGCACTTCTACACGGCAAGGGAGGTCGCGGCGATCGAGCTGACCGAGGCGATCACCGTACTCACGGACGGTTTCGTGCCGGACGAGGTGTACGCGAGGGCCGCGGACCAGTTCGACGAGACCGAGTTGGCCCGACTCATCGTCGCGATCACGACGATCAACGCGTGGAACCGCTTCGGGGTCTCCACCCGCATGGTCCCCGGTCACTACACACCGGGCGCCTAGCGCGCGGGCCACCCGGCCCGCGTCTGCGTCCGTACCATCGCCCCTGCACATCTCCTCGGGACACGTGAAGAACATGACCGTCTCCACCTTCCGCGCCCTGCACCGGGGACGCGCCGCCGGAAACCCGCTCGTCCTGCCGGGGCCCTGGGACGCGGGCAGCGCCCGGGTCCTCGCCGACGCAGGCTTCCCCGCGCTCGCCACTCCGAGTGCCGGGATAGCCGCTTCGCTCGGTTACGACGACGGCTCCACGCCCGCCGACGAGATGTTCGCCGCGGTGGCGCGGATCGTCCGGGCCGTCGACGTACCCGTGTCCGCCGACCTCGAGGGCGGCTACGGCCTCGCCCCCGGCGAACTGGTCGGGCGGCTCCTGGAGACGGGCGCCGTCGGCTGCAACCTGGAGGACTCGCAGGGGCACAGCACGCTCAAGGACCCGCGGCGGCACGCCGACTGGTTGGCGGAGGTACGGGCGGAGGCGGGTGACGCGCTCTTCGTCAACGCGCGCGTCGACACGTTCCTGGTCGGTACGGGTGACCCGGCCGACGCCGTGGCCCGCGCCCGTCTTTACCTGGCCGCCGGCGCCGACTGCGTGTACCCGCTGCTGGCGCCGCCGGAGGTGCTACCGGCGCTGCGGGAGGGCATCGAGGGCCCCATCAACATGGCTGCCCGACCGGACCGGGAGTCGGTGGCCGAACTGGCGCGGCTGGGCGCGACGCGGATCACCTTCGGTCCGGGGATGCAGCGGTGGGCGATGGGTGCGATCGGCGACCTGGCAGCGGGACTGCACGACTGAAGCCGGCCCTGCCCGCAGGGTGTGACGGCGGTGGCTCCACCGTCGCCGGCTAGACCGTGGGGGTGCGGTGCCGTCGGTAGTGGCGGGCGGCTTTCGTACGGCTGCCGCAGCCGTCCATGGAACACCAGCGCCGGGTCCCGTTGCGTGAGGTGTCGTAGAAGTACAGGACGCAGGCGGGGTGCCCGCAGCGTCGGATCCGGGTGGGTTGCCGTCCCAGCAGGTCGAGGTAGTTGTCGACCGCCCGCCAGGCCGGCAGCCAGTGATCGTCGACGTCGTGGTGTTCCCGCACCGTCGCCTGGTGCAGGGTGTGCCGCAGGACGCCGTGCGCCAGGATGGCGTTGATCTCGCGCTCGGCGGGCTCGCCGGGCTGTTCGAGGATGCCACGCAGGGCCGCGCGGGCCTGGCGCAGCGGCGCCTCGACCGATGCCGGGTCGCCCGGGAGTCGGTGTTCGGTGAGCCACCCGCGCAGCCCGTCGGGCTGGGCGAAGAGGTCGACATCGTGTCCGTGTTCGACCCATTCCGTGTTCACCAGGTCCAGGGCGAGGGGTTCGCCCACCAACGGTCGCTGCACCATGAAGCGAATCTTACCCCCGTTCGCGGTTTGACAGGTGAGACACGGCGATGTATCTTCTAACCATCAAACACCTTCACAAAGGTTAGAATGGGGCCTGTCGATCGGACCGTGGCCACCCTGGGGGCGGGCCGCAACGTCGGAACAGGCCCGGAGGGGTACGCCGTGCCACACCGCTACCTGGAAGAACTGTCGACCGCATCGGTGACCGCCGCGCGCGAGCGCTACGGCAGCCGGGCAGCCATCCAACGCATGGTCGACGGCTGGCACACCGACGCGCTGCTCGACGCCGACACGGCCGCCTTCATCACCGAACGTGACGGCTTCTACCTCGGCACGGTCGGAGAGAACGGCTGGCCCTACCTGCAGTATCGGGGCGGCCCGCCGGGGTTCCTGCAGGTGCTCGACCCGGTGGACGGCCATGGCGTGCTCGGCTGGGCGGACCTGCGCGGCAACCGGCAGTACCTCTCGGTGGGCAACCTCGGTGGCTCACCGCGGGTGTCCCTGCTGCTGATGGACTACGCCCAGCAGCGGCGCCTCAAGATCATCGGCACCGCCCGGGTCGTGGACGTACGCGACGACGCGCCCGCCGACCTGCTGGACAGGCTGGACGTGTACGGGCAGTCCGGCAAGGTCGAACGGCTGATCACCGTCGACGTGCACGGTTACGACTGGAACTGCCCCCAGCACATCACGCCCCGCTACAGCGAGGCCGAGCTAGCCGATGTGCTCGCCCCCGTAAGCGACGAGCTCACCCGCCTTCGCGCGGAGAACCGGGCCCTGCGCGAGCAACTGCACCGCCCCACCGGCGTCCGCCGGTCACCAACGCCAGAAGCCATGGAGCGACCATGAACAAGCCGACCGACACCGCGACCCTCTGACCGCGAGCGCCCGGCTACGCCGGAACCCGGCGTGTCACCAGCGGTCCCAGTGGGCGAACCCCTCGGCGTCGGAGCGGGGGCCGGGCTTGAAATCCGTGCCGAGGGTGTAGGCCACGGGCGTGAGCGCCACCTGCACGACGGTGTCGTAGGGAATGCCGAGCAGATCGGCCATCTCCCGCTCGTAGCTGAGGTGACTCGTGGTCCAGGCGGTGCCGAGCCCGCGTTCCCGTGCGGCCAGCATGAAGCTCCAGAACGCTGGTATCACCGAGCCCCACGCGCCGGCCTGCCCACGGACGCTGGTGAGTTCGGCGCGGGAGTCGACGCGCAGGCACGGGATCAGCAGCAGCGGAACCTCGTGCAGGTGTTCCGCGAGATGTTGCAGGCTTCCCGCGATGCGGTTCCACTGCGTCGAGGCGAAGCTCATCCGACTGAACGCCGGGCCCTCGCCGCCAGACGCGGGCGGCGGGGTCATCAGACCGAGCCGCCAGAGCCGCGCGACGGCGGCACGGGTGTGTGGGTCTTCGACGAACACGAAGTCCCAGCGCTGCCTGTTCCGCCCGCTCGGTGCCTGGACGGCGATGCGCAGACAGTCCTCGACCACCTCGCGGGGCACCGGGCGCCGCAGGTCGAGGCGCTTGCGTACGGCCCGGGTGGTGGTCAGGACCTCGTCGGCGGACAGGCCGAGTCCGCCCGGTCGATCCTGCGGTGCCGGCTCGTGGTCCGTCACGCCGCCACTCCGACGCTTTCCGGAACGCCGAGGTTGACGGCTATCGCCGCGAGCAGTCCGGGGAACCGGTCGTCGATCTCGTCGGCACGCAGTTCGTGGCGGCGGAAACTCCCGTTCGGCGTGACCCGGAGGATGCCGGCCTCGCGCAGCACCTTCAGATGGTGCGAGAGCGTCGACATGCTCACCTCGGACAGCGCCTCGAACTTGCCGCAGACGACGCCACCGGACTGCGCCAACTGTCGTACGACACTCAGGCGCACCGGGTCGGCCAGTGCGCCGAGCATCGTGGCCAGGTCGACCGAGGCGAGGTCCGGGTGGTGCAGGGCTCTCATGGCGCCATGCTAACTTTCATTTCGGGATTTCGGCAATCCTCGAAATCATGGCCTGAGCAGCCCCGCGGAGCCTCATCCGGCGCAGCGAAGTCGAGCACCCGATCACCAGCGGCCCCGGCGATTTCGAGGTGCACGACGAGCGCTACCTGGACCTGGACCTGGTCGACCACCCCGACATCGAGCCCCTCTACGTCCACGAGGAGGGTGGCGCCCTCCACCCCCTCCTCTGGGCCCGCAGCCTCGGGCGCAGCCGGGTGGTCTACGACGCGCTCGGTCACGACATCGCGTCGTACGAGTCCCCGGGGCTCGTCGAACTGATCGGCCGCATCGCATCCTGGCTCCGGCACCGGGATCGAGCCCGGTCGGTGGGGGCGGGCCTGTCGGCGACCAGTACGACACCCGGCCAGGTTTGGACTTGCGGGTCCATTTTTTCCGAGCCATGGTGAGGGTCAGACGGTCCGATCCGGGCCGGTCACGGCTTTGCCGGATGGGCGATATGGGGGATCAAACGATGAACCACTACTACCTGCTGGGCCGCTCCGGGTTGCGGGTCAGCCGGCTCGCACTGGGCACGATGAACTTCGGCACCGGCGGTTTCCACGCCGCGTACGGCAAGACCGAGGCGGAAGCGGAGCCGATCTTCCGGCGGTACGTCGAAGCAGGCGGCAACTTCGTCGACACCGCGGACTTCTACACCGCCGGGGAGAGCGAGCAGATCCTCGGCCGGCTGATCACGAAGGCGGGTAACCGGGACCGGCTCGTGCTGACCAGCAAGTTCACCAACAGCATCGACCCGACCGACCCGAACGCCAGCGGCAACGGCCGCAAACACATCGTCCGGGCGCTGGAGGCATCCCTGCGCCGGCTCGACACCGACTACCTCGACCTCTACCTGCTGCACACCTGGGACCGGATCACCCCCGTCGAGGAGGTCGTGCACACCCTCGACGACCTGGTCCGCGCGGGCAAGATCCGCTATGCCGGCCTGTCGGACGTACCAGCCTGGTACGCCGCCCGGGCACAGAGCTACGCCGAGGCGCACGGCCTCGCCCCGATGATCACGGTGCAGCTGCCGTACTCGCTGAACGCCCGCGGTATCGAGCCGGAATTCGTACCGATGGCGCAGACCCTCGGAATGGGAATCACCGCATGGAGCCCGATCGGCGGCGGCCTGCTCACCGGCAAGTACCGACGGACCACCACGGGCGTGACCGGTGACGGCCGGCTCGGAAGGCCCGGCTACCCGGTGGCGATCTCCGAGCACGACTGGCGGGTCATCGAGGGGCTCGAGAGCGTGGCGGCGGAGCTGGGCCGCCCGATGGCGCAGGTGGCGATCAACTGGGCGGCCACCCAGCCCGCCGTCGCGTCCGTGGTGATCGGCGCGAGCAGCACCGAGCAACTCGACGGCAATCTCGCCGCGCTCGACTTCGAGATCCCCGCCGACGCCCGCCGCCGGCTCGACGAGGCCAGCGCACCGCAGGTGCCGGGGCCGTACTCAATGTTCACCCCGCAGTACCAGTCCTGGATCGTCAGCCCCGGCCTCGGCATCGGCGACAAGCCGGCCACTTACCACCCGCCGGTGTTCAACGGCGCCGTCCAGTAGGCGCTTCTGGCCAAGGAGGACAACAGCGTGCGGGCCCCGTCGTGATGGGACGACGAGGCCCGCGCGCGAGGATCAGCAGTACAGGTTGTTACCGGCGGGAACGCCGAGGATGCCGACGAACTGCTGGTACCTGGTGACGCGGCTCTGCACCTGAGGCGGATTCCCGCCGTTGCATTCGATCGAGCCGTTGATGCTGCGGATGGTCTCGCCGAACCCGGCCCCGTTGACCATCGCGTTGTGCGGGGTCATGGTGCCTGGCCCGTTCTGGGTCATCCAGTACCAGATGCCGGTCTTCCAGGCCACCGCGGCGTCGTTCTGCACCAGCCAGGGGTTGGTCAGCAGGGGCAGCCCGAGGGCGTTTCCGGCGGCGTTGTAGTTGAAGTTCCAGCTCAGCTGGATCGGCCCGCGCCCGTAGTAGGCGGCCTGTCCGGCGGGGCAGCCGTACGGTTGCCCGGCGTCGCAGTAGTGCGGGTAGTTCGCCTGGTTCTGCTCCACGATGTGCACGAGTCCGCCGGTCTCGTGGTAGACGTTCGCCAGGAACGCGGCGGCCTCCTGGCGCTGGACGGTCGCGCTGCCGGTCCGCGCGAACGCCGAGTACGCGCTGAGCGCGGCGACGAGTCCGGAGTACGTGTAGAAGGAATTGCGCCCCGGGAACATCTGGTTGAACTGCGCCTCGGTGACCACGAAACCGCCGGGGTTGGACGGAGGCGGCGTGGTGGGGGGTTGGCCGCCACAGGTGTAGGGCTCCCAGTACCAGGTGCTGACGATGGGGTCGTAGCCCGGGTTCTCGTGCTCGGCGATGTAGTACAGGCCGTTGGTGTACCGCACGATGCTCCCGGCGGGGTACCAGGTGCCGGCGGCCCAGTTCGGGTAGTTGCAGCTTCCCCCCGGTGGCGGCGTGGTGCCACCGTCGCAGGCGCCGAGGTCCTGCCAGACGCCGGTGGTGCCCGGCGGCGCCTCGTTCTGGGTCCACCACTTCGCCTGGTAGTTGCGGCCGTTGCGGGAGGCCTGGTCGCCGCCCCAGTAGACGGTCGAGGCCTGCCACGATGCAACGCAGGCCGCCGCCGACGCCGGGGTGGACGGGATGATCGCCACCAGTCCACCGGCGACGACCAATGCCGCGAGCGTGACCAGGGCGCGCAGTCTCAACATGTGATCACTCCTTCCTGGATGCCATGGCCGATGACCGGGCTATGCATCGACGGGAGTGACTCTAACATCTTCTGTTCACAATCTTTACTATTACCCCCCGTCCTGTTCACCGACCGCACCACAAGCGTCACCTCGACGGCGAACTCGCCGCATGACTCCGTCGGGGGAACGAAGCCATGCGGCGAGCGGGCGCCCCTACTGGTCGCCGGTGCGGAAGGTGGTGGAGCCGCTGCGGTTGCCGGAGTAGACCCGGGCGGACAGCTCGATGACGGCGACGAGTTGGCTGAGGAACGAGGCGGCGGCGGCAAGGTTGCGTCCGGCCGTACGCAGGGCGGTGACGGCCTTCTCGGCGTCGTCGAGTCGCTGTCTGGCGCTGCCGAGGCGGGCGAGGGCCGGAGGCAGGGCGGTGTTCTCCAGCCGGTCGAGCACGGTGCCGAGCCGGGTGATCTCGCTCTGCAGACGGGCGCGCTTGCGGAAACAGGGGTGCTCGGCGGGCAGCGCGGGCGAGCAGACCGTACGGGCCAGTTCCAGTTCCTTCGCGGTGATGGCCCCCTCGGTGCTGGTGATGTCGGTCTGGATCGCGTCCGCCGCGGCCTGCTTGGCGGCCCGCTCGGTGTCGGCGTCGGTAACCGCCTGCTCGGCCTCAGGGAGGCGGTCGGCGACGTCCTGCTGTTTGTGGCCGAGCTGTTCGACGGTGACCCGGCGACCCAGCTGGTAGGGGCTCGCGCCCAGCCCGAGCCACGCGCCGGTCGCGGCCTCCGCGAGCGAGGTGAGGTCGCCGAGGCCCGGGATGGCGCCGCCGGTGGCGAAGACGAACTGGCGTAGCTGGGTCGCCTCGGGCTCCTGGGTCAGCGCCTCCCAGATGTGACCGAGGGCGACCTCCGTGCTGCCCCGCCCACGCAGTACCAGGCCGAACTCGGCCACCGCGGCCCGGGACTGCGGCAGCGGCCACTCGGTGGCACCCTCCCAGATGGTCATGGCGCGGGTGAGCGAGTTGAGGTCGATCGTCCCGCCGCTGATCGTGGACAGGAAGCCGGCCAGGGCGGTGGCGGCCAGCGCCCGGTCGGTGGCGATGTCGGCGCGTACCTGGAAGCTCTGCGGGAGGTTGTCGAAACAGCCGCCGGTCCAGGTGGCCACCCCGCCGGGCGGGAGCAGACCGAGGGCCGCGGTGGCACCCGGCTGCGGTGCGGCGAGCAGCTTGGCCGAGGCCGAGGTGCGCAGCTCGGCCCAGACGCCGGCACCGGAGGTGACGGTGAGCACGGTGGCGTGCGGGTCGCAGGTCGCGGCCGGGTCGGCGACCGCGCCGGTGAGCAGGCCGTTGCCGAGGCTGTTGTCGACCTCGACGCGGTAGCCGACGGTGACGGTGGCGGTCACGCTTCGCGGACGGTCGTCGACGACGGCGGAGAGGGTCACCCCGTACGTGCCGGTGGCCGGGGCGTCGAACCGCCGCTGATTCCCGTTGCCGATCGGCGTGCCGTCGACCGACCAACGGTAGGTGACGCCGGGTTGGGGGTCGGTGACGACGAACCGCCGGGACAGTGGGGCGTTGGCGACCCGCTGCACGGTGAACGCGAGCGCGGCGGTGATCGTGAACGGGATGATCTGGAGTACGCAGGCGAGTTCGCCGGTGGTGCGGCAGACGGAGACCCGGGCCTCGTACTCGCCCGGAGCCAGATTGTCGACGCGTACGTCGGCGCCCGTGACCGTGGCGATCTCGGCCGGGTCGTCTGCCCTGGTCACCGTCCAGTCGAACCGGTCGGCGCCGTTGACCGGGTTGGTGGCACGCAGGTGCACCGTCGAGCCGTCCACGGCGGCGTCGAGGTCCGCGCCCGGGGTCTCGTCCGGGCAGCCGGCGTTGGTGAGCGCGCCGGGTACGGCGGCACACTCGTCGCGGCTGTCGGGCACGTAGTCGCCGTCGCCGTCGTGGCCGACGACCAGAATCCCTGTCGTACGCGGGTACCAGTGTCCGGTGTCGTCGCTGGCGGCGTAGTCGATGACGTAGAACGACTCGCCGGGCAGGTCGAGTGGGATCACCGGTCCCTCGTGGGGGACGAGGCCACCGCCCCAGAAGTCCGGGAGCCAGCGGGTGACCCACAGTGTCGTCCGGTCGAAGGCGACCCTCGGTGAGCAGACCGGGTCGGTCGCGGTGGTCCAGGAGAAGGTCGCCGGTACGGGTGCGTCCGGCTGCCCTGCGGTCCCGCCGACCTGGAAGTCGATGCACTCGCCGGCGTTGCCGGTGGACGGGTACCAATGCCACTCCAGCGCGTCGGCCCGCGCGGGTGTGGGTGCCACCACCACGGTCGTCACGCAGATCAGCGCCGCCACGAGGGCACGGCAGAGCCGCCGCCAGGACATGAGGATCCTCGTTTCTCCGGCACGCGCCTCCCGGGCACGCACCGGCAGCCGCCAGTCGAGTGACGCCGACACTACTGACGGAGATCTCCCGTGCTGTATCGGCGGACCAGGCAGGCGCGACAACCGATCATCGGTCAGCTTGGCGGATCGAGCACGGCCCCGCCCCTGATCGGTCATCCACCTCGACCCGCGCGACGTGCCCCCGCGCCCGCGAACCCGGCGTCCGGCGGCGAACAGGCGAGTGTCCGAACACGAGCCACGGGTCCCCGAATACGAAACCGTGCGGCATGGGCGCGCGGGGACGGCCGTCGATGGTAACCGGGGAGGGAATGGTCGCCGTTTCGACACCTGTCTGTCGGGCTGGGCACCTGGTTGTCTCGGTGGGGACCGACGAGACCAGGAGGGACCACCCTCCATCCCGATCCTCGTGAAGATCCACCTTTTGGGAGTGTCGAGCAGATGAGCGTTTCCCGCAGGACCCTCCTCGGCGGACTGGCCGCGCTGCCGGTGGCAGCCGCCACCGGTACGTCGATCGCCCCCGGCAGCGCCAACGCGGCGGTGATCCTCAACCCGGCGAACTTCACCCTCGTACGCGGCTCGAACAACGCCACGATCGCCGCCCTCGACGCGGCGCTGCCCAACGTCTCGGTGGACACCGTCCTGAACAACCCCAACCGCACCGCGAGTCCTCGGCCCGCCAACATCGCGCCGTACGTGGGAGGCTTCCTCTGGCAGAGCGACGACGCCGGCACGACCGAGTGGTTCCCACAGGGCATCACGACGAGCGCTGACTACCACGACGACGGTCTCTACAACGGCCGCAAGGTCGTCCTGGTCTCCTGGTACGACAAGGGCGACCGTGGTGTCCGGGTGAGCTTCGTCGACATGACCAACCCGAACCAGCCGGTGTACCGGCACGTGCTGCTGGTCGAACCGTACGGCGGCAGCACGGCGCCCAACTTCAAGGCGCTGGTGGACATCCACGCCGGTGGGATCTTCTGGTACGGCGACGCGACGAACAACTACCTCTACATCGTCGACACCCACAAGGGACTGCGGGTCTTCGACCTCAACCACATCTGGGAGGTCACGACCAACAACGACGAGGGGCCGATCGGCAAGCAGGCCAACGGCACCTACATGGCGCACAACTACCGGTACGTGGTGCCGCAGAAGTTCGCCTACAACGCGATCACGTACGTTCCCGCGCTGCCCGTACGTTTCTCGTTCGTCTCCCTCGACCGTACGAGCACTCCCGACAGCATCATCGTCGGGGAGTACAACGAACTCGGTGACGGCACCCGGCTGTACCGGTGGGGCATCGACGCCACCACCCGGGAGCTCAGGCACACCGCAGGCGTCGCCACCGCGACCTGGGCTGCGCAGGTCGACATCATCTCGATGCAGGGCGCGACCAGCATCGGGAACAAGTTCTACATCTCCCGGAGCAGGGGTCAGAACACCGGCGGCGACATGCTGACCTGGGTACCGGGAAGCAACGCCACCATCCATTCCATCCTGCCGCCGGGTCCCGAGGACGTCTCCTACGACCACAACACCGGCCGGCTCTGGTCACTGAGCGAATGGCCGGGTACCCGCCAGGTGTACGCGCTGAACGCCGCCCAGATCAACTGACCGGCCACATCACCGTCCGTGGGCGGTACCGGCACGTCTGCCGGTACCGCCGCCGGTGACGAGCGCGGGTCAGGTGATGGGTAGGGCGGTCGCGACCGGCCAGGCAACCACCAGGGCGCCGGCCGGGATGGTACGCCACCAGGGCATTCCGGTCAGCCACGCTACGCCGGCCACCAGCAGGTACAGCGCCAGCAGCGCCCCGATCAACGGCGTGACGAGCGCGAGGACGATCTCCACCGGTACGCCCGCCACCCGCACCGACTCCGAGTGCAGGCCACGCCCGGCGTACCCGATACCGAACACCCCGGCCACGAGCAGCAGTACGACGAGCAGCAACCCCGACCGCCACAACACCGAACGGGTGTGCACCCGGTCCACGAGCGAGGGCTCGATCGACATGCGCTGCACCGTACCGGTATCGACGGAAAACCCGGCGGGCCTCTGGCGAATCGCGGCCGGGTCAGGCGTCGCGGCGCGTGGCGGTGGCGAAGAACCGGTGCGCTGGGTCGTCGTAGACGGTGAGGTGCCAACCTGTGTGGGCGGTCGAGCGACGCAGCGGTGTTTCGGCGAGCGGCTCGTCGGGTCGCAGTGGGCGGCCGTGACGGGCGGCGAGCGCGGCCCGGCCGGAGGGGTGGAAGAGCACGAGTCGCCCGCCTGGTCTGGTGATCCGGGCGAGTTCCCGCAGGCCGGCTTCGGGGTCGGGCAGGTGGGTCAGCAGACCCGCGGCGAACACCGCGTCGACCGACGCGTCGGCGAAGGGGAGGTTGCGGGCATCGCCGAGGATCAGTTCGGCGGCGGCCCGTCGCGCGTGCCCCCGGGCGGCGGTGAGCATCTGCGGGGTGAGGTCGAGGCCGATGACAATGCCGTACGGGCCGACCGCGTCGCGGAGAGCGGGCAACGCCCGGCCGGTTCCGCAGCCGATGTCGACCACGACACCGCCCGTCAGGAGGTCCGCCTCGGTCACGGCGGCGGCGTACGCGGGCAGGTCGTCGCCGAATTTCGTGTCCCAGGTGGCGGCCCGGGTGGCGAAGAAGGCTCTTGACTCGCTGAGGTACCAGCGGTCGTGCGGGGCGAGGCGATCGCTGAGGTGACGGATCACCGGCCAGGTCGGGTCGTGCAGGTCGATGACGATGTCACACCCGGGACCGCGCCCGCCGTTCGCCGCCGTGCCGACCGGCGGGGTACGGAGCCAGACGACCACGTCCCACTTCCCGGTGGGCGGGCGGGCGAGCCAACCGGATCCGTCGGCGACGGTGACGCTGTCCGGGGTGCTGTCGGCGCGGCGGCTGTCCTGCTCGGCCCCGGGCGTGCCGTCGCCCAGCCGGGTGCAGGGACGTCCGCTGGCCCGCAGCCTGTCGGCGAGGCGGTCGGCGACGACGGCCGCGTGCGCGACGCCGCCGTCGATCACCACCGACACGGCACCCGGGCCGAGCGCGTCGGCGACGTGGTCGAGGACCTCGACCCACCGCCGGCTCTGCTCCTCGGTCAGGGCCTGCCACGCCGGTAGCGACACCGGTTCACCAGCCATGACCTCCATCATGCAGATGCGGCCCACGTAATGAAACAGCAGGTCGAGGATACGGCCCGATTAGCCAATTAATCCTCGCAGTTGCCACGGACTAAGGTATCCAACGTGACGGCGTTTCGGATCGGTGAGGCCGCCGTCGACGAACTCGCGCCCGGACGTCGGATCGGTAGCAATCGCAGTCGTCACATCCACCACGGTCATGGTGGAGAAGCCCACCTGACCGCCGGTAGTAGAGGGAGGACCAGCTCGTGAGAGCACGACGGTTCCGTACCGCCCTGGCCGCGCTCACCGCCCTGGCCGCGTTGGGTCTCACCGGCTGCGGCGAGGACGCAGACACCGCCAGCCCGCAACCGAGCAGCAGCAGTTCCGGCGTCACCGGCACGATCACCGTGTTCGCGGCCGCGTCGCTTACCGAGTCGTTCACCACCATCGGCAAGGACTTCGAGGCCGCGAATCCCGGCGCGAAGGTCACCTTCAGCTTCGCCGGCAGCTCCGCCCTCGCCACCCAGATCAACCAGGGCGCCCCGGCGGACGTGTTCGCCTCCGCCGCCCCGGCGAACATGAAGACCGTCACCGACGCGGGCAACGGCGACGGCACCCCCACCACCTTCGTGAAGAACCAGCTCGTCATCGCCGTGCCGAAGGGCAACCCCAACGGGGTCACCGGGCTGACCGACCTGACCAAGCCGGACGCGAAGGTCGCCCTCTGCGCCGAGCAGGTGCCGTGCGGTGCGGCGGCGAAGAAGGCACTCGACGCCGCCGGTGTGAAACTGACCCCGGTCACCCTGGAACAGGACGTCAAGGGTGCGTTGTCGAAGGTGAAGCTCGGCGAGGTCGACGCCGCCCTGGTCTACCGGACCGACGCGAAGGCCTCCACCGCCGACGTGGACGGAATCGAGTTCCCCGAGTCGGCGGGTGCGATCAACGACTACCCGATCAGTGTGCTGAAGAGCGCACCGAACAAGACCGGCGCGGCGGCGTTCGTCGCGTACGTGCTGTCGGACGCGGGTAAGTCCGTGCTCACCCAGGCCGGCTTCCAGGCACCATAGCCCGGTGCCCCTCGTCGAAGAACCCGACGTGGCGGCGCGGCCATCGCTGGCCGCGCCGCCACCCCGGCGCAGGCGTACGGGACGGATCCCGGTCGCACTGCTCGTGCCCGCCGCCCTCGGGCTGCTGTTCCTGGTCCTGCCCCTGATCGGGCTCCTGGTCCGTACGCCGTGGACCACCCTGCCGCAGCGACTGGCCGAACCCGGCGTGCTGACCGCGCTGCGGCTGTCGTTGCAGACCGCGACCCTCGCCACCCTGCTCTGCCTCGCCTTCGGGGTGCCCCTGGCCTGGCTGCTGGCGAGGATCGAGTTCCCCGGCCGCCGCGTCGTACGCGCGCTCGTCACCGTGCCGCTGGTCCTGCCACCCGTCGTCGGCGGGGTGGCGCTGCTGCTCGTCTTCGGCCGCAAGGGTCTGCTCGGCGGCTGGCTCGACTCCACGTTCGGCATCACCCTGCCGTTCACCACCACCGGCGTCGTGCTCGCCGAGGCGTTCGTCGCCATGCCGTTCCTGATCATCGCCGTCGAGGGCGCGTTACGCGGCGCGGACACCCGGTACGAGGAGGCCGCCGCCACCCTCGGTGCCGGCCGGTGGACCACCTTCACCCACGTCACGCTCCCCCTCGTCGCCCCCGGCATCGCCGCCGGAGCGGTGCTCTGCTGGGCCCGCGCGCTCGGTGAGTTCGGTGCCACGATCACCTTCGCCGGCAACTTCCCCGGCCGCACCCAGACCATGCCGCTGGCCGTCTACCTCGCCCTGGAGACCGACCTGCAATCGGCGATCGTGCTCAGCCTGATCCTGCTCACCGTCTCGGTGACGATCCTGGCCAGCCTCCGCGACCGCTGGATCACCAGCCCATGACCACGCCCGGTCCCGCCAGCCCGACAGCCGCGGCCGATCCCGCGACCACCACCGCCGAGCCGGTGCTCGACGCCCATCTTGTCGTCGACCGGGGCACCTTCCGCCTCGATCTGCACCTGCGGGTGAAGCCCGGCGAGGTGGTCGCCCTACTCGGCCCCAACGGCGCCGGCAAGACCACCGCCCTGCGTACGCTCGCCGGCCTGGCACCGCTCACCGCCGGGCACGTCACGCTCGCCGGCCGGGACCTCGACCGGCCCGACCGCCGGGTCTGGCTGCCCACCGAACGCCGCCCGATCGGCGTGGTCTTCCAGGACTACCTGCTCTTCCCACACCTGAGTGCGCTGGACAACGTCGCGTTCGGACCCCGCCGGCACGGGGTCGACCGTCGCCGGGCACGGGAGCAGGCCGCCGGCTGGCTCGACCGGATGGGCCTGGCCGAACACGCCCGACGCAAGCCCCGGCAGCTCTCCGGCGGACAGGCCCAACGGGTGGCGCTCGCCCGCGCGCTCGCGGTCGACCCGGCACTGCTGCTGCTCGACGAACCGCTCGCCGCGCTGGACGCCCGTACCCGGCTGGACACGCGCGCCGAGCTGCAACGGCACCTCGCCGAGCATGCCGGGGCGACGCTGCTGGTCACCCACGATCCGCTCGACGCCCTGGTGCTCGCCGACCGGCTGATCATCGTCGAGGACGGCCGGATGGTGCAGGACGGCGACGCCGCCACCATCACCGCCCGGCCGCGTACGGACTACGTCGCCCGCCTCGTCGGACTCAACCTCTACCGGGGCCACGCCGACGGGCACACCGTCCTGGTCGGCGACACCTTCCCGCTGGCCATCGCCGACCGGCACGACGGGGAGGTCTTCGTCGCCTTCCCGCCGTCGGCCGTCGCGCTGCACCCGAGCCGTCCCGACGGCAGCCCGCGCAACACCTGGCCGGCCACCATCACCGGCATCCAGCGCCACGGCGACAACCTGCGCATCCAACTCGACGGCCCGATCGGGGTGGCCGCCGACATCACCCCACTCGCCGCGGCCCAGCTTCATCTCGTACCCGGCCAGGGCGTCTGGGCGGCGGTCAAGGCGACCGAAACCCGCGTCTACCCCGCGAGCGCCCCGTGACCGGATAGCCCAACCGCCCGGCCCGACCAGAGGAGTCGCCATGTTCACGACCGTTCCGCGCAGCCGCCGGATCATCGGCCTGGCCATCGCCCTGACCACCGTCGTCGCCCTCGGTGGCGCCGCCGCCCACGCCGCCCCGAGCACCACCTCGGTCGGCGCCGAAACCGCGGGTGTGACCGTGGACCACCGTCGGGCGGTACGCGTCGACGGGGCGGTGGCCCGTCGGCTGCAGCTCACCCATGCCGACCTCGCCCGACTGCCGCAGCAGACGATCACATTGACGTACCAGAGCGGATCCGGCAGCCAGACCCACACGTACACCGGGCCGCTCCTGCTGGACGTGCTCGACCGGGCCCAGCCGCGCTTCGACGCCCAGATCAAGAACCACAAGCTCCGGCATGTCGTCACCGCCACCGGCAGCGACCGGTATCAGGCCGCCTTCGCCTGGGGCGAGATCGACCCCGACTTCGAGGGCAAGACCGTACTCGTCGCCATCACCGAGGACGGACAACCCGCCGCCGACGGACGGCCGCGGGTGGTCGTGCCCGGCGACAAGCACGGCGGACGGTACGTCTCCAGCCTGGTCAGCCTCCACCTGAGCGCACCCCGCCGGTAACCCCCGCTCGTCGGCGGTCGGGGACTCCCCGGGTTCCACGGGACAGGACCCGACCGCCCTCCGCCGAACCGGCGAGACCGGTTCGGCGATCCTGGGCCAACGCCGAGAGCAGGAGGATTCCGTGACCCACGCCGGGCAGAGCCCCGACCCGCATCTGGTGCCGCACTGGGAGTCGGCGGCGCTGGTCACCATCGACATGCAGGTGGACTTCCTGTCCGGCAGCCCGTACGGCCTGGCCGGCACCACCGAGATCGTGCCGAACCTGCGCCGGGTCACCGATGCCTTCCGCGCCGCCCAGCGGCCGATCGTGCACATCGTGCGCCTCTACCAGCCCGACGGCACGGACGCCGACCTGGCCCGGCGTACGCTGCTCGCCGACGGCGCGCGGATCGTCGCACCCGGATCACCCGGCAGCCAACTCGCTCCCGGCCTGCTACCCACGGGTGCACCGCAACTCGACCACGTCCGACTGCTCGGCGGCAAACCCCAGGAACTGAACCCCACCGAGTACGTGATCTTCAAGCCACGATGGGGTGCGTTCTACCGCACACCGCTGGCGGCCCTGCTCGACGACCTGGCTGTCGACACGATCGTCTTCGCCGGCTGCAACCTGCCCAACTGTCCCCGCGCCAGCATCATCGAGGCCAGCGAACGCGACTACCGGATCGTCCTGGCCACCGATGCCGTCTCCCAGGCGAGCCTCCACGGTTTCCGGGAGGTCGCTGGGATCGGCGTACAACTCCTGACCAGCGACGAGATCACCGCCGCACTGCCCGCCGTCCACTAGGGAACGGGCTGCGCCCGCCAGCGCGTCTGAGCGGTCCGCCGAGATGCCCGAGAGGTCACGGCAGGTTACCCTCGCTATTGCCTGACCGATCGGTCAGGCATACTGGCGGGCGGAGGTGATCGAACGGTGACGCGCAACCACACCCGGGAGGACATCCTCGCCGAGGCCGCGCGGCTGTTCTCGCGAGCGGGCTTCAAGGGCACCTCCTTGCACGACATCGCGGTGGCCGTGGGCTGCTCGAAGGCAACCCTGCTCTACCACTTCGCCAGCAAGGACGCGCTGCTCGTCGCGCTCGTCGAACCCGCCGTCCAGGAGTTGCTGGCCCTCGACGACCGGCTTGCCGCGCTCGTCGGCGAAGACGCCCGAACGGCGGCCGTCGACGGCTTCGTCGACCTGGTGCTCCGGTACCGCCCGCAGGTCACCCTCGTCTACGACAGCCTCCAGCTCACCGAGATCCCCCGGTTCCCCGGCATCGACGCGGTGGCCGAACGCCTGGTACGCGCGTTCGCCGGCCACTCCGCCGACCCGGTCGACGACATCGCGGCGCGGGTCGTCCTCAGCGGGATCTGCACCGTCGTCATCGAACACGCCGACTCCGGCGGCATCGACCTCCGAAAAGCACTCACCACGGTGGCCGAGCGGCTGCTTCCATCCCAACCCCGACCTCGACAAGAAAGTTGACATGGCAACCATCCTCTACCGGCTCGGCCGGGCATCGTTCCGGCGCCGCAGGCTCGTCGTCGTGCTCTGGCTCGTCGTGCTCGCCGCGCTGGGCGGCTCGGCTGCCGCGTTCATGGGTGAGACGTCCGACAAGATCTCCATCCCCGGCACCGAGTCGCAACGCGCACTCGACGCACTCGCCCGCGAGTTCCCGGCCGCGTCCGGCGCCACCGGGGCAATCGTGCTGGCCGCACCGGAAGGGCGGCAGCTGACCGACTACCGTGCCGCCGTCGACGACCTGGTCACCGAGGCCGGAAAACTGTCCGGCGTGGTCGGTGCGGTGAGCCCGTTCGACGCGAGGTCGATCTCGGCCGACGGGCGCTACGGGCTGATCCAGGTGCAGTTCACCGAGCGGGCCGACAGCGTCACCGAGGCGCAGCGCACCGCGTACGAGCAGAGCGGCGCCGCCGCGAAGGCCGCCGGACTGCGCGTGGAGCACGGCGGCGAGGTGATGTCCAGCCAGCCGGAGATCGGCAGCACGGAAGGTCTGGGCGTTGTCGTCGCGCTGGTTGTCCTGCTCGTCACGTTCGGCTCGCTCGTCGCCGCCGGCATGACCATGCTGACCGCGCTGATCGGTGTCGGCGCCGGCATGGCCGGCCTGTACGCGCTCAGCGGGGTCGTGTCGCTGACCAGCACCGCCCCGGTCCTCGCCCTGATGCTGGGCCTGGCCGTCGGCATCGACTACGCGCTGTTCATCGGCTCCCGCTACCGGCAGAACCTGCTGGAGGGCCACGAGCCCGACGAGGCGGCCGGTCGCGCCGTCGGCACCGCAGGCTCGGCTGTGGTCTTCGCCGGCGTCACCGTGGTCATCGCCCTCGCCGGCCTGGCCGTGGTCCGCATCCCGTTCCTCACCGCGATGGGCCTCGCTGCCGCCGGCACCGTCGCGGTCGCCGTCCTGGTCGCGATCACCCTGCTGCCCGCTCTGCTCGGCTTCGCCGGTCGCAAGGTGCTCTCCCGCACCCAGCGCCGCGCCGGCAACGCCGCGGCGTACACCGAGGGCTTCGGGTTCCGTTGGGCACGGCTCGTGATCAAGCTGCGCGTACCCGTGATCCTGGTGGCGATCCTCGGCCTCGGCGCCCTCGCGCTGCCCGCGGCCGACATGCGCCTGGGTCTGCCCGACGCGACCGCGGCGCCGGTCGGCACCCCGGCCCGCGACGCCGCCGACCTCACCAAGGAGGGCTTCGGTGCCGGCTTCAACGGCCGCCTGATCCTGGTCGTGTCGAGCGACAGCCCTGCCTCCACCGCGACCGCGGCGCAGCAGGTCACCACCGCGCTGCAGGGTACGAAGAACCTGATCGCGGTCGCGCCGCCGAACCTCAGCCAGGATCAGAGGACCGCCCTGCTCGCAGTCATCCCCAGCACCGGTCCGACCGAGGCGGCCACCGAGACACTGGTGCACGAGGTCCGGGAGAAGGCCCGTACGGTCGACGGCGCCGACATCGCCCTCACCGGCCAGACCGCCATCGGCATCGACGTCTCCGAGAAGCTCTCCGACGCCATGCCCTGGTACCTGCTCCTCGTCGTCGGCCTCTCGGTGCTGCTGCTCATGCTGGTGTTCCGCTCGATCCTGGTGCCGATCAAGGCGGCGCTGGGCTTCCTGCTCACCGTCGGCGCCACCTTCGGCATCACCGTCGCCGTGTTCCAGGAGGGGCACCTGGCCGGTCTGCTCGGTGTCGACACCCCGGGGCCGCTGGTCAGCTTCCTGCCGATCCTGCTCATCGGCATCCTGTTCGGCCTCGCCATGGACTACGAGGTCTTCCTGGTCTCCCGGATGCGCGAAGACTTCGTACACGGAGACACCCCGCGCCAGGCCACCATCAACGGCATGGGCCACGGCGCCCGCGTCGTGACCGCCGCCGCCCTCATCATGACCTCGGTGTTCGCGGGCTTCATCCTGGTCGAGGACCCGGTCATCAAGAGCATGGGCTTCGCGCTGGCACTCGGCGTCGCCATCGACGCCTTCGTCGTCCGGATGACGATCGTGCCCGCGGTCATCTCGCTGCTCGGCCACGCCGCCTGGTGGCTGCCGGCCTGGCTGAACAAGGCCCTGCCGAACGTCGACATCGAGGGCGAGGGCCTGCGCAAGCAGCTCACCGCCGAACCGCAGCGGGAGACCGTGCACGTCTGACCCACTCGTCACAGCAGCACCTGGCACAACGCGGACCGGGGCAGCGAGGACGTACGCCGACAGGCCGTCCCCGCTGCCCCGGCCGCTCACCCGACCTCCCGATCGGCGAGGCATCATCGGAAGATGAAGATCGGCGAGATGACCGCCCGGACGGGGGTCCCGCAGCGACTGCTCCGCTACTACGAGGAGCAGGACCTGATCACGCCTGGCCGCGACGTCAACGGTTACCGGGTCTACTGCGACCTAGGGGTGGAACGCGTCACCCAGATCCGCGCTCTGCTCGCCGCCGGACTGCCGACCCGGATGATCCGGGACCTGCTGCCCTGCCTGCGCGGCCCGGATCCGACCACGCTCGACAGCGTCGACGCGGCATTTCTGGCCGCGCTGCGCCACGAGGCCGCCTCGCTGGGCACCCGGATCGACGACCTGACCGCCCGGCGTACCGCGATCCTCGAGTTCATCGACGTGATCGCCGCCACTTGACCTTCTCACTGATGTGAGGGGTGGACGCTTCTCTTCCCGCAATCGGAAGAGGAGAACACCACCATGAACACGGAGCAGTTCGCCGAGGTCCGCGCCGCACTGGAGCGGAACCTGGGCTCCGGCGCGGAACTCGGCGGGTCGATCACGATCGACATCGACGGCGAGACGGTCGTCGACGTGTGGGGCGGATATCGGGACGAGGCCCGTACCCGGCCCTGGGAAGCCGACACCATCACCAATGTGTGGTCGATCACCAAACAGGTCGTCGCGGTGGCGGTCCTCATCCTCGTCGACCGCGGCCAGTTGGAGCTCGACGCACCGGTGGCCAGGTACTGGCCCGAGTTCGGTGCGAATGGCAAGGGCGGAGTCAAGGTGCGTCACCTGCTGGCGCACGCCTCGGGCGTCTCGGGCCTGGACGCGCCGAGCCGGCTCGAAGACCTGTACGACGCGCCGGCCGCCGCCGACCGGATGGCCGCCCAGGCGCCCTGGTGGGAGCCGGGCACCGCGTCGGGTTACCACCTGTTCAGCCAGGGACACCTGCTCGGTGCGCTGGTCCACCGGGTGACCGGCCGGACGCTGCGCCAGTTCGTCGCGGAGGAGGTCACCGGCCCACTCGGCGCCGACTTCCAACTCGGGGTCGCCGACCGGGATCTGCACCGCGTCGCGGACGTCGTCCCGCCGCCGCCCGCACCGTTCGACCCGGCGGCGTTCGGCACGGACAGCCCGGCGTACCGCACCTTCACCGGCCCGGCCGTGGCGGCCGGGGACGCCAACACGGCTGGCTGGCGGGCGGCCGAGATCGGCGCCGCCAACGGCCACGGCAACGCCCGCTCGGTCGCCCGCATCCTGTCCGCGCTGAGCCTGGGTGGGACGGTCGACGGCGTACGCCTGCTCACCGAGCGCACCGCCGAGCTGATCCTCGCCGAGCAGACCGCCGGCACCGACCTGGTCAACGGGCTGTACCTGCGGTGGGGGCTCGGTTTCGCGCTGAGCGACCCGCGGACGCTGCCGTGGGTGCCGGCCGGCCGGATCGGCTACTGGGGTGGTTGGGGCGGCTCGATGGCGATCGTGGACCTGGACCGGCGTATGACCATCAGCTACGTGATGAACAGGATGGGCGGCGGCATCCTCGGATCCGACCGCGCGCAGGAGTACGTCACCGCCGCCTACCGGGCCGTGGGCGCCTGATTCACTCCGGGGCGTCGAGTCCGGCGGCGTGGGTGGTTTCTTCGATGACGACGTCGACGACGCGCTCGCGTACGCCGCCGTCGACGTCGAGTTGCTCGTGCAGGCGTGCTCGGATGGTGCGGCGTACCAGGTCGGACGTTGGTTTGGGGTTGTCCCGGCGCAGGCCGAGGTAGACCGTCCAGCCGAGGGTGGCCGCGGCGACGACCAGCTGGCCGATCGCGACCGGGTCGGCGTACCGGTCGCGATCCACCGGTTGGCCGCCTGCGGCGATCGCGAGCTCGACCTCGGCCGGGAGGTCGGGGCCATGGGCGGCGGCGAGGCGCTTGGCGACCGTACGCGCGATGGTCCGGGCTTCCTGCGTCATGGCCCCAACTCCTCGGTCAGGTACGCCCGCACCTCGTCGGGCAGTGGTGAACCGGTCAGCTCCCGCCAGTGCCGTTCGAGCGGTGTCATGCCGACCTGTCGGGCCAGCCTGACCAGGTGCTGTGGCAGTTGGCCGGACCCCGGGTCGGGGAACGTGTCGAGCTGCGGCAACGTCCGGATGATCCAGCGTAGCGCCTCTGTCGGCTCGTCCTGACGCTCGGCCAGCGAGGCGAGCGCACCGTACGCCGACGCGACACCGCTGCGGTTTCCGTGCCGCTGGTTGAGCTGGAGCGCCCGGTGGAACCAGTCGGCCGCGTCCCGCAGCCGGCCGGCCGCGAGCGCGACGTTGCCGAAGCCGAGGTACGAGTCCGCGATGCCCTGCCGGTCGTCGAACCGCTCGGCCAGCGCCAGGCTCTCGCCGTACCACTTCTCCGCCCTGTCCCAGTCGCCGCGCAGGCCGGCGACGTTGCCGAGCTGGTGGAGGTTGCCGGCGGCCAGCCTCCGGTCCCCGCGGTCGTTGTTGATGGTGAACGCGCGCAGGTAGCGGCTCTCCGCCTCCGCGAGCCGGCCCTGGCGTTGCGCGACTATGCCGGACTCGTGGAGTGCAGTGGCGAGTCGCGCGGCGTCATCCTCGCCTTCCCGGATGTCGATCGTCATGCCGTACCAGGAGTCGGCCTCGTCCAGGTCGCCCCGGTCGACCGCGATCATCCCGAGGGTGTGGTACGCGACGGCCAGATCCCGCTGGAACCCGTACACCCGGCAGATGTCCACCGCCCGGCGACACCACCGCTCGGCCTCGTCGAGGCGGCCCTGCTGCCGGGTGGTCTGGCTCAGTCCGTGGTACGCCGCCCCGATCGTCGCCGCCTCCAGTTCGGAACGCGGCTGGTCCGGGTGGGCGTCGAGCACACGACGATAGTCCCGCTCCAGCGCATGCGCATCAGCGGCGTCGGTCAGATGGTCGGCACGCCAGTCGCACACGAGCAGGGCCAACACCGAGCGGATCTGGTCGAGCCCGGGCAGCGGCTCCCGCTCCGCCTCGATGGCTTCGCCGATACGCACGCACCAGCCACGGATCTCGGCGGCGTGACCCCGCGAGGTCAGGAAGGCACCGAGCGGTCCGGCAAGCACCAGCGCGTGGCGCCACAGCCGCAGGTCGACCGCGTAGTCGAGCATCGCACCGAGGTTGCGTCGGTGGTGTGGCAGCAGTTCGAGCGCGAAGTCCGCGTCGCCACCGTCGAGCTCGCCCTGCATCCATTCGGCGAAGCGGGCGAAGGCGTTCAGCAGACTGCGTCGCGCCTCCTCTCGTTCGGCCTCGAAAACCCCGCCGCTGTCGGCCCGCCACCGGTCGGCGAGGTACGCCGGCAGCATCGGGTGCATTCCGAAGACACCGTCGCCGAGCGGGGCCAGCAGACCGGCTTCGGCGGCCTCGGCGAGGATGCCGGCCCACAGCGCCTCGGTGTCGTCACGCAGCCGTGACGGCGTCTCGGCCAGCGCGGAGAACATTTTCAGGACGTCGGCGTCGGCCACGCCGTCGAACAGGCTGAGCGCGACCAGCAGCCGTCGGGCCACCGACGAAAGCCGACCACAGCCGTCGCGAACGGCGGCGGGTGGCTCGACCAGCTCCGGACCTCGCCCGCGCAGGCCGGCGAGCAGCTCGCCGGGCGTGGCGGTGACCAGGGACGGCAGAACCAGCCGCATGCTCTGCGGGTGTCCGTCGAGCCACTCCACCAGCCCGGCGACATCCGGTGAGGCTCGCCGCTCGGCCGCGCCCGGATACGACGCGAGGATCTGGTCGGCGTATCGGGCGGCCTCGTCCTGGTTGAGGTGGGGGACGTGGACGCGCTCCACCATGTCGCCGAGCCATGCCTCCTTCGACCGACTGGTGATGATCAGCCCGCCGGAGCCCCTCTTCACCAACGACAGGAACACCCGGAACAACACCTGGTCGCCCAGTTCGCCCCGCCCCGCGGGCCCGGCCGGCTCCGGTGCCGAATGGACCGAATCGAGGGCGTCCCAGATCAGCAGCAACTGCCGACTGCCCAACAGGTCGACAACGGTCCTGCGCTGTGCCTCCGGGGAGAGCTGGGCGAAGTCCTCGCCGACCACCTGCCGGCCGATTGCCGCTACTGCCCCGGAGAGGTCGAACGGACGGCGGCCCGGCTCGAAGGCGTACCAGATCACCTGCGCTGGGCCCCCGACCGCGCCGGTGTCGCGCCACCAACGCCCGTACGCCTTGGCCAGTTCGGTCTTGCCAGCGCCGGCCGTCCCGTGCAGCAGTACCACCCGGTCCCGCCACGTCGCGATCTCCAGGGTGTGGAACAGCACGTCCCGGCCGACGAACGCCTCCGCCGGGTCCAGCGGTTCGGCGCCGGTCGCGCTGACCGGCCGGGCGGCCGTCGTCCGCCGAAGCCCCTCGAAGCGCACGTCGGCGCGGGCGTAGTGCACCGGCACCACCCAGTCCGCCAGCGGCATCGATCCCGCCGGGCTGGGGCGCACCGGCCGGGCGAACAGTCGCTGCCGGCCCGCGTCGACCGCCTCGGCGACCCGGTCGCCGGCGAACAGGCGTTCGTAGAACGCGGCCATGAACTCGGCCATCGCCGCCGCGTACGCCGAATATGCCATCGCGACGACGGCCGTCACGCCCTCGCGCACCAAGCGGGTCGCGACGGTCGCCTCCAGCTGCGTGCCGAGGGCACCGGACTGGCAGGCGTTCAACACCACGACGGATACGCCCGCCCCGGCGAGCAGCGGACCGATCGCCTCGGCCGGGACACGGTGTGGCCCACCGGCCGGGCGCTCGAACACGAGCACACCCTGTACGGCGGCCGAAGCAGGATCACCGTCCGTCCGCACCATGGCCCCGTGCCCGTCGAAGTGGACGATCTGGAACGGCTCGCCGGCCGTAGCCGCCTCGGCCAGCGCCTCGCGGAGCCGGTCGAGGGTCGGCGGGCGCAGGACGACCAGGTCGACCGCGCCGCGTACGGCGTCGAGCTGCTCCAGTAGCGGACGGGACACCATGCGGAAACCGACGTCGTCGGCGCCGCGCGGTCGGGAGACCACCATCAGGACGCGCAGGCGCCGGCCGCCCCCGGCGTACGGCACCGCGTCGGCCGCGGCAGGGGTACGCCGGGTGATCGTGATCCCGTCGAGTGCCATCGCACGATCACGCGCCGGATCCCGCATCAGCTCCCACGGCAGCCCGAGCCACAGGGGGTCCGCCGATTGCACCACGATCTCCAGCGGCAGATCCTCGGCGCGGACGCGGCGGTATAGCCCGCCCGCCGGCTCAGGGCCGAACAACGCCGCGAACAGCAACTCGCCCCAGCCGGCCAGGGCCTCGGTCACCCGTGCACCGCGCTCCGCGTTGCCACCGTAGGGAAGGCGCAGGTAGTCCTCGAGATACCAGCGCAGCTCCTCGAGCGCGTCATCCTCCAGCGGCCACACCAGCCGCTGGGTCACGGTGGCCGCGTCACCGGACGACGAGATGGTGGCCTGCCCGTCCATGTCGATATCGACCGTCAGACGCTCCGTCACCGGCTCTCCCTCGCCCAGGTGCCCGTTACGAAGCTAGCAATCCGATTCCACCTGTCGAGGACGGCGAGCGTGCGTATCCGCGAGTGCGAGCTAGTCCTTGACGACCGAGCCGAAGCCGAACGCCTCGGCGGGCGTCTGGGCCGCGCCGGCCGCGTACTCCCGCGCGAAGTGCTCCTCGCCGAGCGCGTCGACGGCACCGGTACGCGCGGCCGACAGTTCCAGGGCGTCGTCCGGATCTGGCACCTGGCCGATGGCGGCGTAGGCGCTGTCGGTCAGCCCGATCATCCGCGCGGTGAGTGGGTGATCCCCTTCGGCCGAGGCCAGTGCTGCGGCGGCAACACACAGGTACGGGACGAACGAGTCGTATCCCTCGGAGAACACCCGCTCGCGACCAGCCTCGAACAGCTCACGGGCGCGGTCGAGGTTGCCGAGATGCAGCTCGGTGAAGGCCAGGTTGTGGTACTCGGAGTTCACCATCTCCGGCTGTCCCAGCGCCTGGTTGAGTTCGATGTTGGCGAGATAGAGGTCACGGGCCCTCGGGTAGTCGCCGGACACCCGGGCCACGGCGGCGAGCACGTGCCGCGGACGCTCTTCCAACCGCTTGTCGCCGGCCCGTACCGCGACCTCCAGCGCCTCGGTGGCCAGTTCCTCGGCACGACGCAGGTCGTCGCCGCGGATGGCGACGCGTGCCATGGCGTAGAGCCCTTCCACCTCACCGGCCGGCTCACCGGCCGAACGCGCCCGCTCGACCTCGGCCTGTGCCATCCGCAACACCGCGTCGCTGTCGCCGCGACGGAAGGTGGCGCGCACACTGTCCTCGAAACTCATTCGCTGTTGTCCTTCTTTTCCAACCGGTTCGCCTGCTTGCGGGTCGAGCGTCGTCAGCCCCGGTAGAAGCCAGGTCGCTGCCTCGACACGGAACGGCCTCTCCGGCAGCCTTCAGCCGAGCTGTTCGGCGAGTGCGACGATGATGCCCTCGGGGCCGCGGACGTAACAGAGCCGATACTTGTCCTCGTACTGCGCCAGCTCGCCGACGAGTTCGGCGCCGTGGGCGCGCAGGCGGGCGACGACGTCGTCGATGTCCTCGACGGCGAACATGATGCGACGTAGACCCAGCGTGTTCGGCGGCGCGACGCTCGGCTCGGCGCTGATCGCCGTCGGCGTTCGGAACTTGGTCAGCTCGAGCCGGCTGTGGCCGTCCGGGGTCCGCATCATGGCGATGTCGACCCGGACGTCGTCGATGCCGACGACCTGGTCCACCCAACGTCCCTCGACCGGCATCTCGACCTCCACCTCCAGGCCGAGCTCGACGAAGAACGCGACGGCGGCGTCAAGGTCGTCGACGACGATGCCGACATGGTCCATCCGCTGAATCGTCACATGCCGAGCATAGGGGTCATCCTGACCGGCGCCCAGCCGACCCCGGGCCGCCCTGCCCCGGCCCCTTGCCGCAAAGCCACCCCGTGCGGGTGCGTGCTGGACCAAACTCGGTTGGTGGACACGACGGGGCAGCCGACGCTGATCCGGCCGATGCTGGCCAGTGCCGGCGACCTGCCGGCAGAGCCGGGCTGGGCGTACGAGTTCAAGTGGGACGGGGTACGCGCGGTCGCGTACGCCGAGCGTGGTGGGCGACTGCGCCTGTTCTCCCGCAACGACCGGGACATCACCTCGGCGTACCCCGAGATCGCGGTGCTGCCGTCGCTGCTCGGTGGGCGGACCGGGGTGCTGGACGGCGAGTTAGTCACCCTCGACCGGCGCGGTGCGCCGAGCTTCTCGGCACTGCAACGCCGGATGCACGTGCAGGCGCCGAGTGCGTCCCTGATCGCTTCGGCCCCGGTGCGGTATCTGGTGTTCGACCTGCTGCGGCTGGGCCGAACCCGGCTGGTCGACCAGCCGTGGTCGCAGCGCCGGGCAGCGTTGGAGGAACTCGGCCTGGCGGACCAACAGGTGGCGGTTCCCCCGGTGTTCGACCACGATCCGGAGTCGGTGATGGCCACGGCGCGGGAACGCGGGCTCGAAGGGGTCGTCTCGAAACGGGTCGACTCCTCGTACCAGCCCGGCAGGCGGTCGCCGGCCTGGCGCAAGACCGCGCTGATCCAGACGACGGAGGTGGTCGTCGCCGGGTACAAGCCCGGCGCCGGACGACGTGCCGGCCTCGTCGGTTCACTGCTGCTCGGGATCAACGAGCCGGCCGGCCTGGTCTACGTCGGCGGTGTCGGTACGGGTTTCACCGACGCCGTGTTGCAGGACCTCGGCGAGCGTCTGCGTCGGCTGGAGCGGGACCGGGCACCGTTCGCCGCACCGGTACCGTCGGCGGAGGCGAAGAACGCCCGCTGGGTCGAACCGCGCCTGGTCGGTGAGGTGGTCTACCGGACGGTCACGCCGGACGGGCGGCTCCGGCACGCGTCCTGGCGGGGGCTGCGGCCTGACCGGGAGCCGGACGAGGTCAGGCGACCGTCAACCGCCACCTGAGCGCAACGGGCGCCTATGCCCGCCGCCGGTGATGCCGGCCGTGCGGCCGGAACGGCTGGCGGATTTTCGGCGTTCCCGAGCACACCGACACCGCGATTGGGACGATCTGGACGAGTCCCGGCGTCGGCGGGGCGAGGGAGGCACGGTGATGAAGGCACTCGTTTACGGCGGGCCGGGAGAACACAGCTGGACGACGGCACCGGATCCGCAGGTCGCCGACCCTACCGACGCGGTCATCCGGGTCGATACGGTCAGCATCTGCGGGACCGACCTGCACATCCTCGGCGGCGCCGTCCCCGAGGTACAGCCAGGGCGGATCCTCGGCCACGAGGCGGTGGGCACGGTGATGGAGGTCGGTGCCGCCGTGACCACGGTACGTCCCGGTGACCGGGTCCTCGCCTCGTGCATCTCCGCCTGTGGGCGCTGCCGCTACTGCCGCTCGGGCAGCTACGGCCAGTGCACCGGCGGCGGTGGTTGGCTGCTGGGTCACCTGGTGGACGGCGTACAGGCCGAGTACGCCCGGATCCCGTTCGCCGACCTGTCCACGTACCCGCTGCCGGAGGCCGTCACCGACGAGGCCGCCGTCCTGCTCGCCGACATCCTGCCGACCTCGTACGAGGTCGGGGTGCTCAACGGGCAGGTACGGCCGGGCGACACCGTCGTCATCGTCGGAATGGGTCCGATCGGGCTCGCCGCCATCCTGACCGCCCGCCTCTACTCCCCCGCCCACATCATCGCCATCGACAAGGCCGACCGCCGACTTCAGGCCGCCCGGCAGTTCGGCGCGGACATCACGGTGTCCCCCGACGACGATCCGCAGAAGGTGGTGCGGTCGGTCACCGGCGGGCTCGGCGCCGACGTGGTCATGGAGGCGGTCGGGGCACCTGAGGCGTTCGAGCTCTGCACCACCCTGGTGCGACCGGTGGGCCGGGTCGCCAACATCGGCGTGCACGGCACGCCGGCCACCCTGCACCTGGAACAACTCTGGGCGCGCGACGTCACCATCACCACCGGACTGGTCGACACCAAAACCATCCCGGTGCTGCTGGGGATGCTCGCCGGGGGGCAGTTCGACGTGGGCGACCTGGTCACCCACCGGTTTCCGCTCGACGAGATCATGCACGCGTACGACGAATTCTCCCGGCCCGGGCAGAGCGGCGCGCTCAAGGTGGTGTTGAGCCGACGGGACGGCTGATGCCACAGGTCCCTACCGCACCGGTCCTCCGGCCCTGACGGTGTCGGCCCCTGCGCTCGTACGTTGAGCGGAGGAAGGAGATCCGACATGAGGGCATGGCAGATAGGCGACGTGATGACAACGGACGTCGCAACGGTTCGGGAGCAGACCCCGTACCGGGAGATCATCGACGTGGTGACCGGCCGGCGCGTCAGTGCCGTGCCGGTGGTGGACGACTTCGACCGGGTGCTGGGCGTGGTCTCCCAGGCCGACCTGCTGCACAAGGTCGAGCTGGTCGGCGAGCCGCACGAGCGGCGGCTGTTCGAGAGCCGCCGTCGCCACGACGCCCGGGTGAAGGCCGACGCGGCCGTCGCCAGGGACCTGATGACGGCGCCCGCGATCACCGCGTACACCCGCACCCCGGTGGCCGCGGCGGCGAAGCTGATGGACCGCGAGCACGTCAAACGACTCCCGGTGGTCGACGACCTGGGCCGGTTGGTCGGCATCGTGACCCGGGGCGACCTGTTGCGGGTGCACCTGCGCCCGGACGCCGACATCCGGCAGGACGTCGTGCGGGAGGTGCTGCAACGGGTCCTCGCCGTACGGGAGGGGACGGTGCAGGTGACGGTGGACGACGGTGTCGTACGCATGGTCGGTCAGTTGGACCGCCGTACCTCCGTGGAACTCGCCGGACGGCTCGCCGCCCAGGTCAGCGGGGTGGTCGAACTGGCCAACGAGCTGGGCTTCGACTTCGACGACACCGCACTGGTGCTCGGTCCGTGGCCGGCGCATCCGACCGGCATCGCCTGACGGCTCGCCCGGCGGTGGCCGGCCGGCCGCCCCGCTCGCTCGGGACCTACGGCCCTGTCCGGCCCCACCGATCCGGGCCAGCATGGTTGTCGCGGCCGAGGAAGACGTGGTCGTGTCCACTGCACAAGGCGGCATGTGACGGGAGACCTACCAGCATGAGCACCTTGACCGAAGCGGCAGTACAGGGTCCGCTGACCGAAGACGAACTGCGCCGGCTGGACGCGTACTGGCGTGCGGCGAACTACCTGACGGTCGGGCAGATCTACCTGATGGAGAACCCGCTGCTGCGCGAGCCGCTGCGGGCCGAGCAGATCAAGCCACGGCTGCTCGGACACTGGGGCACCAGCCCCGGCCTGAGCCTGATCTACGCGCACGCCAACCGGCAGATCGTGAACCGGGACCTGGACGCCATCTACGTCACGGGACCCGGTCACGGCGGCCCGGCGCTGGTGGCGAACGCCTGGCTGGAGGGCACGTACAGCGAGCGGTATCCGTCGGTGAGCCGCGACGAGGCGGGCATGGCCCGGTTGTTCCGCCAGTTCTCGTTCCCCGGCGGCATCCCCAGTCACGTCGCACCGGAGGTTCCCGGGTCGATCCACGAGGGCGGTGAGCTGGGTTATTCGCTGATGCACGCGTACGGCGCCGCCTTCGACAATCCCGACCTGGTGGTCTTCTGCGTCGTCGGCGACGGTGAGGCCGAGACCGGTCCGCTGGCCGCGAGCTGGCTGTCGAACGTCTTCCTCAACCCGGCCCGGGACGGGGCGGTGCTGCCGATCCTGCACCTCAACGGCTGGAAGATCGCGAACCCGACGGTGCTCGACCGGATCCCCGAGAGCGATCTCGTGTCGATGATGCGCGGCTTCGGCTACGAGCCGCACGTCGTGGCGGGCGACGATCCGGTACGGGTGCACCAGCTGCTCGCGGCGGCGATGGACCGGGCGCTCGACGAGATCCAGGCGATCCAGGCGCACGCCCGGGGCACCGGCGACGGCGACCGCCCCCGCTGGCCGATGATCGTCCTGCGTACGCCGAAGGGCTGGACCGGTCCGCGCGAGGTCGACGGGATCGCGGTCGAGGGCACCTTCCGGGCCCACCAGGTGCCGCTGGCCGGCACCCGGGAGAACCCGGAGCACCTGGCCCAACTGGAGCGGTGGCTGCGCGGCTACCGGCCGGAGGAACTGTTCGACGCCACCGGTGCGCCGGTGGCGGAACTCAGGGCGCTGGCGCCGACGGGGACCCGACGGATGAGCGCGAACCCGCACGCCAACGGCGGTGAGCTGCTGCGGGACCTGGTGCTGCCCGACTTCCGCGAGTACGCCGTGCCGGTCACCACGGCGGGGCAGCCGGTCAGCGAGGCGGCGCGGGTGCTCGGCACCTGGGTACGCGACGTGATCACCGCGAACCCGGACCGGTTCCGGTTGTTCGGTCCCGACGAGGTGGCCTCGAACCGGCTCGGTGCCGCGTTCGAGGTGACCGACCGGGCGTTCACCGCCGCCCGCCACGCCGGCGACGAGCATCTCTCGCCCGACGGCCGGGTCATGGAGGTGCTCTCCGAGCACCTGTGCCAGGGCTGGCTGGAGGGTTACCTGCTCACCGGCCGGCACGGCATCTTCACCAGCTACGAAGCCTTCATCCACGTCGTCGACTCCATGGTCAACCAGCACGCCAAGTGGTTGAAGGTCACCCGCGACATCCCCTGGCGACGCCCCGTCGCCTCGCTCAACTACCTCCTGTCCAGTCACGTCTGGCGCCAGGACCACAACGGCTTCTCGCACCAGGACCCCGGCTTCATCGACCACGTGGTGAACAAGAAGGCCGAGGTCGTACGGGTCTACCTGCCGCCGGACGCCAACACCCTGCTCTCGACGATGGACCACTGCCTGCGCAGTCGGCACTACATCAACGTGGTGATCGCCGGCAAACAGCCGGGACCGAGCTGGCTCACCATGGAACAGGCGGTGTTGCACTGCCAGCGGGGAGTCGGGATCTGGGACTGGGCCAGCAGCGACGAGGGCGCCGAGCCGGACGTGGTGCTCGGCTGCGCGGGCGACGTACCGACCCTGGAGACCCTGGCCGCGGCGGACCTCCTGCGCCAGCACCTACCGGAGCTGAAGGTGCGGGTGGTCAACGTCGTCGACCTGATGCGGCTGCAACCCGAGAGCGAGCACCCGCACGGGTTGCCCGACTCCGAGTTCGACACCATCTTTACCCGGGACAAGCCGATCGTCTTCGCCTACCACGGTTACCCCTGGTTGATCCACCGGCTCACCTACCGCCGTAACAACCACGGCAACCTGCACGTACGGGGTTACAAGGAGGAGGGGACCACCACCACCCCGTTCGACATGGTGATGCTCAACGACCTCGACCGTTTCCACCTCGTCATCGATGTCGTCGACCGGGTTCCCGGCCTCGGCGCCAGAGCCGCCCACCTGCGTCAGGCGATGGTCGACGCGCGGCAGCAGTGCCGCGACCACACCCGCCGGTACGGCGAGGACGACCCCCGGGTGGCGGAGTGGACCTGGCCGGGCCGAGGGAAACCGTAGTCAGCATGACGCGGGTGGGATGCTCTGCTCGTACTGGAAGACGTTGTGCGGGTCGTACTTCGCCTTGATCTTGCGGAGCCGGTCGAAGTTGCCTCTCCAGTAAGCGGTTTCCCATTCCGCCATCCCGATGTTCGGCACGTTGACGTAGGCGCCGTTCACGTAGGGCCGCAGTGCCTGGCTGAACTCCGCGATCCAGGCCTGGGCGATCGGGGTGACGGCGTCGCCGCTGTCCGGCTCGCCCCGAGTGCCCCAGCCGGCGCCGGGTTCGGAATAGAAGAGGGCGTCGCGATGCGGGAATGCCGTACCGCCGGTGGGTTCGCTCGTCTGGGCGCCCGTGCCGAAGGCCTGGGTGAAGAAGTTGCTGTCCTCGGAGGGGGCGTTCTCCATGAACGTACGGATCACGCCGATCGCCTCCTCCGGGAACGGCTCACTGGTGAACTGCGAGAAGAACTTCCAGTTCGCGGGCTCGTCCTCGGTCGGGATCTGGAATCCGGCATAGGTCTCGCCCCAGCCCCCGGTCTGCACGGTGACCTCGGGGTTGCCGATCGACAGCAGCGGTCCCAGCAACTCCCTTGCCGCTGCCTCCGATCCGTCCGCGAGTACCCCGAACAGCAGGATCTGCGATTTGTGGATCTCGAGCTGGGTGCCGAGGCGGTAGTCGGCGAACGGTGCCGTGCGCTGCCAGGTGTCGAAGACCCCGTGCAGGTCGTCGAGGCCTTCCCAGGTCGCCTGCAGGTACGCGACGCTCCGCAGCGGGGTCACCCGGTAGGTGAGCGAGGTGACGATCCCGAAGTTGCCGTTTCCCGCTCCGCGCAATGCCCAGAGCAGGTCCGGATGGTTCTTCAGGTCCACCTCGATCGCCTTCGCCCCGTCGGCGCCCGAAGCGACGACGATCTCCGCCCCTATCAGGTTGTCGCAGGCCATGCCGAGGTAGCGGGTGAGGAAGCCGAACCCGCCGCCGAGGGTCGCACCGGACAGGCCCACGGTTCCCTCCGTTCCGGTGGTCACCGCGAGGTCGTACTGTCCCAGGGTGGTCACCGCCTCCAGCTGATTCAGCCCGGCGCCGACGGTTGCGGTGAGCGCGGCGGTGTCGATCCGCGCCGACTTGAGTTCGCTGACGTCGATCACGATGCCGTTGTCCACGTTCGACCAGCCCTCGAGGCTGTGGCGACCGCTGCGCACCCGCAGCGCGACGTCGTGCTGCCGCGCCCAGGTGAGGGCGTTGACCACGTCCTGGGTCTCCTGCGCGAAGACGATCACCAGCGGATATCGGACGAAGAGTTCATCCCAGCCGAGGCTCGCATTCGCGTACCCGGGGTCCTGGGGACGGACGATGCGGCCGGTCAGCGTCGCGGGCGGGCTTTCCGCGCCAGGGGACCAGCCCGGGCCGTCGTCGGCGATGGCCTGGGTGCCTCCGGTGACGATGCCCGGGAGGACGACCGCCCCGGCGCCGACGGCCGCCGTCGCCTTGAGCAGTTCACGACGAGAAAGGTCGTGCATGGTCCGCATCCTCTCGATCGGGGTACGCGACCATTCGACCAAGGGAATTCTGGTCCTCCCTCTGGCGCGCAAAACAACGCTAATACGGGAGACTTCCTCGCAGATCCGAGAACTCGTACCGGAACCCGGTCGGGTGACGTCGGTATCCACCTGTCCGCGAGAACGCGTACTCGCTGTTGCCGTGACCCCGACCACACCGATCACCCCCGGACGCGGAGCCGCCCAGGGTACGGGTCGGGACATGTCGCGCCAAACTTGAACTGTTCCAGATCAGTGGGCTATGTTCCTCGGGTGACGTCCGACTTCGAGACGCAGCTGCGGGCCGTCTCGTTGCGCGTGACCCGGCCCCGGTTGGCGGTGCTCTCGGCGCTGCGTGACCACCCGCACGTCGACACCGACACGGTGATCGCGCTGGTCCGGGCGGATCATCCCACGGTCTCCCACCAAGCGGTGTACGACGTACTACGTGCACTCACCGACGCCGGCCTGGTCCGGCGCATCCAGCCTGCCGGTGCGACCGCCCGCTACGAGTCCCGCGTCGCGGACAACCACCACCATGTCGTGTGCCGCTCCTGCGGTGCGATCGCCGACATCGACTGCGCTGTCGGCCACTCTCCCTGTCTCACCGCCTCCGACGACCACGGTTTTTTGGTCGACGAGGCGGAGGTCGTCTATTGGGGCACCTGCCCCGACTGCGCGGCCGAACGTAAGACCCAGTGATCCGCCAGCTCGGAAGGAAGCAAATGAGCGACACCCAGAACAACGGTCCCTCGAGTGCGCAGGGCGTGGACCAGGAGGCAGCAGCCGGCTGCCCGGTCGCGCACGACTCGGTGACCGCGCACGGTAGCGAGAGCGAGAACCCGGCGATCGACTCGCCGACCCCGAAGACCGGCGGTCGTCCGCGCACCAACCGGGACTGGTGGCCCAACCAGCTCGACCTCTCGGTGTTGCACGCCCACTCGTCCAAGGGCAACCCGCTGGCGGAGGACTTCAGCTACGCCAAGGAGTTCGAGAAGCTCGACGTCGAGGCCCTCAAGCAGGACATCGTCGAGGTGCTCACCACCTCGCAGGACTGGTGGCCGGCCGACTTCGGCCACTACGGCGGCCTGATGATCCGGATGAGCTGGCACGCCGCCGGCACGTACCGTATCCAGGACGGCCGCGGCGGTGCCGGCGACGGCGGTCAGCGTTTCGCCCCGCTCAACAGCTGGCCCGACAACGCCAACCTCGACAAGGCCCGCCGGCTGCTCTGGCCGGTCAAGCAGAAGTACGGGCAGAAGGTCTCCTGGGCCGACCTGCTCGTACTCGCCGGCAACGTCGCCCTGGAGTCGATGGGGTTCAAGACCTTCGGCTTCGGCTTCGGGCGCGCGGACGTGTGGGAGCCCGAGGAGATCTTCTGGGGTCCCGAGGACGCCTGGCTCGGCGACGAGCGCTACGTCTCCGACGCGGAGATGGCGCAGGACGTCGGCGCGACCGAGATGGGACTCATCTACGTCAACCCCGAGGGACCTCGCGGCAGTGGGGACTTCCGGGCCGCGGCGCACTTCATCCGTGAGACCTTCGGCCGGATGGCGATGAACGACGAGGAGACCGTCGCCCTCATCGCCGGCGGTCACACCTTCGGCAAGACCCACGGTGCCGGCGTGGCCGACGGCCACGTGGGCGCGGAGCCCGAGGGAGCCCCGCTCGAGGCGCAGGGCCTCGGCTGGCTGAGCACCCACGGCAGCGGCAAGGGCAGTGACACGATCACCAGCGGCCTCGAGGTGACCTGGACCGACCGGCCGACGCAGTGGAGCAACCGCTTCTTCGAGATCCTCTTCGGGTACGAGTGGGAACTCGTCAAGAGCCCCGGTGGCGCCAAGCAGTGGGTCGCCAAGGACGCCGAGGCGATCATCCCGGACGCCTACGACCCGACGAAGAAGCACAAGCCGACCATGCTCACGACCGACCTGTCGCTGCGCTTCGACCCGACGTACGAGAAGATCTCGCGCCGTTTCCTGGAGAACCCGGACGAGTTCGCGTTGGCCTTCGCGAAGGCTTGGTACAAGCTGCTGCACCGCGACATGGGTCCGGTCAGCCGCTTCCTCGGACCGTGGGTCGCCGAGCCCCAGCTGTGGCAGGACCCGGTGCCGGCCGTCGACACCGCGCTCGTGGGTGACGCCGACGTTGCCGCGCTCAAGGCGAAGGTCCTGGCGTCCGGCCTGACGACCGCCCAGCTCGTCTCGACCGCCTGGGCCTCCGCCGCGAGCTTCCGGTCCACCGACAAGCGTGGCGGGGCCAACGGTGGTCGGCTGCGTCTCGAACCCCAGCGCAGCTGGGAGGTCAACCAGCCCGAGCAGCTCGCCACGGTCCTGGACACCCTCGAGGGCATCCAGCGGGAGTTCAACGGTGCCGGCGGCGCGCAGATCTCCATCGCCGACCTGATCGTGCTGGCCGGCTCGGCTGCCGTGGAGAAGGCGGCACGTGACGCCGGCACCGAGGTGACCGTGCCGTTCCGTCCGGGCCGTACCGACGCCACCCAGGACCAGACCGACGTCGAGTCCTTCCGGGTCCTCGAGCCGCGCGCCGACGCGTTCCGCAACTACCTGCGTCCCGGCGAGAAGACCCAGCCGGAGGTGCTGCTCATCGACCGTGCCTACATGCTCAGCCTGTCCGCGCCCGAGATGACCGTGCTCCTCGGCGGCCTGCGCTCCCTCGGAGCGAACTTCGGCGGAACCCAGCACGGTGTCCTCACCGACCGGCCCGGCGTGCTCGCCAACGACTTCTTCACCAATCTGCTCTCCCCCGGCACCCGGTGGAAGGCATCCGAGTCCGACGAGCACGTGTACGAGATCCGCGACCTGGCCACCGACGAGGTGAAGTGGACCGCCACCGCGGTCGACCTCATCTTCGGCTCCAACTCCCAGCTGCGAGCCCTCGCGGAGGTCTACGCCAGCGAGGACGCCCGCGACAAGTTCGTGGCCGACTTCGTCGCGGCCTGGACCAAGGTCATGGAGCTCGACCGGTTCGACCTCGTCTGACAGGCACCAACCGACGAGCCCCGGTCGATCGACCGGGGCTCGTCGCGCTGTGACGTCGGCCGGGACCGATCCCTACGCGATCTTGAGCATCGCGGCCCTCGGCTGCGGTGCCGGCGCGAGGGTCGGGGTGCCGTCCAGGTTGAACTGCTTCAGCTTGACCTCCAGGCGCTCGCTGTTGCCACCGGTGAACAGCCCGTCGACTGTGCCCGCGGCGCGTGCGCCGCTGTGGTAGACGTGCTCACCGACCAACTGGTACCCCACCCTGATCCGGCCGGTGGTCACCGCGACCGACGCCTCGATGATGGAGCGCGGCGGCACGATGACCGGCTGTCGCCAGCTGAAGGTCTGGGACCGCTGCGTCGAGCCGTTGTGCGTGTAGCTGTACGAGCCCTCGACGGTGACCTCGACCTTGCCCTCGAAGAGGACCGGGATTCCGGTCTTGAACGTCGTCTTGAGCGTCACCTTGGCGCCGTAGGTGCTCGACCAACCGATGGTCTCCGACTTGGTCTTGTTTCCGCTGATCTCGGTCGACTGCTGCACCGTCGAGTCGTTACGGATCGACAGGAAGTCGAGCTGGTCCAGTGCCGACTCCGTGATGACCGCGTGCTCGGTGTCGTACTGGATGTCGTTCGCCTCGAAACCGACGATGTGGTCGGCCGTCCGGCAGGTCGTCTTGCTGATCCCACTGCCGATGTTGACCGCGGTCACACAGATCGTGGGTTGCGCGGCCGTCGTGGGCAGCACCACGTCGAAGCCGTGTGACGGCCCGTACCCGGCGGGGATGCCGCTCCACGGCAGGTTGGCCGTCAGGGAACGACGGAGCACCCCGTCCATGGTGATGTTCACGGTCAGCGGCGTGGTCGGGGCGTCCTCGTCGGCCGCCCAGCCCCAGACGCGTACGCCGTCGAACGACGGGGTCTGCCGCACGCCCTGGACGGAAAGGTCAGGTGTGGTCGGCGGTGGCGGCGGCTCCTCCGGGCCGTCGCAGGCCGGCGGCGGGTTCGGCCGGTCGCAGTACGGCTCGGCCGCGGCCGGTCCGGCGGCGACGGTCATGCAGCCGGCCACCACCAGCACCGTTGCCAACCCGCGCAGCGACCATCTACGCATCCCGCTGCCGCCCCCGACAACGACCCTTGTCCACCTTCGTCTCATGTGGATAGACCTCCCGATCTCCTCGATGGAAGCCATCACCTTCGAGGCGGTCTCGTCCCGGATGAAAGGCGCCCATGTCCCGGACCGTCGGGACATCCGCTCGACTCGGACCGTCGACCGGTGGCACCATGCGATGATCTGGGCGTGACCGACGTTGCCGAAGACGGTCGTCGCCGCACCCGTACGTCCATCGTCGCGACAGGTGTCGCGGTCCTGCTGGGGCTGCTCGCGTTCGTCGCCGACTCCGTCGAGGGTGTCGTCGGACAGGTCATGGTCGCGCTCGTCAGCAGTGCCTTCGCATGGGGTTCGGCAGCCTTCCTGACCGGCCGTTTCGCTGCGAGCCCCCGGCGTGCCGCCGCCACTGCCACCGGCGTGTTGGTGCTGGCCACGCTGCTCTACTACCTGCTTGTAGTGTTCGTCAGTCGTCGATGGAGCGGCGCCTACCTCGACGACGGCACGTCGGCCGACCTGCAGGGTCTGCGCTCCATCGCCATCATGACCGCGCTCTGGCTGATCGGTGCGGTGGTCGCAGGACCGACGCTCGGTCTGCTCGGCTATCTCGTACGAGTGGGCGGGGTGAAGCGGGCAGCGTTGGCTGCCGGGGTCACGACTGGGTTCCTGTCCGGTGAGGGCTGGCATGCGGTCGCGGTAGTACCACCGTGGCAACTGCTGGCGGTGTCCGACCCGCACCAGACGGAGTTCCTCCTCGGCGTGGTCATCTCGAATCTGGTCAGGATCGTGCTTCCGCTCGTCGTCCTGGCCTGGCTCGTCACGACGCACCGCCTCTGGCGCGAATGGCCCGCGCTGCTCGTCGCGACCGTTTCCGGCGGCGCCCTGAGCGCGCTGCTGTGGCACCTTCTCGACGCCGCCGAGAACAGCATCTGAGGACGGCGCCGCCGGGATTGCATCGCCGGCACAGCGGGAAGACAGCCCGCGGCTTGTTACCGGCGTCAGGCGCGGGTCAGCTCTTCACGCAGCAGTTCCGCCAATTTCGCGGGCTGGGAGAAGAACGGCGAGTGCCCGCTGTCGAGGCGCCGGACGGAACCGCATCGCGCGGCCAACGCCTCCTGCCCTGGCAGTGGAAACGCCGCGTCCTTCGCGCAGACGACGTAGGTGCTGTCGATCTCCCGCCAACCCGCCCGAGTCACCGGCTGGGTCGCCGAAGCCAGCGCCTGGTGTCCGAGCCGCGGCACCATCTCGTCCGCGACGGCGGGCTCGACGTCCTGATAGAGGGTTGTCCGGGGATCGCGTACGTCGAAGTATCCGTCGTCCCCGCGCACGTCCCAGAACGGAGGGAATTCGTGTTCGGTGAAGTCGAAGAGGGACTGACCGGCATCGAGCGGGAGACTGGACAGGTAGACGAGCCGCCGTACGTTGTCCAGCCCGGCCGCGGCTTCCGTGACCGGAATTCCGCCGTACGAGTGTCCGCATACCACCACCGGCCCGGCGATGTCGGCCAGCGTCGCCCGAACCGCCACCACGTCGTCGTGCAGGTCACCCAACCTGGCCGGGTCTGGTCCGGTGCTCGGCAGCACACCCACCCTGACGTCGAGGTCCGCTAGTTCGGCCAGTAGGCGTTCCCAACACCAGGACCCGTGCCAGGCGCCATGGATCAGGACAAGTGTCGCAGTTTGCGCCATTTAAACACCTTATCCGGCTCCTCCGGTCGCATCTCCGATTCCGGGAAAGCGCAGGCTGGCGATGGCGGCGTAGCGAACGGCAGCGTACCCGGGTGCGGTGGTTTGGGCTGGAGGTCAGTGGCGGAACAGGCGAACGCCGGTACGTACGAGGGTGATGCCGTGGCGCTGACACTCGGCGAGCACGTCGGCGGATCGAATGGAATCACCTGGCTCGGCGATGTAGCGGACGCCGTGTCGTTTGGCTTGTTCGACGTTGTCGGCGAATGGGAGTGCGCCGTCGGACACGAATGCCACCTGGTCGAGCTGCCGTAGCCACCCGCTCCGATCGGCGAGGTCGAGGGTTTTGTCCTCGGCGGCGGTCCGGCGGATTTGTTCATTGACGTGATCCTGGATTTTGGTGCTGGGGCCCACGTCGAGTGTGCGAATTCCGGGGTGGCGCCGCATCCACCAGGTGTCGACCTTGGCGCCAGCGAGCTGAGTGCAGTCCACTCGTGACTGTTGGCCAGCTCCGATTCCCAACGTCATCCCATCGCGGAGGTAGGCCACGGAGTTCGATTGGGTGTACCTGACGACGACGAGGCCGAGCAGCAGGTCGTCCACTGCTGATGCGGGTAGCCGCGGGTCGGACAACATGTCGCGGGTCAGTGTGAGGTCGTCTCGGGGTTGGGTGAGCCGCAGGCCGTACACGTCGCGTGTCTCCGTCGATGGTGGCCGGAAGTCCCTGTCAGCCTCCAGCACGAGGAAGCGGCCTCCTTTCTTCGCCGACAGCGTGGTCACGACTCCGGGCTCGTATCCCGGGGCGACGATGCCGTCCGAGACCACCCGGCGCAGCAGATCGGCGAGTTCCCCGTCGACGGTCTCCGACACGGCGACGAAGTCACCGTAGGAGCTTTTCGGGTCCGCGTCTCGTGCGCGGACGTAGGCACTGGTCGACGCCCCGACGGTGGTCGGCTCCAGCCCGTAGGTCCGGGCCATGACGGCGTCGATCGGACCCGCCGCCGCAGCTCCCGCTGGTGAGACGTGTTTGAAGGAAGCCGCGGCGGGCCGGCCGAGGGCGTTCGCGGCCTCACTAACGAGCTGCCAGGCGGCGGCCGCGTCCAGGATATTGATGTAGGACGCGTCGCCGTGAAGGACTCGGAAGGGTTGCCGCATCGGATCGATCGGTGTCGCGGTCGCGGGCCGCTGGTGGGGGTTCAGGCCGTAACGCAGGTTCATGGGTGCCTCCGATCGCAGGACGTCTGCTTCCGGAGGCGCCCAGGCGGACGGCGCCACACTCTCCACGCGGCCGGTTCCCCGGTGGTGCTCCACCCTCGCCAGTAGCGGCCGACGCGCAGTTTACCCGGCCGCGCCGACGACGCATCGAATCCTGCCGGACCGCGCGAGCCCCATGATCTTGAAATCAAGTTAGAAAATCAAGATTTGTACGTCGACGCCGAGTCAGTTCACCGTTCGGTTGCGACTGCCGCGATGACGGCGTGTGGCCGATGGGTCCCCTCGCTGGGCCGCTGGAGGCGCTCCACCTCCGTGAAACCGGCTCGGGCCAGTCGCTCGGAGAACTCGTCGACGGGCCAACGGTAGGCGGTCACGACCTTGTGGTCGAAGGCAGCGACCTCGTCGGCGTCGAAGAAACCAACCACCAACGTTCCCTTCGGGGCAATTGCTCGCCGGAACTCGGCGAGCACGCCGTCGAGGTCTTGCGGCGTGAAATGGATCAGCGAGTACCAGGCCAGGATGCCGGCGACGGAGTGGTCGGCAACGGCGAGACTTTCGAACGAACCGAGCTGGTAGCTACCGCTCGGGTGGGCTGCCTTCGCATGGGCGACGAACTCGGGGACCATGTCGATTCCTGTCGCGTCGACGCCCAGCGAACGGAGGTGATCGGTGATGTGGCCAGGCCCGCAGCCCAGGTCGAGCACGGTGCCCGGTCGGCCCGCCAGGTGTCGCCCGATGAAGTCGAGGTCGTCGGCGTGTACCTGCTGGCTTGTACCGAACAGCTCGATGTATAGCTCGGCGACGGACCCATATGACTGCCGCACCTGTTCCAGGTTCACCGCGTGAGCATATGGACCCTCCGATTGGGCGGAGCAGGCCGGTGCCGGGTGCGGACGCCGGGCGGCTTCAGGGCTTGCGCCCGACCACGCCGTACTGCGGCACCTGCGCAGGCAGCGCGCCGTCCTCGTCGCGATCGGCCCGCCACACCGCACACGACACCAGGCCCGGCTCGACCAGGTCCAGCCGCCGGACGAGCCGCGTGATCTCCGCGCCGCCGCGGGCACAGATCTGCGGAGTGGCGTGCTGGTTGTAGTACGCCATGGCCTCGACGTTTCCTTCGCCACCGAGTTCGACCGTCGGGTGGGTGAGCGCCAGGTAACTGCCGGAGGGTACGGCGTCCAGCAGGCGGTCCACGATGGCCTGCACCTGCCCGTCGTCCTGCACGAAGTTCAGGACGCCCAACAACATGATCGCGATCGGCTGGTCGAAGTCCAGCGTCTGCCGGGCCCGGGACAGGATGGTGTCCGGGTCGCGGACGTCCGCCTCGACGTAGTCGGTCGCGCCCTCGGCGTTGCTGTTCAGCAACGCGCGGGCGTGCACCAGCACCAGCGGATCGTTGTCGACGTAGACGATGCGGGACTCCGGAGCGACCGCTTGGGCGACCTCGTGGGTGTTGTTCGCGGTAGGCAGGCCGGTCCCGATGTCGAGGAACTGTCGGATCCCCGCCTCCCCGGCCAGGAAACGGGCGGCTCGGGCCAGAAAGGCTCGGTCCGCGCGGGCCACGGCATCGATGTGCGGGACCATCTCCCGGATCCGGTCCCCCACCTCCCGGTCGACCTGGTAGTTGTCCTTGCCACCCAGCCAGTAGTCCCAGATCCGGGCGTTGTGGGCGACCGTCGTGTCGATCCCCGACCCGGACCGACCAGCCTCGTGGACGCTACGACTCTGCGGCACGCTCGACTCCTCAAGCAGCGGTTCGGCAGGTGGTGTCTGGCAGCTTAGCGTTCCCGCCCGAACACACCCAGCTCCACCGCGTCCGTCCCGCGCGAGCGACTACGGCCGCTGCGCGATCCGGACGCGGTCGAACTGGACGACGATGGCGACGACAGGCAGTTGTGTGCGGGTCTTCAGCGCCTCCCGTGGTCGAGGGCGGCGATGTCGCGTACGGCCTTGGCGATGGCCGGGAAGTCCTTCTTGAGGATCGCACCGTGGTTGCTGGCGACCTTCGCGCCGATCTGGATGTTCGGGTTGCGGACGGTCACCGTGTCGAGGCTGGTGCGTATCCGCTCCTGCTCGTCACCGCGGCTGCCGAGCGACGTCCCCGAGGCGACCACGTACCGGGTCGGGACCGTGATGTCGTCGAGCACGGGGCCGAGTTCACGCTCGCGGGAGAGTTTGCCGAGTTCGATGTTGCTGTTCGCCATCTGTTCGGGATTCATCCGCGGGGCCAGGCCCGTCGGGCGCAGCAGGGGTAGGAACCAGTTCATCCGCCGGAACATCTTCCGGATCCGTTGTTCCATGGCGTCGTCGAGCCAGTCGTACGGGAAAGCGCCGTCGACCAGGACCGCGCCCAGGGCGCGCTCGGGGTTCCGGTTGGCCCAGTGCGCCGCGACGACCGCACCGTAGGACCAGCCCACCACCACGGCCCGGTCCACGCCCCGGGCCGCAAGAACGGCGTCGACGTCCCGGAGGGCCGCGTCGAAGGAATAGTCGGCCGAGCGCCTCGATCTGCCACGGGCCCGCTCGTCGTAGGTGATGTGCCGCCACCCCGTACCCAGTTCGGCGATGACCCGCCGCCAGTACCCCTGGGTGGCGAACTGGCCGTTGAGGTAGACCACCGGGACACCGGGACCGCCGGTGTCGGTGACGGCCAGGGCCGTGTCGTCGACCGGCATCATGCCGGTCCACTTCGAGCTGTCCGAGGAGGTGCTGTTCTCCGTCATGGTTTCACTCCTGGTCGTGTCGGGCGTCTCGTACGACTTTCAGACCCTTAGGTCCCGGTCCTGCTGTTTCAGAGGCTGCGGGCGGTGATGTCGCCGTGGGCGGTGGTGGCGCGGATGTCGAGTTCGGCGGTGCCGTCGTTCTTGAGGGAGTTGCTGATGCGGCCGTGGTCGGTGCCGGCGTCCAGGGCCGCCGAGACGCCGGCAGCGGCGTCGACCGAGATGTCGCCGGACTGGGTACGGAGCACGACCGTTCCGCGTACGGCCTCGGTGATCCGGATGTCGCCCCTCGCGGTGCTGATCTGCGCGGGGCCGTTGAGCCGTCCGACCTCGACGTCGCCGTCGATCGCGGTGAGGCGCACGCTCGCGGCCTCGTCGATCTTGATCTGGCGGTACGCGCCTTCGAAGACGATGTCACCGAGGCGTCCGACGCCGCGGAGTTCGGCGCTGGCGGTCTTGGCCTCGATCCGGGAGTCGGCAGGTAGCTGGACGGTCACCTCGATGGATCCGGAGGGGCCGACGAGCTGGCTGCCGGAGGTCGAGGCCGTGATCCGCAGGACGCCGTCGGCGTAGGCGACGGTGGTCCGCTCGGCGGTCTTGGCGTCGCGGCTCTTGGTGGGGTCGGCGGGCAGGACCTCGACGGTGGTGTCGGCGCGGTCTGCGGCGATGAACTGAACGCGTCCGGCGGGGATGTCCAGGACGGCGGAGATCGGGGCGGGGGTGTCGAACTTCTGCATGGTGCTCTCCCGTGCTCGTTCGTTTGTTTCTGACATTGGAAACGCTACGTTGCTTTCCATTTCCCGGCAACAGGCTTGTTGCTTCGACCCTCTGTTTGTGCAGGCAGAGGGCTAGAAACTGTTGCAATGATGCTGAGAACAACGCAACGCGGGCCGACCTGTCCATTGCAATGAACTGGAGGTGAACGCTATAGTGCGAGGATCAGGGACCGCCACGAAGGATCACCAGGGAGAACGCGATGCCGGGAGGCAGACTCACCCAGCAGGAACGCCAGCAGATCGCGTTGGGGCTGGCCGACAGCCTCCCGTACGCCGAGATCGCCCGACGCCTCGACCGTCCCACCTCGACGGTCACGCGCGAGGTGATGCGCAACGGCGGGCCCACCGCCTACCGCGCCGACCTGGCCCACCGTGCCACCGAACGCCGGGCTCACCGGCGTCGGCCCGCCTCCTCCCGAGGGGCGGAGTCGGTCACCCTGCCACACGGACGCGACGCCGAGGCCGTGGCCGAGTACGAGGAGACGTTCACCACCGTCCTCATGGCCTCAGGCCTGAACAAGATGGCAGCCAGGGTGCTGACCTGCCTGTACACCACCGACGCGGGCAGCCTCACCGCGTCCGGACTCGCTACGCGACTCCAGGTCAGCCCGGCGTCCATCTCCAAGGCGATCGCCTTCCTGGAGAGCCAGAGCCTGGTACGCCGAGAACGCGACGAACGCCGCCGCGACCGCTACGTCGTCGACGACGAACTCTTCTACCAGGCGACGATCGCCAGCGCCCGAGCCAACGACCAGCTCGTCGAAACCGCACGCCGAGGCGTCGCCATCCTCGGCCCCCACACCCCCGCCGCCACCCGCCTGGAGAACATCGCCCGCTTCCTCGACTTCATCAGCGAAAAGATCACCCAGGCCGCCGAACAGGCCCGCGAAGTCCTCCACACCAAACCCGGAACGACCTCGAACGACACCGCCCCACCAGGTCCAGACCACGGATGAACAGCCGCCCCGCCCGTCAGACCCACGAGACGAAGCCCGCGCCCTGCCACGAAGATGACGGCGGCGGCAACCGTACGCTGGGACGGTGGACACGGTGCCGGCGTTCGGCGCGCAATTGACGGCAGGAACTCACCCTGATCCCGCGACTCGTCGAGGCTCTCGCCGCGGGTTGCCCCGCTCCGACACCGTCCCGACCCGGGTGGCATGCAGGGATGCCAGCAACTGGAGGCGGTCGGCGTCCGCACTGCCCGGTTCGGCGGTGAACACCAGCATCATCGGCCCAGGGTTGCCGGGCAACGGGTACGTGTCCCAGTCCAGGACGATGTCGCCGACCTCGGGGACCCGGAAGGTCTTCGTGCCGCTGACCGATTCCCGCACGTCGTGTCGGGCCCACAGCCGGCGGAAGTCGGCGCTGCGGATGCTCAACTCGCCGACGATCGCGGTGGCGCGCGGGTGGGTGGGGTCGGTGGCGACCGCGGCGCGCATCATGCCGATGTACTCCAGGGCCTGCTGTTCCCAGTCCAGGCACCGCCGCGCGCCGGTCTGCGTGTCGTCGAACATCAGCAGGAGCATGTTGAGCCGGTCGACCGGGTAGGTGTCCGGGTCGCCGAGCAATGCCTGCGCCAGATGGTTCCAGGCGAGCAGGTCGAGGTGCCGGCCGAGCACCAGCGCCGGGGCGCCCATCACGTGCAGCAGCCGCCGGGTGCTGTCCGGCACCCGCTCCGGATCCGGGCGCACCCGGGTAGGCACCGGCCGGCGGGCCGCACGGGCCAGTGTGAACAGGTGCCGGCGCTCCTCCGGATCGAGATCGAGTGCGCGGGCAAGCGCGTCCAGGACCGTGTCTGACGGCCGCACCTCCCGACCCTGTTCCATCCGCTGGTAGTAGTCGGTGCTCAGCCCGGCCAGCAGGGCCAGTTCCTCGCGCCGTAGCCCCGTCACCCTGCGCCGACCGCCCGGCTCCAGGCCCATGTCCTGCGGGCGTAGCCGGCTGCGGCGGGCGCGCAGGAAATCACCCAACTCACGGGCGTACGGATGGATGTCGGCCATGGGGCAAGTGTGCAGCGGTCGGTGGCGGCGAAGGTAGGTCCGCCAGTCCTAGGCAAACCGGTACGACCGGACCGCGTCGCCGCGCCCCTAGCGTCGCCGCATGACCACGAACATCCCTGACCAACACGGCCGGGTGGCCGTCGTGACCGGCGCGAACTCGGGCCTCGGCCTGATCACCGCCACAGAACTGGCCCGCGCCGGAGCCCACGTCGTCCTCGCTGTCCGCGACGGCACGGCCGGCGACGAGGCTGCCCGGAACATCGGCGGTGACGTGGAGGTTCGGAAGCTGGACCTGGCCTCGCTCGCCTCGGTACGCGCCTTCGCCGCCAAGCTGGCCGCCGACCACCCGACCATCGACCTGCTGGTCAACAATGCCGGCGTGGTGCTGCTCGGCAAACGCCGCACCACCGCCGACGGTTTCGAACTGCACCTGGGCACCAACATGCTGGGCCACTTCGCCCTCACCGGGCTGCTGCTCGACAACCTCGCCGCGGCGCGGGCGCCCCGGGTGGTCAACCTCAGCTCGGTCACCCACAAGAACGCCCACCTCGACTTCGACGACCTCATGTCCCGGCGTGACTACAACGCCGCCCGCGCGTACGGCGTTTCCAAGCTCGCCAGCACGGTCTTCGGCCTGGAACTGGACCGCCGGCTGCGGGTCATCGGCTCGCCGGTCGTCAGCGTGCTCGCGCATCCCGGCCTCTCCCGCACCAACCTGACCCCGCGCGCCTGGCAGGACCGCGGTCTACCCGGGCGCATCCTGGCGCATGCGGGCCTGCTGGTCACCCAGCCAGTCGAGCGCGGCGCCCTACCGCAGCTGCACGCCGCGACCGCACCCGCCCTGCGCGGCGGCGAGTTCTTCGGACCGTCCGGTTTCCTGGAGCTGCGCGGCCGGGTCACCGAGGTCCGGCCCAGCACCGAGGCCGCCGATCCGACCGTCGGCAAGCGCCTGTGGTCCGTCGCGGCGAACCTGACCGGGGTCGACTACCTCTGACCGCCCATCCCACGACGCCCACTCCGACCTGGACACCTGACCCGGATCGTCCCGAAGACCGGGCCTCGGCTGACAGAGCCAGGACCACGGCCGGGGTGAGCAGCTTCGAGTCGGCCAGCACGGAAGGTACGCGTCAGACCAACGGCACGTACCAGTGGGCGCCGGTGACCCGGATCCGCGTGGACTGCTTGCGGTCCCACTCCGTACGCACGCCGTACTTGTGCAGCACCGGAAACGCGATCTCGTCCAGTAGCCGCTCCAGGTCGACCTGGTAGCGGGCCTGTTGCTCGCTCTCCGACAGTGCGCGGGTGGCGCACGTCGGGGCGGTCGCGGTTGACTGGCTCGCTAACCTCCACTCGCAGCGATGTCGAAGCCGGAGGGATCAGTCAGCGTGTCACACCCCACCGATCGAATCGGCGCCTCCGAGGCAGGCAGCCCCGAGCACGGCGTGGCCCTGGTCGAGCGGGTCATCGCGTCGGTCTCGGCAAAGCCCGACCACCTGGTCCTGGACCATGCACCGTGGGCGGGCTCCTGGCTGGACGGCCCACCCACCCCGGTGCCGACCGATGTGCTGGCCAGTATGAGGTTCCCCAGCGGCCGACCGCTACCGCCGAGCCTGCGGCGCTGGCTGGCGTACGACACGAGCCTGCTCACCCGCTTCGGCTGGTTCCCGCCGGACGGCAGCCACCGGCTGACGCCGCGTCCACTCGGCGACCTGGCCGCCACCGAGTACGGCGAACCATGGGCCACGCTCTACCGCCCGGTCTCCGCTCGGTTCGGCGAATGTTTCCTGCTGCCCGGAGGTTCCGACTCCCGCCGGGTGTTCGCCGTGACCGAACCCGACGAGACCGGCGAGTACCCGGTGCTCGCCCTGGACGTCGACGACCTGCCGTGTATCGAACTGATGTACCCGGGCTTCGACGCCTACCTGGCCGACACCGCCGGACTCCTCGCAATGCCGAAAGACGGCTACACGGCACTCGCGACCGACCCCACGTACGGACCGCGCATGCGCACCCACGCCCGTCACACCTTCGGCGGCAGGTACGGCTCGACCTTCCCCGAAGCACCATTCGACGACACCGTCTTCGACGACACCGACGCCTGAGCCGACCTCCTCACCCAGCCGGGGGCACCCCCTTCGGCCACGATCCGCAGTCATCCTGTCAGCCGAAGGTGACCGAGGTGGCCCTCGGCAGCCCGCACGCCCGAGCAACCGGCATCGGTCTAGGTATGCCTAGGCCCGCCGAGCACTCGGCTAAGGCCGCCTGGCCGGCGAAGATAGGTAAGCACTTCCGATGTGTCGACACCCTCGTCAACCGACGATTGATCCATCAGCGGTTGACAAGGAGGCAAGCCATGTTGATGCACCCAGACACGATGTTGGTTCTGGCGAACGACCGTCGCCGTGAGTTGATCGCCGAGGCCGACCGAGGGCGCCTGCTCAGCAGCGCCCGCCGGGTCCGCCGGGCCCGTAAGGCCCCGGTCCGCGGACAGCCCACCGGTACCCTGGCCTCGTGCGAACCATCCGCGGCGGTGCCAGCCCGGTGATGATCGGGCGGGAAAGCGAGCTGCGCCGGCTGGCGCAGCTCGCTTCGGCGCGTGAGCCGGCGGTCGCGATCATCGCGGGCGAGCCGGGCATCGGAAAGACCCGACTGGTGCACGAGCTGCTGACAACCGTGCCGGCGGAAACCGTGGTGCTGGTCGGCCAGGCGGAACCCGGCTCGCTGTCCCGCCCGTACGAGGTGCTCCTGGACGCCATCGACGGGCGCCCGGAGATCGACGAGGAGCAGCTCGCGGCCCTCGCGGACCCGCAGCGCAGCCCGGTCGAACGCCTGCACACGGGCCTCGCCATCCTGTCCGACCTGATCGGTGACTCCCCCGCGGTCATCGTCTTCGAAGACCTGCACTGGGCCGACTCGGAGAGCGCGGCGCTGTTCGAGCGGATCGCCGACCAACGCGGGCCGAGGCTGCTCATCGGGACGTACCGGCCGGACGAGGTGACCCGACGTCAGCCGGTCGCCGGCCTGCTGGCCCGGATGGAACGCCGGCACACCGTCACCCACGTACGCCTGGATCGCCTCACCCCCGCGCAGACGGCGGCGTTGCTGGCGGCGGCCACCGGCGCTCCGGCGCCGCTGCGCGCCGCGGCGGCGCTGCACCACCGCACCGGCGGCAACCCGTTCTTCCTGGAGGAGCTGCTGCGCGCGCTGCCCGGGTACGACGTGGAGGCGATGGTCGAGCAACCGCTGCCGTGGAGCCTCGCCGACGTGCTACGCCGGCAGGTCGACGACCTCGACCCGGTCAGCCACCGCATTGTCGAGGCGGCCACCGTGCTCGGCCACCGCATCCCGTTCGACCTGCTCGCCGAGGTGACCGGTGCCGGTGAGGACGAACTCATCACCGTGCTGCGCGACCTGGTCACCCGGGGCGTCCTGGTCGAGTCCGGCGACGACGAGTTCGCGTTCCGGCACGCCCTGGTACGCGAGGCGATCGCCGACCAGATGCTCGGCCGGCAGCGCCGCCGGCTGCACGAAGCGGCGCTCGACGTACTCCTGGGTGGTGGTGCCTCCGACCCGGCGATGGTGGCACACCACGCCCGCGGCGCCGGTCGGTACGACGACATGATCGCCGCGGCCCGCCGCGGCACCGCGCTGTACCTCTCCATCGGCTCCGCCTACCAGGCCCTGCAGTTGGCCGAGATGGGCCTCGACGAGGTGCCCGACGACACCGACCTGCTCGCCTCCGCCGCCCGAGCGGCGTGGCTGGCCGGGCTGCTGGACGACGCCCTGCGGTACGGGCGGCGCTGGCGTGACCTCGCCGGCACCACCACCGACCGGGCCGAGTCGCTGTATCTCCTGGTCCGGATCGCGTGGGAGTCCCGCGAGACCGACGAGATGCGCGCGCTGACCCACGACATCGGAACCCTGATCGCGCAGCTTCCGCCCGGCGCCGACCAGGCGCGGGCGATGGCCGCGATCGCGCAGTCCTCGTACCTGCGCGACGACCTCGACGCCGCGCTGCTCTGGTCCGACCGTGCACTGGCCCTGGCGGACGAGTTCGACCTGCCGGCCGTACGCCTGGCCGCGCTGATCGAGAAGGGCTCGACGCTCACCGAGCGCCCGCAGACCGCCGCCGACGGCCGGAAGATCCTGTCCACCCTCGTCGACGAGGCAGAGGAGGCGGGCGAGTGGGTGCTGGCCGCCCGCGCCCTCAACGCGCTGGTGCACGGCGAGCCGCCCACGTCGCCGGCCGAGCACGCCGAGACCCTGGAACGGATGCGGGTCGACGCCGAGCGGGCCGGCTTCGAGTCCCTCGCGGTGGCCACGTACTTCCAGGGCCGAGCCCGGCTCGCGTTGCGGGCCGGCGACCTGCGGGCCGCGATCGCGGCACTGGAGGAGGGGCGTGAACAGGACCGCAGCTACCGGCGCCGGGGCCGCTGGGCCGACTACCACGGGGTGTTCCTCGCCGGGCTCTACCTGGAGGCGGGTGAGCTGGACCAGGTGGAGCAGCTCGTCACCGACCTGGCGGCGCTGCCCAACAACCCGCCGACCACGATTCCCGGCCTCGCGTTCCACCTCGCCTGTCGTCGCGGCGACCTCCCACTCGCCGAAGCGAGCCTGGAGTCGCTCGTCGCGGCCCTGGCCGGTCAGCCGTGGCGCAGCGGTGAACAGGCCCACGACCTGATCTCCGCCGCGCTGGATATCGGCCTGCCGGCGAACCGGCTCGACCAGATGGCTGTCGCGCTACTCGACGTCGGCGTATGGGACGACTACCGGACCCTCGTCGACGCCCAGCTCGCGGAGGCGCGCGGCCAGCACACCGAAGCGCTGGTCGGCTACCTGTCCATCGCCGAGGCGCACATCCTGGGACCGGCGACCCGGGGCACCGTACGCGTCGCCGCCGCCCGCTGTCTGCTCGCCGCCGACCGGCGTGAGGAGGCCACCGCGCAGGTGGCGGCGGCCGGCTCCCTGCTGGCCGAATGGCGTGGCTGGCGCGTGGCCCAGCTCGCCCAGGTCCTCGCCCAGCTGGGCATGGCGCCGGTCGACGCGGCGCCCGCGGTCACCGGCCCAGCCGCCCTGACTCCCCGCGAGCGGGAAGTGGCGGTGCTGATCAGCGACGGGCTGACGAACACCGAGCTGGCCCGTCGGCTCTACATCTCACCGAAAACCGCCGCCGTCCACGTGTCGAACATCCTGCGCAAGCTGGGCGTCTCGTCCCGTACCGAGGTGGGCGACCTCGTCGGGCGGCACTGACGGCACCAGCACCGACGCGGCCCTCCTCCACCACCGTTGACGGCGTATTCGACGCCGACGAGCGCCGACCCCAGCCGCGGGATCGGCGCTCGTCGGGTGGGAGCTAGGCCGGTTCGATCCAGATGTTGCGGTAGCGGATCGGGTTGCCGTGATCCTGGAGGCGGATCGGGCCCGCCGACGGTCCCTCGGCCGCACCGCCGCCGGTCGGGCCGTTGATCGCGACGTTGTTCTGCACCGTCACGCCGTTCCAGACCACCGTGATACGCGCGTCCTCCGTCTTCGTCGTGCCGTTCCAACGCGCCGCCCGGAACGTGATGTCGTACGTCTGCCACGTCTGGGGCGCGGTCGCGGCGTTCACGTCCGCCGCCTTCTTGGTGTAGATCGCGGCCGCCTCGTCGTTGGCCAATGACGTGTCACCGAACGAGTCGAGCACCTGCAACTCGTAGCGGTCCTGCTGGTAGACGCCGGAGTTGGCGCGTGCCTGACCGGTCACCTCCGGGCCGTACTGCGGGAGCCAGAACTCGACGTGCAACTTGTAGTCGCCGTAGCTCTGCCGCGTACGGATGTCGCCGCCGTTGACCTGCATGCCGCCACCGGTGATGGTCCAGGTGGGGTTGGCTCCGTTGGTGTGCTGCCAGTTGGCGGTCTGCGACCCCGCGGTGCCGTCGAACAGTACGGTCCGGTTGGTGGCCGCCCGGACAGTCCAGTTCTGGCTGGCCGCGCCGGCGTACTCCCAGATGTGTAGCTGCGTGCCGTCGGCGGAGCTGCCGCCGAGCGCGTCGAGCACCTTGCCGGACTGCGGGTTGAGCAGCGAGCCGTTGGTCTGCGGTTGCCAGACCTGGGAGCCGGTGCCGTTGCAGGTCCAGAGCTGCACCTTGGTGCCGTTGACGGTGCCGGCGTTGTCGACGTCGAGGCACTTGCCGAGGTTCTGGTAGGTCGAGCCGACCCGGCTCCACTGCTGGGCCGCGCTGCCGTTGCAGGTCCAGAGCTGGATCTTCGTGCCGTTGGCGGAGCCGGCGTTGTCGATGTCGACGCACTTGCCGCCGATGCCGCTGATCGTGCCGGGCCCGCCGCCACCGCCACCGCCGCCGACCGCGGTCACCGTCAGGTTGTCGAGGTTGACATGGCCGATGTCACCGGCGTCGTACCGGTAGGCGATCGTGTTCGCGCCAGCGTTGAGGGTGACCGGCTCGGACTTGGTCGCCCACGTGTCCCAGTCGCCGGTGTTGGGCAGGCTGGTCTGGCGGATCTTGGTGCCGTTGACGTAGAGACTGACGGTCTTGGCGCCGGTACCGCCGTTGGGCCCGTTGGAGAACCGCAGCACGGCGTTGTGCGCGCCGGCCGCCGCCGCGTTCACGGTGAACGTCGTCGACGCGCCCTGGGTGCCGTAGCCGGCCACGAACCCGCTACCGGTGTAGCCGACGTGGTCGGTCATCGCGACCGCACCGCCCGCGAGCGACGCGTTCTCCGCCTCCAACGTTCCGGTCTGCGGCGGCGGGCCCCCGACGAGAGAGTTCAGCGTGTACCAGGCCTCGGTGCTCCACAGCTCCTGGCCGTTGGTCGCGGTGAACGGGCGGGGCGAGCGCAGGTGCACGACCCGGCCGGGCTGGAGGCCGTTGATCTGCAGGGTGACCTTCTTGCCGTCCGCCGACGGGGTCGCGGAGGTGACCGTCAGGGTCTGTTCGTCGACCTTCGGGCCGCCGTAGGTCGACGTGGGGACGTAGCGCCACTGCTTGACCTTGTACTTGGCGACGAGTTCGGTGAGTGTCGCCGCGGACAGCGGCTGCGTGTAGGTCAGCTCGAACCCGCCGGCCACCGCGCGCATCGAGTGGATGTCGAACGCGTTGCCGCCGTTGGGGGTCAGCTTCTGCAGACCGTAGGTCAGCTTGCCGGCCTGGCCCCAGTTGCCGCCCGCGCCGAGTCCGCCCACGTAGATGGCGCCGTCCGGCCCGATCGACGTACGCAGTACGCCCATCTCCAGACCCTGGGTGTGCCGGAACAGCGCGCCCTGGTACTCGCCGTTGACCTTCTCCAGAAACGCGCGTTGCAGCCCACCGTAGGTGACGTCGCCGATCAGCATCTGCCCGGCGAACGGCCCGGTCGACACCATCACCGGTGTGCTCGGCGAGTTGGCGATCTCGTTCTGCGGCATCCACAGCACCGGCTGGGTGACCGGGTTGCTCTGGAACGGCCCGGGCGGGTTCATGTTGAGGTTGAAGAACCGGTCCTGCTTGATGTGCACCAGCTTCGACGACGGCAGCCAGTCACCCTGGTTGTCGAGCACGAAGATGCCGTTCTCGGGACCCCAACCGATGCCGTTGGGCGTACGCAGGCCACCGGCGACGTAGTGCAGCGCGCCGGTGTTCTTGTCGATCCGGACGGTCGTACCCCGGTTGGGCGCCGGCTGTGGGTTGGTGGTCGCCCCGCCCTGGTTGATCGAGATCGACAGGTTGAGGTAGAAGTAGGGCGCCTGGTAGAGCAGCCCGAACGCGAACTCGTGGAAGTTGCCGCCGAACGGCCACGTGGCCACCTGACGGTAGTTGTCGGTGACCCAGTCGCCGTTGGTGTCGTTGAGTTCGACCAGCCGGTGCTTCTCCGACACGTAGAGCTTGCCGTCGACGTACTTGATGCCCATCGGCTCTTTCAGCCCCTGGGCGATCCTCTGGTACGTGACCTGCGACGGACCCGTGGTGCCGGTCACGTTGGACAGCAGGTAGACCTCGCCGAGCACGTTGTCGGTGCCGCCCCACGTGGTGATCGCGAGCCGCCCGTCGGGGAGCCAGTCCATCGCCGACACCTGCGGCTGGAAGCCCGTCGGTCGCAGGTTGGTCAGCGAGTAGTTGGGGTGGACGCCGGTCAGCGGCAACCCGTCGCCGGGCGCGTCGGTCACGCCCTCGCACTCCTTGCGCCCCGGCGCGGTCACCCGCACCACGCCAGCGTCGGTGCTGAGCACGCTGTTCGGGACAAGGACGAAGGACGAAGACCCGGGCGTACGCCAGTCAAGGGTGATCTGCTGGTCGCCGGCCCGCTCGAAGTGGTCGATCCGCAACGAGTGGTAGCCGGTCGTGAGCGTGACCGTGCCCTCCTTGGGCGGCGTCGCGCCGTGCAGCCCGTCGTGGTCGATCACGAGTTGGTCGTCGATCCGGAGCTCGGACCCGTCGTCACTGCTCAGCCGGAACGTGTAGCTCCCGGCGGTGGCGATGTTGATGTTGCCGATGACCTGGCTGACGAAGTTGTCACTGAACCCGAAGTCGGTGGTGGTGGTCCAGTTGATCGTGGACATTTTCTTGTCCACATTGGGCGTCTGGCCAGGCTTGAGTACGCAGATCTCGCTGAGCGGTACCTGCACGTCGAAGACCCGCAGCGTTACTCCGGGCTCCTGCGGTGGCGGCGCCGCGACCGCGGCACCGGGTGCGATGGCAAGGCTGCCGGCCAACAGGCCGGCAGCGACGAGGACGGCTGACAGGGACCGTGTGCCCATGGTTCCTCCGGGACGGGAGAGGGACGTGACGGACACGGTAGGGGTCTTTCATTCAACTGTCTATATCTATACGTCGATCAATCGGAACTTCTGTCCAATCAAGCAGAAGCAAACTTTCGATTGTCAGAAAGGGTGGGTTCGTCGTCCACCTATCCAAGGGCTCACGCGCGTCGCAGCAGGCGGCCGGATGACCCCGATATCGGTACGGGCGAAAGCACCTTTGGTGACGTCGTCGAGGGCGCCGAGACGGCGTCTTCCCTGCTGTCGTCGAATAGGGTCGGCGTCCAGCGCGCGGCAGCCGGAGCGCAGGGAAACGCGGTCCGGCTTCGTGTCCATGGTCCGCGCCGGACGCATCAGCGGAGGCGGACCGCGGTGGCCATCCGTCACTGCACGCGATCAGTGACGGGCGCAGGCTAGGGGTTGGGCGGGCCGAGGTAGGGGAAGGTCGGCAGCAGGTCGTCGTGCGGCTGCAGGCCGGTCGGCGGGACCTTGCCATGGGTCAGCCACGCAAAGCGGTAGCTGAAGACGTCGTCGGCGAGCCCTCTGCCGTTGGGGTAGGAGGTGGGTTTGGCGCGGTCGTAGCGGAGGATGTCGGGCAGACACTGCAGGGCCGTCTCCCTGGCCTCCTTCGGTGAGTAGCCGCCCTTCTCCAGCAACTGGGACCACGGGCCCAGGTAGTTGGCGACGTCGTCGGCGGGCTGCCGGGAGTTGTACCGGTTCTTCTCGCCCTCGGGGTTGATGAAGGGGTTGATGGTCGGGTTCCCGCCGCGGTCCATCTGCTCCAGCACGCCGTCGCTGCGCCGGCTGATCGAGGCCCACACCCCGACCACCGGGCCGGGGCCGAGCAGATCGCTGGGCACCTCCAGTGCGATGCAGTCGACGTTGTTGCCGGCGAAGTCGTCGTGCCCGGTCCATTTCATTCCGTGCAGGGCGCCCTCGACGTCGGCGAAGAACGGGTCGCTGCGCAGCCCGACGAACAGCCGGATCGGTCCCGGTTCGTCGATGCGGACAGGCCGGGCCGTGCCGTCGAAGCTGACCGGGATGGAATCGGCGATCACCTGTCCGGTCGGCTCGGGCTGGCGAGCATCGGGGCCGGTGGCGTACCAGGCGGTCCCGGTCTGGCTGCCGTTGTCGTACTCGGAGAAGGTGAACGTGAACGCGATGTCGGCGTACGCGTCGCCGTCGGTGTCGCGCGCGATTCGTCCCAGACGACCTGACCGGGCGAACGGCTGCCGCTGCCCGCGAGGGGCAGCGTGCACCGTGCCGGATCAGGACGAGAACGAACGGTCCACCGCCGGGCTACGAAATCCTGCGGCGGTACGTGACCATGGCGAAGGCGTACGCGACGACGAGGATGCCGAGGCACCAGGCGAGGGCGACCCAGATGTCGGTGCCGACCGGCTGTTGCGCGAACAGATCACGGATGGCGTTGACGATCGACGTCACCGGCTGGTTCTCGGCGAAGGCGCGCAGGGGGCCCGGCATGGTGTCGGTGGGCACGAATGCCGAGCTCACGAACGGCAGGAAGACGAGCGGGTACGAGAACGCGCTCGCACCGTCGGCGGATTGCGCGGAGAGACCGGGGATCACGGCGATCCACGTCAGCGACAGGGTGAACAGGATCAGGATGCCGGCGGCCGCGAGCCACGCCAGCACTCCCGCCCCGGAACGGAAGCCGACGAGCAGGGCGACGAGCACGACCACAACCAGCGAGATCAGGTTGGCGACCAGCGAGGTCAGCACGTGCGCCCACAGCACGGACGACCGCGCGATCGGCATGGACTGGAACCGCTCGAAGATACCGCTCTTCATATCCAGGAAGAGTCGGAATGCGGTGTAGGAGATGCCGGACGCGATCGTGATGAGCAGGATGCCGGGCAGCAGGTAGTTCACGTACGAGTCCGACCCTGTGTTGATCGCGCCGCCGAACACGTAGACGAACAGCAGCATGAAGGCGATCGGCATGATCGCGGTCGTGATGATGGTGTCCACGCTGCGGGTGATGTGGCGCAGGGATCGTCCCAGCAGAACGGTGGTGTCGCCGAGGAAGTGGCTGGTCATCGTTGTTCCTTACTCGTCTGTGCCGGTGCCACGGTCATTGCCGGTCCAGCGTCGGCGTCCTTGCCGTCGGCGCTCACGATCGCGAGGAATACGTCCTCGAGGGTCGGCTGCTTCTCGACGTACTCGACCTCGGCGGGCGGAAGCATCCGCTTGAGTTCGGTGAGGGTGCCGTTCACGATGATCCGGCCCTCGTGGAGGATCGCGATCCGGTCGGCGAGTTGTTCGGCCTCGTCCAGATACTGGGTCGTGAGCAGCACCGTCGTACCCTGACCGGCGAGTTCCTTGACGGTGTTCCACACCTCGACGCGGGCTTGTGGGTCGAGCCCGGTCGTCGGCTCGTCGAGGAAGATCACCGGCGGATTCCCGATGAGGCTCATCGCGATGTCGAGGCGGCGTCGCATGCCCCCCGAGTACGTCGACACCTTCCGCGCCGCCGCGTCGGTCAGCGAGAAACGGGCGAGCAGGTCGTCCGCGATCGTGCCCGGCTTCTTGAGGTGCCGCAGCCGGGCAACCAGCACCAGGTTCTCCCGACCGGTGAGGATCTCGTCGACGGCCGCGAACTGCCCGGTGAGGCTGATCGACTCCCGCACGTCCGCCGCCTGCGTGGCGACATCGAAGCCGTTGACGACGGCCGTCCCTATGTCCGCCCTGAGCAGCGTGGACAGGATTTTCACGACCGTGGTCTTGCCCGCCCCGTTGGAGCCGAGCAGGGCGAAGATGGTCCCCCGCGCCACGTCGAAGTCCACACCGCGCAGCACGTGCAACTTCTGGTACGACTTCTCCAGCCCCCGCACCCGGACCGCCGGCGGGGAGGTCGTGGGCGCGTTCATCGGGGCCCCTCCTGGGTGCGCGAGGGCGTCGGTGGAGCCGCCCTTTTCGACATCGGACATGGTCGCCTGCCTCCTTCGTGGAGCCGTTCTCCATCTACCTAGCAATACTGACTACCGGTACACGGTACCACTGAATAGCGGCCAGACAAGCTCCGTTCGGCGGTCGACCGGCCGTGTACGTATGCATGTACGTAGTAGTACACGTATGAGTACACTCCCGTCCAGAGGTGAGAAGCGAATGCCCAACAAAACGATCTACGTCGCCGACGACGACCTACCGCTGCTCCAACGCGCGCAGGAGATAACCGGCGGCAACCTGTCGGCCACGATCGTCGCGGCGCTACGCCGCCTGGTCGACCTCGAGGAGGCCAAGCAGACCGGGTTCGACGAGATCACCGTCAAAGTGGGCGTCGGGCGGGCCTCGGTGAAGCGTTTCCTCGGCATCGCGCTGGGCGAGTGGACCTCGTCGACCGCGGAGGGCGAGGAGACCTACTCGCTGTTCCGTACCAGCAAGGACCGTTTTGCCGTGCACCACTCCCGATCGGAGCTACACACCCCGGTCGGGCCGAACGCGCAGCGCAGCAGGAAATGGTCCACCGGCTGGCGCGGCTGGATCGGTGACTGGTCGCCGGACCAAGCCTGGATGCGTACGCCAGCCCAGGCCACGTTCTCGGTCGTCGACACCGCCGAGGAACTCGAGGCACTGCTTCCGCCGGAACTCCACGCGGTCGCGCTGCAGGTCATCCAGGACGAGCCCGTCGTGGAGGACCTCGACATCTGAACCAGCCGCCTGGCTCAGCCCGGTCAGGGCAACGGCTCCGCCGCCATCGGGTTCTTCCGCGGCGGGGCGGCGGTGTAGGCCGGGTGGGCCCGGTGCAGCGCCCGGAACGGCAGGTAGCAGAGCATGATCAGGCGGGTGGTCAGCCAGGCCCGCCAGTAGCTCGCGCTACCGGCCCGCCCCGAGTGGCTGGCGTAGGAGGCGTCGATCATCCTGAGGTACGCCCAGAAGTCCGCCGGGCGGTTCCGAAAGCGGCGCGCGGAGGTGCCCGCCCGCAGCCCAGCGGCGAAGACCACCCGATGGCCGGCCCGGTGCAGGTGGATGCCGAGGTCGAGGTCCTCGTGGTAGCGGCGATCGTCGCAGAGGTCGGCCCGGACGGCGTGCCAGGCCCGGGCCCGGACCGCCATGTTCGCGCCGAAGAGCCAGTCGAGCCGCCGTCGGCTCGGCAGCAGCGCCCACGCCCGGCGCAGCACCAGGTCCACCGCGTTGAGGGCCACCGGAAAGCGAATGTCGTAATAGGTCACCGGACCGGTAACCGCCGCGACGGTGCCGTCCGCGAAGAGCCCGCGAACCATTTCGACCCAGTACGGCGGCAGCCTGGTGTCCGCGTCGATCCGGCCGATGACGTCACCGGTGGCCGCCGTCAGGCCACGGTCACGCGCGTGCAGCACGCCGAGCCGTGGTTCGGTCAGCAGCACGACCCGATCGGCGTACCGGGCCAGCCGGGCCCGGGTCGCGTCCGTGGAGGCGTTGTCCACCACGATGATCTCGTCGGCCGGCGTCGTCTGCCGGAGAACCGCATCGAGGCATGGCCCGATGGACTCCTCCTCGTTGTGCACCGGCACGACGATCGAGACCCTCGGTGCCCGGTCCAGGCTAGCTGCGGCGCTGTCGGATGGTCGAGCCGCACCGGCCATGGTCCGCTCCCGCCCTCATGGGTCGATGGATCGTCGCGTTGGAAGCGTGCCATGCCCACCCGCGCCGCTGCCACCGTCGTGACGTTCCACGAGGGTCGGCGCGACCGTCGACCAATTCGGCGCGGGTGCCAACGGTCGGACGAGACCTCCGTCTGGGCCGCCGACCTACCCGTTCATCCGGGCCGGATCGCGTCGGCTGCCGCGTACGGCATCAGGCGCGGTGCCGACCCGGGCGGACGGCACGCCGATCGGAACCCGACGATGCCGGCACGGGCCACACGGGATCCGGCCCGTCGCCGGTCGGAGCGAGTCCGCCGCTGTCTCTCGGCGGCGGGAACGACTCGACGACCGCCACGTCGGTCACCTCGTCCAGCGCCGGATCATCGGCCGACACCGACTGTCGGGGCGTCGGGACAGGCGGACGGGAGGGTGACGGCGGGACGTCGATCGGGACGTACACCTGCGTCTGCACCGCCTCGGCCAGCAGCAGTGCCATGGCGACACTCGTCGGCCGGTCGGCCGGATCGGCGCTCAGGCACTGCACGCACAGTTCGGCCACGTCGGCGGGCAGGCCGGCGACCGGCGGCAGCGGATCCGGTGCCCGGTAGACGTGGGACAACGGTCGGCCCGGTTCCGTGTGTACCGGCCACGGGAGCCGCCCGGCCAGGCTGAGATAGAGCACCACGCCGACGGCGTACACGTCGGTGGCCGGGCTGGCGACGACGCCGTCGAGCCGCTCCGGGGCGACGAACGCCGGCGTGCCCACCACCTCTCCCCCGGCTGCCGAGTCACGCTCGCCGACCAGTGCCGCGATGCCGAAGTCGAGGACCTTCACCCCGGCCGGGGTGAGCACGATGTTGGCCGGTTTGACGTCCCGGTGCACGATGCCGCCCAGGTGGGCCGCGGCCAGCGCGGCGCCCGCCTCCGCGCAGACCCGGACCGCGATCCGCCAGTCCAGCGCCCCGGACCGCAGATGCACGGCCAGCGTCTCACCCTCCACCAGTTCCATCACGATGTACGGCGCCTGCTGGCCGTCCGGCAGGGGCACCAGGCCGAAGTCGTGGACGCTGGCGATGTTGGGATGAGCCAGCCGGGCCGCGGCGCGGGCCTCCGTCCGTGCCTGGTCCACGATCGCCCGACCGGCGGCCGGATCGGCGTACGGCAGGGTGATGAGCTTGACCGCGACCGGCCGGTCGAGCACCTCGTCGTGGGCATGCCAGACCTCCGACATGCCCCCTGCCCCGATCCGCTGGTCGAGGCGGTACCGCCCGTCCAACACCGGCATCCCCCGCCCCCGACGCTTTCCCGCCGCCGGTCCGGATCGACGACGGTCGGGAACAGCGCTACCCCCGGTCCGCCCGACGCAAACCGCGACCTTCGGCGTACCGGCCGCTCAGCACGCCGACGTCAGCGGCCCATCCGTGCCATCGGAGTTGCCCGGTAACCGTGTCCGGGCCAGTTCGGGGCCGATCGCCCGCCCTCACGTCACCACCCGCCGTCTACATTGACGGAGATACATATCAGCAGGGCATGAGCCCGGCCGGGATTACCCCGGCCACGGCGGCCCGGCCACACTGGTCGAGGCAGCCCAGAGCGCGTCGACCGGATCGGTGACCATCACACGCACCGGGTACGTCGAGCGCGCCACCCCTCCCCCACACCCCTGGGAGCATCGACATGCCGTCTCAGACCACCCCCGACCCAAGACCCGTCCCGGCCCACCGAGCGCCCGACCGGCGAACCGGCGCACTCGCCCGCCTGGTCATGGTCATGGTCATGGTCGGCGCCGGTATCGGCATCACACCGCCGGCACACGCCGCCGCGAACCCGTACGAGCGGGGCCCGAACCCCACCGTCGCCAGCATCGAAGCGAGTCGGGGCTCGTTCGCCATCGCCCAGGCCACCGTCGCGGCGTCGAGCGTGAGCGGCTTCGGCGGCGGGACCATCTACTACCCCACCAGCACTACCGCCGGCACGTTCGGCGCGATCGCGATCTCCCCCGGCTACACCGCCACGCAGTCCAGCGTGGCCTGGCTCGGCCCCCGCCTCGCTTCCCAGGGCTTCGTGATCATCACGATCAACACGCTCTCGGTCTACGACCAGCCAGCCAGTCGCGGCACCCAGCTGTTGGCGGCCCTCGACTACCTGGTCCGGACCAGCAGCGTACGGACCCGGATCGACGGCAGCCGGCTCGGCGTCATGGGTCACTCGATGGGCGGCGGCGGCAGCCTCTCCGCAGCCAACTCCCGGCCCGCCCTGCAGGCGGCAATCCCGCTCACCGGCTGGCACAGCACCAAGTCCTGGTCCGGCGTACGGGTTCCGACGCTGGTCATCGGCGCGGAGAACGACACCGTCGCCCCGGTGTCCGCGCACTCGGAACCGTTCTACACCAGCCTGCCCGCCACGCTGGACAAGGCGTACCTCGAACTGAACGCGGCCAGCCACTCCGCACCGACGTCGACCAACGTCACCGTCGCGAAGTACAGCATCTCGTGGCTGAAGCGCTTCGTCGACAACGACACCCGCTACGAGCAATTCCTCTGCCCGGCCCCGAGCGGCTCGACCATCCAGGAGTACCGCGACACCTGCCCTCATTCCTGACCGCTCCCGAAGCCGGTCGGGTTCCCCTGGACCGGGGACCCGACCGGCGGGATCACGCGGTCGGGACTCGGTCCAGGAAACCCAGCACCTGGGTCAGCCGTCCGTCGCCGTCGATTGTCACGACGTCGAAGCCCACGATCGGTGGCTCGACGCCTTCCGGCCCGAGTTCCCAGGTGAAGCGGGCTTGGTCGTGGTGGCCGTCGACCGGTCCGGCCAGCCGGAACGTCATCCCGGGGAACTGGCTCTGCACCGCGGCGATCGTGGCGTCGATCGCGTCCCGCCCCTCGGCGATCGCCATCGGGTCGACGTAGCGGCCGTCGGGGGCCCACAGGTCGTCGATGTCTCGGCGCCGCCGCACCGGATCGGTCTCGTTCCAGATCTCGATGTACCGCTGCACCAACTCGTCGAATTTCACAGCCATGGTTTCTCCTCTTCTCTGCGAGCGGGGCAGGGCGGTAGCCGCCCCGAGAAGAGATGATTGCCGCGCCCTGACGCGGTGTCGATTACCTCGCAGGTAATGGTCCGTACCCCGGCACGGTCATTAGGGTCGGTGGCGTGACGATTGCGGCCAGGCCAGGGCGACCAGTCGGGGAGCTGCTGCGCGACTGGCGCCGGAATCGCCGGATGAGTCAGCTCGACCTGTCGATCGAGGCAGGGATCTCGGCCCGGCATCTGAGCTTCGTCGAGACCGGGCGATCCCGGCCGAGCCCGGAACTGATCCTGCGGCTGGCGGAGCAACTGGACATACCGCTCGCGGAGCGCAACACGATGCTGCTCGCCGGGGGCCACGCGCCCGCCTACCCCAGCCACGAGCTGAGCGATCCGGAACTGGCCTCGGTACGCGCCGCCGTACGGCAGATCCTCGACGGACACAGCCCGTACCCCGCAGCGCTCGTCGACCAGCACTGGCACCTCGTCGAAGCCAACCCTGCCGTGGCCCTGTTCACCACGGGTGCCGAGCCCCACCTCCTGGCGCCGCCGATCAACGTGCTGCGGCTCAGCCTGCACCCCGGCGGCATGGCCCCGCGGATCCTCAACCTGCCCGAGTGGCGCGCCCACCTGCTCCACCGGCTGCACCAGCAGGCCGTGGCAACCAACGATCGCACCCTGTACGGACTACACGAGGAGCTTCGCGGCTATCCGGCCGGCGATGGCGAAGCGGCACCGATCGGCGACGCTGTCTCGAGCGTCGTCGTCCCGCTCCGATACCGCCACGACGACCAGGTGCTGTCCTTGTTCAGTACCACCACCCTCTTCGGCACCCCGCTGGACGTCACCGTCTCCCGGCTGGCCATCGAAGCCTTCTTCCCCGCCGACAAGGCGACCACCGAAGCGTTCCACGCCCTCGGCAGGGCATGAACCGCCGCCCGCAGTTGCGCCACCATCGGGCGCCCCTGTACGTCTCACGGCCCGTGGACCGAGATCGGGTTCTCGTCCATCTACTACCTGCTCGCCAGGCTCGAAAAACGCGGGCTCGTCCACGCTCCCGACGCCCCGGCGGCCGCGAAGTCGCGGCGCGTCTTCCATGCCCCTACCGCAGGTCGGCAGCTCGGCGCCCGAGGCGCCTTCGCGCTCATCGCAGCACTGCGGCCTGTCCCGCACCCGCTACTCGTGGGCGTCTCGAACCTGTACCTGCTCTCGCAGCAGGATTATGCGCGGGCGTTGCGCGACCGACTCGCCCACGTCGACGCTCGTATCGCCGCCGTCAAGGAGGCCGAGGCGGCCCAAGTCCCTCTTGCGTTGCCGGCACGCGAGGTCTTCTCCTACTCCCTGAGCCTCTTGGAGGCGGAAAGGTCGTGGCTCGCGGCGCGAGCCCAGGTGCCCGATGACGAACAAGATTGACTTCAAGACGGAGATCGACGCCTACCGCGCGAGACGCGGTCGGTTTTCCGTCGTGGACGTGCCTGACCTGCAGTACCTCATGATCGACGGGCACGGCGATCCCAATACCGGTCGAGCCTTCACCGATGCTGCCGAGGCGCTCTACCCGCTGGCGTACCGGGTGAAGTTCGCCAGCAAGCGAAACCTCGGACGTGACTACGTCGTCATGCCCCTGGAAGGCCTGTGGTGGGCTGACGACATGGACGCGTTCACGGCATCGCGCGACAAGTCCCGATGGGACTGGACTCTAATGATCATGGTCCCCGACTGGATCGACCAGGAGATGTTCGCCGACGCCGCCGGACAGCTCGCCAAGGATCGCCCGCGGCGCCTGCACGAGGTCCGCCTGGGCTGGCTCTCCGAGGGCCGCTGCGTGCAGACACTGCACGTCGGCTCCTACGACGACGAGGCCGACGTGCTGGCGCGGATGCACCACGAGTTCATCCCCGACAACGGTCTCCGGTTGGTCGGTAAGCACCACGAGATCTACCTCAGCGACTCCCGCAAGGTCGCGCCGCAGCGGCTCCGCACCATCCTCAGACAACCGGTCGGCGCGTCAGTCTCCGCGGATCTCCGGTGAGCTGCCTCCGACCGGGCTGCGTCGATGCCGAGGGCGTCGTTGGCCGCGTTACGGATGCGGGTGTGGCGGCCGTCCCGTACCGCGCTCCGGGCCTTCGACCCGTCGGCCGTCGCGGTGTCCCCGCTGGTCAGGCGGAGAAGCGGTTCACCACCTCCGGGTGTACGACGATGCGCACCACTGTGCTGGCAGCCCACTCGTCGCGGAACTTCTGGTGGTTCGGGCTGCTCGTGTCCCAGTATCGGTCGGCGAGACGAGCCGCGAGTTCGGCGCCACCCTCGTCGTGAAGAGTGACGGCGCCCTCCACCGATACCCAGTGTTCGGGCTCGCCAGGTGGAGCCGCGACGACGACGGAAGCGCGTGGGTGCTCGCGGAGACGGTCGAGCTTCGGCGCATCCAGGAGGGAGAACATCTGCACGTCGCCGTCGTCGGTCACCTCGAACCACACCGGGCGCGGCGCGGGCCAGCGGCCACCACGGGGTGCGACGGTGAGGAAGGCGTACAGCGGCCGGGCGAGCAGCGCGAAATCCTCGTCACGAAACACGAGAACCACCTTATGCCTCGCCGCTCGACCGGGCACGGGACTGTCGAGACTGCAACGCGTCAACGTGGAACCCTGCCGCGGCCCACGAGATCGTGTCAGGGGCCGCTGGCCGTGCGCGGGTGCCGTGCACGGCCAGCGGCAGTTCCTTGCGGTTCAGCCGGTGCTGCAGGACCTGATCTGGGGTCGGGCGCTGGAGTTTCCGTTCATCATCGTGGTGAAACCGAACGTGTTGCCGCTGCCGTTGGAACGCACCGTCATCACGCTGCCGCTGCTGTCCCAGCTGAAGCTGCCGCTCCACGTGGTGGAGACCCGCTGCGGCGAGGTGATCGCCACGACCACGGACCAGGTGCTGGCTCCGCTGACCGTGACCGAGGTGTTGTACCGGTCGCCCCAGACCGTGCCCGGTGTGACCGACGCGGTGCAGCTACCCCCGGGGGGCGGCGTGGTGGTTGGTGGCGGCGTGCCCGGCGTTGTCGTCGGCGGCGCGGTGGTGGGGTTGGGAGTCCCGCTGTTGAGTGCGGCGAGCACCGCGTCGTACGCCGCTTTCTTGCCACCGCTGCTGTTGAACAGGAGCGGGCTCTCGCCGGACCGCCACGAGTCCGAATCACGGATACCCCAGACCGTGATGCCCGTGCAACGAGGCACCGCCAGGCAGTCGTTGGTCACATTGCGGTACGCGTCCGAGGGGGCGTTGCGTATGTCCAACTCGGTGATGTGCACGTCCACCCCGAGCGCGGCGAAGCTGGACAGCGTCGTGCGGTAATTGCTCGGATAGTTCGAGCCGCCGGTGAAATGTGACTGCAGCCCCACGCAGTCGATCGGCACACCACGGTTCTTGAAGTCCTGAACCATCCGATAGACGGCCTGGGTCTTCGCGTCGGTCCAATTGTCGGTGTTGTAGTCGTTGTAGCAGAGCTTGGCGCCCGGGTCCGCCGCCCGCGCGGCGCGGAACGCTGCCTCGATCCAGTCGTTGCCCGTGCGCTGCAGGTTAGAGTCACGCCGGGCGCCGCTGGATCCGTCGGCGAACGCCTCGTTCACCACGTCCCACCACGTGACCTGGCCGCGGAAGTGGGTAGCGACCTGCGTGACGTGGTTGAGCATCGCGTTTCGCAGCGCTGTTCCCGACATGCTCTGCATCCAGCCCGGCTGTTGGCTGTGCCAGGCCAGCGTGTGGCCACGCACCTGCATACCGCGCGAGCGGGCGTGCTGCACGATCCGGTCGGCGTTGCCGTAGCTGAACTGGTTCTGGTTCGGCTCGGTCGCGTCGATTTTCATCTCGTTTTCCGGCGTGACCTGGTTGAACTCCCGGTTCAGGATGGTCGTGTACGCCGAGTCGCTCAACTTGCCCGCCGCGACGGCGGTGCCGAAGAACCGCCCGCCACGCTCGGCCGCCGACGCACCCAGGGTTGTGGCCGCCTGCGCCGAGGTGCTCACCACTACCGCGGTTCCGGTGGCGAGGAGCAGACTCATGACGCCCAGCAACAGCCGGGACTGCCGGATTCGTCTCGTCGTCGGGCGGGGACGCGCCTCGACGGTCTGGTTCATCATTCCTGTATGCCTCTCTCTGATGAGCGGGCAGGATTCATCGAGCCGTGCATTGATGCTTGGCAACGCGTGTTCGGGTTGTGGTGGTGGTCAGGGGAGACGGCAGGTGGTGGTGGGCCAGGTCCAGTTGCCGTTGTGTTGGATGGTGAGGCCCCAGTTGTTGCCGTTCCCGTTTGGTCGGGCGGTGAGGGTGCGGGTGGTGTTGTTGTAGGTGGTGGTGACGTTCCAGGTGGTGAGGACCTGGGCGGGGTTGGGGATGGTCATGGTGACGATCCAGTCGTTGGCGCCGGTGACGGCGACGGCGAGGTTGTAGCGGTCGTTCCAGCGTGAGCCCGGGGAAAGGGTGGCGGTGCAGGTGCCACCTGGCGGGGGCGTGGTCGGCGGCGCGGTCGTGGGCGGAGGCGTCGTCGGTGGAGGTGTCGTGGGTGGCGGGGTGGTGGGTGACGGGGTGGTGGGTGACGGGGTGGTGGGTGACGGGGTGGTGGGTGTCGGGGTGGTGGGTCCGTCGGTGAGGGTCGGGGTCTGCCAGTCGCGCCACTCGGCCAGGTTGCCCTGCTTGCGGCTGGAGATCCGGATCGTGCCGGCGGCGTTGCCGGTCTTCAGCAGGTACTTCTGGATGTTCTGCTGCAGCGGGGTCCGCCATTCGGACCGGCTGGCGCAGTGGGTGCCGTCCGATACGTCCGACCAGTAGGTGATGTTCTCCCCCGCCCCGAGTGCTTTGTAGATCTCGGCGCCGGCGAGGGCGGCGTTGCTGCCGGAGCGGGCGGCGAGCCAGTCGATGTGCGGGTTCTCCATGACGAACAGCCCTCGGGGTGCGACGAGGCCGATCATCTGGTGGGTGTCGACCGGCAGTCCGCTGGGGTTGCTGGTGTAGGCGCTGAACGCGTCACCGAGCCAGGGCTGCTCGGTGTAGGCGCTGGACAGCGGTTGGGAGCCGGACTCGCCGGGGATGCCGCGGAAGATCGGGGCGCCGCCGGAGCCGGACTCGATCGGCATGGTCAGCGCGATCCGTTGGTCGAACGCGCCGATCACGAACGCGCCCTTGCCGTAGCGGGAACAGCCGGTCACCCCGGTCGCGTCAGGGCGCAGGATGTTGCCGCCGGACTGTTCGATGACGTCGATGATCCGGGACACTCCCCAGGCCCAGGCCATCAGGATGCCGGTGCTGCTGTTGGCGCCGTAGAGCGTGTAGAAGGCGCCCTGCTTGTTGTTACGAGGGGTGCCCTCCCGGCCGACGGCGAGGGGGTCGTAGTTGATGACCGCGGCCCCGGAATTGCGGATGGTGGCGGTATCGGCGCCGAACCCGCCCAGAACCACGACCGCCGGGAACGGGCCGGTGCCGGACGGCAGTTGGATGCTGGCGGAGAAACTGGCACTGCGTCCCTGTTCCGACACGTTCACCTGGATGCTCGTGTTCGAGACGGTGCCACTCACGGTGGCCGGCTTGGCCGGCTTCTGTCCGTACACGGCCCGCTCGGCCAACTCCCGGGTCTCGGCCCGACGGCATGGCCATTCGGCCTTGGTAGTGATCCGCGTGCCGTCCAGCTTCCGGAACGGGTCGGGCAACCGGGAACTCGACGGCACCGACGTGTTCGGCACCGGACAGTCGGCGCCCTCGTCCTCCACGCTGGAGGCGGCGTGGGCCGGCGTGGTTCGGGCCACGACGGTTACCGCTCCGGTGACGACGAGGGCTGCTACCGCGAACGCGACGACCGCCGGACGTAATCTCGACCGGCGTGCACCGATGGTCATTGGGGCTCTCCTTCCAGGGTTCGCGACGGACGTTGGATCGACCTCGACGGACGCGAGTGGGGCAGCCGCGACCGATCAGGGGGACGGCACGTGCGCGGCTGCGGCGGCGAGGGTCAGGTTCGCGGACGCGCGAGCTGACGGTCCCGCCGGTTCGCGTGTCCATCTCGCCCGAGCCGGGACGGGCTCTGTCGAGCCGGGACGGGCTCTGTCGAGCCGGGACGGGCATGGACCGAACGGCGTCTGGCGGAATCGGTCCTGGTGCGGGCGGGACGGCGCCGCTCAGCCGCCGGTCAGCTTGACGACCGAGGGGTGGCAAGATCGCCACGACAGCGGGCACGGCCGGGACCGGTCCGCCGCCGCGCGGTGCGTGACGCCCAACGCGGCCTCCTTCACAGGGGATGGTCATGGGGTACGGGTGCGACCCGAAGCCGGTTGAGCTGGGCATCGACCTCGAGGCCACCCGTAGGGCGAGAGGTTACGGAAAAGTTTCGTGGGATTCAATCCCATGAATTCCTGCGTTGACCTGGACTTCCATCACAAACCCCCAGGTCAGACATCGATTAGCCGTCGTGCGTCGCCTGAAAATTTTCGGCTGAAGACCTGCAAGTTTGCGGCCCACGAGAGCGCACGCCGACCGACTGGGAGTGGGCGAGCACGTCCGACACGGACATGCCGATGTCGACCTGTCGTCGCCAGACGCTCCCTGAAGAACCAGCATGAGCTGCGAAGACATCGCGATGACCGAGGAGCCTTCGATCTCCTAGACGAGACACCGACCGGTCGACCACAGAAATTCAGGGTCTTGGATATTTCGGAAGAGTTTCGTAACCTAGGCCGCAGACAGCTTGGCACCCCTACGACGACCGGGGCCGGCAGACCCGACGGACGCCCTGAGCCGGTCCGCCACGACCTCTTCGACCCGGAGGAGCAGATGCGCAGAAGATCGACCAGACCTCTGCTGGCCGTTTTTCACCGCGGTCATGGTGGCTCTCGGCGGGGTCTTCCTCGCCGGCGGTACGGCCAGCGCCGAGTCCGACGGCGACCCCCGCGTGATGCCGCCCGGTGACTCCGCCACCGACGCGCTCACCGTGCCCGGCGGCTGCCGGACCGGCCCTCGACAACGCCTTTCCGTGCAACGGCTCCTACTCCTCCTCGGCGAACACGACTTCGCGGCGCCGGTGGATCGTCGGGAGGACGGCGACGACGAGCGCCGCCACGGCCAGGGCCAGGAGCACCGCGGAGATCGGTCGGGTCAGGAAGACCGACGCGTCGCCGCGGGAGATGATCAGCGCCCGCCGCAGGTTCTCCTCCAGCAGGGGTCCGAGGACGAAGCCGAGCAGCAGTGGCGCGGGCTCGCAACCGCACTTGATCAGGACGTAGCCCAGGATCCCGAAGAACGCGATCGCGTAGACGTCGTACGCGTTGAATGCCAGGGAGTAGGTGCCGATCGCCGCGAACAGGATGATCATCGGGAACAGCACCTGGTACGGGATGCGCAGCATGCGTACCCAGAGACCGATCAGCGGCAGGTTCAGTAGGAGGAGCAGCACGTTGCCGATCCACATCGACGCGATCAGGCCCCAGAACAGCGCCGGCTCGTCGGTGAGGACGTTCGGGCCGGGAGTTATGCCGTGGACGATGAACGCGCCGACCATCAGTGCCATCACCGGGTGAGCGGGTAGCCCCAGGGTGAGCAGCGGGATGAACGACGTCTGTGCGGCGGCGTTGTTCGCCGACTCGGGCCCGGCGACACCCTCGATCGCACCACGCCCGAACTCCTGCGGTCGCTTCGAGATCCGCTTCTCGACGGCGTACGAGGTGAACGAGGCAAGCACGTGGCCACCGCCGGGCAGGACGCCGAGCGCCGCGCCGAGACCGGTGCCACGCAGGATCGGGCCGACGATCCGCCGCCGGTCCTCGCGGGTCGGCCAGAGGCTCGTGATCCTGCTGACGACCGCCGTGCGGGTGTGCTCGTTCTCCAGGTTGCGCAGGATCTCGGCCACCCCGAACATGCCGACGGCGACCGAGACGAAGTCGATGCCGCCGTACAGTTCGCGCTGGTCGAGCACGAACCGGGGAGTGCCGGTGTAGATGTCCTGGCCGACCGTGCCGAGCAGGACGCCGAGCGCGATCATCGCCAGCGCCTTGAGTGCCGTGCCACGCGCCAGCGCGATCGACACGATCAGGCCGAGCAACACCAGCGAGAAGTATTCGGCCGGGCCGAACTTCAACGCGACGCGGGCCAACGGTGGGGCCGCGACGGCCAGCGCGACGGTGGCCACCGTACCCGCGATGAAGGACCCGACCGCGGCGGCGGCCAGGGCCGCGCCGGCCCGGCCCTGCCGGGCCATCTCGTGCCCGTCCAGCGCGGTGACCGCCGCCGACGACTCACCGGGCAGGTTGATCAGGATGGCGGTCGTCGAGCCGCCGTACTGTGCGCCGTAGTAGATGCCGGCCAGCATGATCAGCGCCGTGACCGGCTCGAAGCTGAACGTGATCGGCAGCAGCATCGCCACCGTCGCCGTCGGCCCGATGCCGGGCAGGACGCCGACCGCCGTCCCGAGCAGCACACCCACGAAGCAGTAGAGGACGTTCTGAATCAGGAAGGCCGTCGAGAAGCCCAGCGCGAGGTTGTCGAGAAGTTCCATTGCCCCAATCCGGCGGTCGCGTCAGAACCCGAGCCACGGGCCCCAGAGCGGGATCCGCAACTGAAGTCCGACGATGAAGATGAGCGTGCCGGCCAGGGTCAGCCCGGCGGCCACCGCCACGGCCGTGAGCAGCCGTACGCGCGCGCTGGCCAGCGTGGTGAGCAGGGCGGTCACCGCCGACGTCGGTACGAATCCGAGACGCCGGACGGTGAATCCGAAAAACAGGACGGCGAGCACGATGACCGCGACCGCACGCCACGGGATCGACCCGAACGCGACCACCTCACCGGCGACGAGTCCCTTGACGACGATCGCCAGCCCCAGGACGGCCACGGTCGCGCCGACCAGCAGCGGGAAGGCGCCGGGGCCCATCCGCAGTGGGGTGCCCAGCTCGTAGCCGAGCGACCCCACGACGAATGCGCCACCGATCAGGACGAAGACTCCCCCGGCGAGCACATCCGGGAAGGACCGGCGGCGCTCCACCTCAGGAGGCCTTGACCCCGGCGTCGGCGATCACCTTCGCCCAGGTGCCGAGCTGCTCCTCGAGCTTGGTCCGGTGCGCCTGCGGGGTCGCGGCCTCGGCCGGGACCGGCGCGGTGCCGAGCTTGGCCATCTGGTCGATCACCGCTTGATCGGCCAGTGCCACCTTCAGCGCCTCGGACAGCTTCTGTACGACCTCCTGCGGCGTGTCGGCCGGGACGTAGAGACCGTGCCACACGCTGACCTGGAGCTGGGGCAGCCCGGCCTCGGCCGTGGTGGGCAGGTCGGGCAGGCTCCTCACCCGCTCCGGCGTGGTCACCGCGTACGCCTTCACCTCGCCCGCGGAGATCTGGCCGCTGGTGTTGGTCGTCTGGTCGCACATGAAGTCGACCTGGCCGCCGACGAGGTCGGTCAGCGCCGGGCCGGTGCCCTGGTACGGGACCTCCTGGAGCTTGACCCCGGTGGCGCTCTGGAACAGCAGGCCGCACAGATGGGACGCGGCACCGATACCGGCGTTGGCCAGCGTGACCTTGTTGGCATTCGCCTTCACGTGGGTCACGAGGTCCGGCAGCGTCGCGGGCGGGAAGTCCTTCCGGGCGACGACCGTCATCGGCACCTCGGTGACCAGCCCGATCGTCTCGAAGTCCTCCAGCGGCTGGTAGCCCAGGTTCTTGTACAGGGCGGGCGCCGTCGACATACCGATGTGGTGCATGAGCACGGTGTAGCCGTCCGGTTCGGCCCGCGCGACCTCGCCGGCGCCGACCGTACCGCCGGCGCCCTCGACGTTCTGGACAACGATCTTGGCACCGAGCTTCGCGGCCATCGGCTCGGCGATCATGCGGGTGACCGTGTCTGTCGGACCGCCCGCGCTGAACGGCACGACGAACGTGATGTTCTCGTCCGGGTAACCGCTGGCGCCGCCTCCGCCGGTCGCGCCTCCGTCGCCGGAACAGGCGGCGACGAGCGAAACGAGGCCGATCGCGGCGATCATCCGCGTGGCGACCCGGTACCTGTCGGTCGTTTCCATATCGCGCCCTCCTCGTCAGCGCAGGCGCATTCGTCGGCGAGTGCGCGGACCCAGTCTCGGCTGGTAGGGACGCCGATGGTGTCAGAGAAATCCCAAGGAATGCTCCGCATGTCAGAGGAATCCAAAGAAGTCAGGGCTGACACGAGCGTCGATCCGAGGCGTACAATTCGCGGGTATGCGGATCACCGTCATCGAAGATGACGACCGCGTGGCGCGGGGTCTGGTGACCGTCCTTGCCCAGGCGGGCTTCGAGGTCCACCGCATCGCCACCGCCGCGGAGGCAGCGCATGCCGCCCCATCCGACGTGGTCCTCGTCGACCTCGGTCTGCCCGACGGCGACGGACTCGACGTGATCCGCAAGCTGCGCGACCGTCCGGAGACCGCCGTCATCGCCGTGACAGCACGGTCGGAGGAGCACGAGCGGGTCCGTGGCTTGCGCGCCGGCGCCGACGACTACATCGTGAAACCGTTCGGCATCCCGGAGTTGCTGGCCCGGATCGACGCCGTGCTGCGGCGTACCCGGGTGGCTCGTGCGCTGAGCCACCCGGACGGGCCGCTCGTCCTCGGCCCGATGCGGATCGGCGTCGGCACCCGCGAGGTCACCGTCGACGGCACACCCGTGACGCTGACCCGCAAGGAGTTCGACCTGCTCCTGCTGCTGGCCCGCCGGGCGCCGAACGTGGTGAGCCGGGAGGTCATCCTCGACCAGATCTGGGGCGCGACCTGGGAGTCCTCGAGTCGCACCCTGGACACCCACATCGCGGCGTTGCGGCACAAGCTCGGGCTGGCGGTGCTCATCCGTACGATCCACGGGGTCGGCTATCGGCTCCTGGCCGACCAGCCGGAGCTGATCGGCTGACGCGCCGTGCACCGTCGCCTGCTCGCCGTCCTCGTGCCCCTCGCGGTGCTGCTCGTCACGGCGCTCGGTGCGCCGCTCAGCGTCACCGTCGCCGAGCGGGAGATGCAGGAGACGTACGTCGACCGGCTGGGCGACGTCGGCCGGTTCGCGTCGCTGGCCGAGACCGCGCTGTCGAGCGGACGCACCGAGGCGCTCCACCAGGAGCTGGCGCGCTACCACAGGCTGTACGGCATTCCGGTCGCACTGATCGACACGTCGGGCAAGGTGCTGCTCGGACCGGCCGCCGCGTACCAGCAGGCGGCGCACGCCGAGCCGGCGTTGCCCCGGATCGTCACCGCGGCGCTGGCCGGGGCCCGATCCGAACCGTCCGGGAAATGGGCACCGTGGGACGACTCCGCCCTCGTCGTAGCCGAGCCGGTGGGCCGGGACAGCGAGGTCGTCGGTGCCGTCGTGACGATCTCCGACCTGTCGAAGACGCGCGATCGCATCCTCGTACGCTGGGCCCGGCTGGCCGGGCTCGGGCTGTTGCCGCTGATCGCACTGGTGGTCGTCGCCTGGCCGGTTTCGGCGTGGGTGCTGCGGCCGGTACGGAAGCTGGACGCGGCGACCTCGCGGATCTCCGAGGGCGACCTGACGATCCGTGTCGACGCGGAGGCCGGCCCGGTGGAGCTGCGGCGGCTGACGGAGTCGTTCAACACCATGATGGACGCCGTCGAGAACGCGGTGCAGCGGCAGCGGGCATTCGTGTCCGACGCGTCGCACCAGTTGCGCAACCCGTTGACCAGCCTTCGGCTCGCGGTGGAGAGCCTCGAACTGCACCTGCGGCCGGAGGGCGACGGGCGGCAGATGTACGAGGTCGCCGTCGAGGAGCTGAAGGCGATGCAGCGGATGCTGAACTCGCTGCAGGCCAGTGCGCGTATGGAGAGCCTGCGGACGGCGTCACCGGTGGATCTCGACGAGGTGCTGACGACCCGGGTGGACCGGTGGCGGGCGTTGACGGCGACCGCGGGGCAGACCCTGGCGGTCGACGTGCCCCCGGGGCTGCGGCTGCTGGAGCCGCCGGGCGGACTGGGCAGCATTCTGGACGAACTGATCAGCAACGCGTTACGGCTGTCGAACGCGCGGGTGGTGGAGGTGAACGCCCGAGTCGTCCCCGGTGGTGCGGGTGCTGGAAACGGCCACGGCGCCGAGGTCGGAGGAGTGGTCACGATCACTGTCCGTGACGATGGCCAGGGGATCGACGCCTCCGAGTGGGAGCAGGCACTACGGCGGTTCTGGCGGTCGCCTCGGCACCAGAACGTCTCCGGGACCGGCCTGGGGCTGGCGATCTGCGCCGACCTGGTCGGTGGGGCCGGGGGCGAGTTGCGGCTGGAGGAGGGCTTACCGCGTCCGGACGGGTCCGGGCACGGATTCGCCGCGGTGATCGCGTTACCGGTCGTACCGCGGGTCGCGTCGTCGTCCGCTGCCCCGGCTCGATCGCCGAGCTGAGACCCGGCCGCGTTGCCGGCCTGTCGCTGTCTCGGTCAGCGCTTCTGGTCGCGGAACCAGGCGGCCGAGCCCGGGTGGAGCGGGATCGACGCGGTGGAGATTCCGGTACGTACGTTGATCCGCCACGCCTCGGGTACGGCCTCGGCGACGTCGCGGCTTTCGGAAGCGATCGTCCCGGCATGCGTGAAGATCGTGTCGGTGATGGCGTAGACCAGGTCGTCGGGCAGGTCGTTGCGCGCAAGAAGCACGTTCGGTACGGCGACGGTCCGGGTGGCCGGGACGTCGGCGTAGGCGGTCGCGGGAATCGTGGCCGGGGCGTAGGGGCCCGGGTACGCCGTGAAAAGCGCGTCTGCCTGTGCGTCCAGCGGGATCAGCCGGATGGGGTGCCGCTGCGCCAACTCCGTGATGGCGGGTGTCGGGACGCCGGTCAGCGAGAACATCGCGTCGATCTCGCCGTCGCGCAGTGATGCCGCCGATTCGGCCTGGCTGAGGAACCGACCGTCGGCCTTCACCGGGCCAAGTTCCAGGACCCGCAGCGACGTGAACTCGGTGCCCGAGTCGCGGGCGCCGAGGGAGATGCGTTTGCCGTCGAGGTCCCGGAACTCGTCGATCGCCGAACTGGCCATCACCACGAGGTGCAGGTGACTGTCGTAGAGCCGGCATATCGCCGCGAGCCCCTCGGGCGCACTGCCGTCGGTCGTGATCAGTGCGTCCAGGCTCGTCAGTCCGAGGTGCACCTCGCCGGCCCGCAGCATCCGGATGTTGTCGGTGGACGCCCCGCTCGGCACTGTGGTTACCGTGGCGCCCGGCACATGCTCGGAGATTTGTTCGGCCAGCGCACCGCCGATGCGCCGGTAGACCGCCCCCGCCGGCCCGGTGGCCAGTCGCAGGTGGACCTCGTCGATCTCGGGCTGCTCGGAGCAACCGACGAGCAGCCCTCCGGCGGCAAGGAGCATCGCCCTCCGGCTGATCCGTGGCTTGAGGTTCAGCCCCATGCCGTGATGATACGGACGTCGGTCGCCGCCGACATCACGCCTGATCGATCGTCACCGACCTCCTGCACGCAAATCCTGGCCGGAACGCGACCCTGGCGGAACTAGGACGAGCCGCCGGTACGAGCGAACGCACGCGGAGCCGCCTGTTCCACACCGAGCTGGGGATGGGCTTCCAGCGCTGGCGCACCATCCTGCGCATCCACCACGGACTGGTCCATCTCGCCAATGGCCGGTCCGTCACCGACACCGCGGTGGAGTGCGGGTGGTCCGACCCTTCGAGCTGCATCGAGGCGTTCACCGAGGTCGTGGGCCAGACCCCGGCCGATACCAAGCGGATCTGCGCGACGGCCTGGGGTAGCGCCCCGGACCGCACAACGGGTGCGGGTGGAGTTCGAGCGACGCCACGTTGGCGGCTTACCGGCACCGAAGGACAATCCGGCCCAGGACGCCAACGCCCTGGGCCGGATTGGTACCTCGGTTGTCGGCCTGCCGATCAGACGATGTTGATGTCGCTGCACCACATGTAGGTCTGGTCCATGTGCGACGCCTTCCAGATCACGAACAGGACGTGGTTACCGGTACGTCCGGAGACCGAGACGTTGAACGAGATGTTCTGCGCTGGCGCGTACCGTCCGGTCGTGGTGATCAGGTCCAGGTTGCCCCACCCGACGCTCTGGGTGCTGGGGTTGAACCCCTGCTTGGTGACGTAGACCCGGAAGTAGTCGGCGCCGTGGCTGGCCTGGTCGTACATCTGAACCGTGAAGCTGCGGCCGACGGTGGTCGACTTCCATGCTCCGGGCTGGTTCAGGGTGTCGTTCCTGGAGAGGGCGTTGCTGCACAGCTGTCCGTCCGGGGTACGGGCCTGGTACTGCCCGGCGAGGCCGTCCCGAAGCGCGCTCATCCAGTTCCACATGGTGTCGGGATTGGCCTGGAACGCCCGCCAGCACATGGGGTCTTGTTGCTGCATTGCCGGGTTCGTGTGTTGGCTGCCCCAGGTCTTCCAGCACTGGTAGGCGCGACTTGCCGGGTTGACGATGGTGCCGTGAGCCTGGGCCGCGCCGGCCCAGGGCAGCGTACCGACCACCATGGCGAGCAGCAGGACGAGCGCCCGGAGGGACTGACGGGCGGCTGGCCGGGATCGTCCGCTGGATTGATCGGACTTGTGTGAACGCACTGTTCATCCTCCGTTCCTCGATGCAGAGATCTCGATGGGAACGCTCCCAGCCAACTATTACATCTATGAACTTAAATATCAATGTCGATCTATTTATGGACCCGACCCGACGCCGAGCACGGTCAGACTCCGGCGGCGGCGTCGTACCGGCGGCGCAGATCGGCCATCTCCGAATCGGCCAGCGCCTCCTTGAGTGCCAGCTCCGCGTACCTGTCCGGGAACATGTCCCGCAGCCGGTCGACGAACATGACGTCGGCGGTCGCCTCGACCACCTGGATGCCCGGAGGCTCGGCCGACATGTCCATGATCAACGGGCCGGCCAGCTTGACCGCCACGTCCCAGGGGCGGTTCTGCTCGGCGACACCGCAGAGATGGAAGCCGTAGACCGTCCGTACGTCGGCCAGCGCGGTCACCTCGGCCGGCTCGTAGCCGTAGACGCGAACCCCGCAGATCACCGCCGCCTTCTCCTCGGTGGCCACCTGCTGCACGCCGTGTCCGGCGTGGTTGTGCTGCCCCGGGTCCGCCTGTTCGAGCGTGGTACGCATCCGGGTCATGATCTGCCCTCGCAGCTCCGCCGGCTCCGCCTCCCGGCCGGCCCGGTTCACCAGCACGAAAACGCCGGCCGACACCACCAGCAGGATCACCGCCACCCACACCAGGCGGTTTCGGTACCACCCCGCGAAACTTTCCCAGAAAAACATGATCGCTTCTCACCTCGTCGCCGGTTCGGGAGCGACGGCAGACCGCATCGGACGCCTCTGGTAGGTCAGACGTCGAAAGCGTCGGCTGTCGCGGAGACACGTACGGCGGGCGAGCATGCCCGCCCGGCAGGATGTCCGTCGTCCTGGCGATGGCCCGGCGACGCGGCGTACGAGCGTCTGCCGAAGCGGCGCGCTGCCGGCGCTACGAAGCTCCCGTGCTGGCCGATCCCAGCGCGGTTGCCCCCGCGCTGCGGCGATATGGGCCATTCCAACACGCCCGAATCCGCTCGGGCAACAGAGACGATCCTCAGCGTGAGATCAATCTGGGCCAACCTGCCGACACCGTGCAGGTCACCCGGCACCGGCGTCCAGCCAGGAAAAGCGCGACCACCCTCGCAGGTGCTACCAGGCGGCGACCACACGTTCGGGCTCGTCGTGCACCAGCCGGGCGAGGCTGACCCGGAACTGGAAGGATGTGGTTCGGCCGGTGACGATCACCAGGAGGTTCTCCTCGCTGACGGCGAAGATCTGCCGTCGACGGGGCGACATCGGATGCGTGGGCACATGCTGTCGGGCTGTCGTCATCGCCACCGCCCGCGCTGCCGCCAGGTCCGGACCGGCGGGTTTCACCTCGGACACGCGCCAGTTGCGGCTGTCACCGTGGCTCAGGTTCTCCTCGACGACCACGTACCAGGTTGGCTCGTCCATCATGGTCCTCCCCATCCTCCGCCACCGGCCGCGTCGGTGCCTGGCCTCCTGTGGCAGGGCCGACTGTAGTCAGCATGATCCAGGGCTCAGAACATCCGGAGCTGGTCGCGCAGCGTCCGGGCGACCTGCGCCATCAACGCCTCCGCGTCGGGTTGGACGACGGCCGGCACGCTGGACTCGGTGAGGGCGGCGACCGCGTACGCCGCTCCGTCGGCATGCTCGACCACCCCGACCTCGTGACGGAGATTGAGCAGGGTGCCGGTCTTCGACGACCAGCACGACGCGTCGGAGGCGAAGTCGGGCGCGAGCCGTTGCCGGTGCACGTTGTCGGCCATCAGTCCACGGATCCGGGCCGCGGTCTCGGGATGCACGGACGAGGGTCGCCACAGGCCCTGGAGCAGCTCCACGAAGGCCCTGGCCGATCCGGTGTTGGCGCGGCTGACGTCGAGCTGGGGTACCGGGTGACCGTGTCCGGGGGTCGCCGCCGCGATGGCGAGGGAGTGCACGAGGTGGGCTTCGTTCGGGCCGAGTCGCTCGGCCGGCGTACGGGTGAGTTCGCTGGCGAACTGACGTACCGTGATGCCGTCGAAGCCGAGACGCCGCAGCTCGGCGGTGACCTCGGCGGGTCGGGTCAGCTCGAAGAGGGCGTCGGCGGCCACACTGTCGCTCACCGAGGTGCTCAGGTAGAGCAGGTCGTCGACGGCGACCGTGACCGGGTGGCGGAACTTGCTCAGCCCACTCGGTCCCGCCGTGGTGATCCGACCGGGTGCGACCGGGACCGGGGTCGCCCCGTCCAGCTCACCCCGTTGGATCCGCTCCAGCGTGGCCACCGCGAGCGGCACCTTCACCAGCGACGCCACCGGGAACTCCAGGTCGGGTTCGAGCCCGAGTTCGTCACCGGAGTCCAGGTCGCGTACCAGGAACGAGCCGCGCAGGCCGCCGTCGCGCAGCGCCTCCCGGGCCTCGGCCAGGACCCGTACGGCGCTCACGCCCGTGCCTCGGCGCTGCCCGGCGCACCGAGGCACCGCCCGATCTCGGCCGGCGGCAGCGCCCGGATCCGGTGCGCCTCCTCGCGTGACGCCGCCGCGATGTCGTAGCCGCGTGCCAGGTCCAGCTCGCCGATCGGGTGCCAGTGCAGCCCGAGTTCGTCGGCCTGGCCGCGCGAGCAGAGCAGCAGGTCGGTCGAGTCGAGCACCTGTGCCGCCGCGTCGACGAGTGCGGTCGCCACCGTGACCTGCGCGGGTTGCAGGCCGACCGCGTCGGCCAGCCGGGTCAGCCGGTCGCGTACGTGAGGCACGTCGTCCTCCGGCTGGATCCAGGCTCGTCGTCGGCGCCCTCCCCGGTCCGCCCGACCCGCCCGCAGCGTCTCGAGGTAGACGGCGGTGGCCCCGGCATCGTCGCGGCCGGCGAGGCCGAGCGGCACCCGCCAGGTGCTTCCGGTCGGTGGCACCGCCACGAGCGCCGCCCGTACCTCCAGCCCACGGGCGAGTTCCGCGCGCTCCCCCGGTCCGGCCGGTTGCGGTTCGAGATGCAGGTCGTGCCGTCGGGCCTCGGCGACCAGAAGGGCGAGCGTCCGTGCCGTGCAGATCATGGGTACGGCCAGCCGGAACGGCCGAAGCTTCGCCCGCTCGGCGTCGTGCTCCAACGTCTCGGCGAGTTCGACCAGCCGCCTCGCCGACGGCAGCATGTCCCGGCCGAACGGGGTGAGCAGGACGCTGCGCGACGACCGCTCGAACAGCTTGGCCCCGAAGTGCTGTTCGAGGGCGGCGATGCGACGGCTGGCGACCGACTGCGGGATCCGGGCCGCGGCCGCGCCGACGGTGAAACTGCCGTGCCCGCTGACAGCAACAAATGCCTCACAAGCCCGTACGACATCCACGGCGGGGCAGTCTATGCCGGATCAGCATTGATCCGCACACTTGTGTCTTGGACGGCATCCACCCGGTGATGCGAGGCTCCAGATTGCCCCGGCCGGGCGACGGAACCCACCGAGAACGGAAGGAAGACTCGACGATGCTGATCCGCTTCGTGGTCCCCTCGCCCCGACGTGTCGCGATCGTGGTCTCGGCCGCGCTTGCGCTGGTCCCGCTCGCCGGCTGCGCGGCGAGCGGAACGCCGACCGGCACCGCCCCGTCGGCCACGGCGACGACCCCGGCACCGGTCTCCGGGCTCGGACCCGAGTTCGAACGGCTGGAGACGCGGTTCGGCGCCCGGCTCGGCGTATACGCCCTCGACACCGGCTCCGGTCGTACGGTGGAGTACCGCGCGGACGAGCGATTCGCCTACGCCTCGACGTTCAAGGCACTGGCGGCGGGCGCGGTGCTGGCGGCTACCTCGACGGCCGAACTCGACCAGGTCGTCCGGTACTCCAGCGCCGACCTGGTCACCTACTCACCGGTCACCGAAAAGCACGTGGACACCGGCATGACACTGCGCGCGATCGCCGACGCGGCGGTGCGTTACAGCGACAACACCGCCGGCAACCTGCTGCTGCGTCGTCTCGGCGGCCCCGACGGTCTCGAGCAGGCGCTGCGCGGACTCGGCGACCAGGTCACCGACCCCGAGCGGATCGAGACCGCGCTCAACGAGGCGACGCCGGGCGACCGGCGGGACACCAGCACACCGCGGGCACTCGGCAGCGACCTGCGTGCGTACGCCCTCGGTGCGGCGCTCGACGCGGAGGATCGGACGGTACTGACCGGGTGGCTTCGTGGCAACACCACCGGCGGCAAGACGATCCGAGCCGGCGTACCGGCCGACTGGACCGTCGGCGACAAGACCGGTTCCGGCGGGTACGGCACCCGCAACGACATCGCCGTGGTGTGGCCACCCGACGGTGAGCCCCTGGTACTCGCCATCCTGTCCAGTCGGGACAAGCAGGACGCCGGGTACGACGACGCTCTGCTCGCGGAGGCGGCGAAGGTGGCAGCCGCGGCACTGCGCCGGTAACCCGGACCCTGCCGGCCCGTCGGGACACACCCGGCGGGGCGGCCGGGGCAGCGACAGCTCCGCGACCCCCGGCGGGCGATCTTTGCTCTCCGAGCCGGGCCGGTCTAACGTGCGCAGGTGCAGATCGGCGCTGAACGGGGCCCTGTAGCTGGGGATACAGGCACCTCGGAGCAAGTTGACATTCCCATGCTGGCCTCCGCCCGGGAGGTTCTGGCCCTGCGGGCGTTCCGCCGGCTGTGGATCGTCACCGGGCTGTGCAGTTCGGGGGACTGGCTGGCCCTGTCCGGGCTCGCCGCGCTGGCCAGTACGCTGGCCACCAGCGCCGCTGGGCTGAACTTCGCATTCAGCGGCGTCCTGTTCGCGAACCTGCTGCCCGGCCTGCTGTTCGCGCCGATCGCCGGGCTGATCGCGGACCGGTTCGACCGGCGTACGGTGATGGCCGTAGCCGACCTGGCCCGTTGCGCGCTCCTGTTGTCGATCGCCGTGGTGAACACCTACTGGTGGATCCTGGTCGGCGGCTTCCTCGTCCAGGTGGCCACGACCATGTGGATCCCGTCGAAGGATGCCTCGCTACCCCGCCTGTTGCGTCGCCCGGAGCAACTCGCGCCAGCGGCCCAACTCGGCCTGGTCATGACGTACGGCATCACGATCGTGGTCGGCGGCGGTCTGTTCATCCTGATCACCGGGGCCGGCACCGTTCTCGGTCTGTCACCCGACGTGATCGGCATGAACGGGCTGACCCGGCTCGCCATCGTCGTCGCGGCGCTGTTCTACCTGGCCAGCGCCACCTCGATCGTCACACTTCTGAGCGAGCTGTCGGGACCCGCCCCAGCGGCCAACCCCGGCCGCCCCAGCGGCGATCCGCTCCAGATCGTGACCGGTGCCGAGCCCGCCGCCACACCTGGTCCGGGGCTGGGCGCCATGATGCGCGACAGCGTCGGCTACCTGCGCGGCACCCCGGTCGTCCGGGGCCTGCTGATCGGCATGATGGGCGCACTCGCCGCAGCCGGCGCCGTGGTCGGTTCGGCCCAGCCGTACGCGTTGAGCCTGCTCGGCGGCCAGGCCGCCTTCGGGCTGCTGCTGCTCGCCGCGTTCCTCGGTCTGGTGGTCGGCATCCTCGGGGCACCCAGGCTGGCCCGCCGCCTGTCGCACGAACGACTGTTCGGCCTCGCGGTCGTCGCCGCCGGAGGTGCGCTCGTGCTGGTGGCGCTCTCCCCACACCTGGCCGTCTCGCTGCCAGCCGTGGTACTGACGGGTGCCTGCGCCGGGGCCGCGTTCCTGACCGGGGTCACCATCATCGGGTTCCGGGTGGAGGACTCGATGCGCGGCCGGGTCAACGCGCTCTACCAGTCGATGCTGAAGGTCGTCCTGGGGTGCTCGGTGGTCCTGACGCCGCTGCTGGTGACGCTGATCGGACAACGACAGGTGACTGTGGGCAGCGCCGACTTCCTGGTCGACGGCACCCGGCCGGTGATCCTCGGCGGCGGAATACTCGCTGCCCTGGCCGGTCTGGTCGCCCAGCGCCAGATGCGCCCGCCTGCCGGCGGCGAGAAGGTCATCCGGGTCGACGAACAGCGCAAACCACAGGATCCGGGCAACGAGCCAGAATGACAACCTGGCTGTGACACCGGGCATCGCGAGGACCTCGTTCGCCGTGGGATTCGCGCGTGCCGTGGTCGCCGGGAACCGGATCTCCGTTCTCGTCGTCTGACCGGCATGACGACACGGACACCCCGTTTGGGCCTGGCGGCGGCCGCACCCGCGTTGCTTCTCCTGGCCGCCTGCGGCCCTCAGCCGAGCGTTGGAAGTTCGCCCCCGATGGATGTCGGATACCTGGACGGCGACGCAGTCGTGCTGCGGGTCGACTACACCGGCGGTTTCGTGCCGGTCGAGACGATCCCGAGCCGTCTGCCGGTGGTGTCGATCCACGGCGACGGTCGGGTGATCACCCAAGGGCCGACTACGCTCGCCTATCCCGGCCCCGCGCTACCTAACCTGCTGCAGACGGTGATCTCGGCCGAGGACGTGCGGACGCTGGTCAAGAGGGCACAGGACGCGGGGGTCGGCGCCTCCACCGACCTCGGCCAGCCACCGGTCGCCGACGTCCAGAACACCCGGTTCACGCTGGTCACCCCCGACGGCACCAAGACGTTGGAGGTCGTCGCACTGGGCATGGAGGACGCGGGTGGCCTGACCGACGCGCAGCAGGCAGCCCGTAAGAAACTCTCCGACCTGGTCGGCGCGTTGAGCGACCTGCACACCACTCTCGGTGACGACAAAATCGAGGAGCCCGCGCCCTACGCGCCGGTGGCGATCGCGGCGATCGTGACGCCGTATGTGACGCAGCCCGATCCGGCACTGCCGGCCCAGCCCGCCGTGGACTGGCCGGGGCCGGCCCTACCGGGCGACAAGCTCAACGCCACCGTCGACGTCGGCTGTGTGGCGGTCGCCGGCGACGACGCGAGCAAGGTGATCGGCGCGGCCCAGAAGGCCAACGCCGACACACCGTGGCAATCGGGCGGCAAGCAGTGGAGGATCGTGTTCCGGCCGCTGCTCCCCGAGGAGACCGGCTGCGCCGACCTGGCCACCCGGAGCTGACGCGCTGGATCGGCCCGGACGCAGTGGGGTGCCGGCTGGGCCCGGGTGCCGCTGACGTACGCCAACGGCGACGGCAGCTCGACCCGGGCCTGTTCAGCGAGCTTCCACTGTTTGTCCTACGTGGTGATGCCTCCGACCTGCGTCTGCAGGCCGGGGGCGGCCAGGTCGTCCTCGATCTCCTCCAGCGCTTCGCCGCGCTGGGTCTCGTCGTCGCCGGCCAGGGTCAGCACCGCGTAGGTGGAACGGCGGCCCTCGTCGACCAGGGTCGGGCTGTTCGTGCTCCAGTAGGTGACGGTGCTGGTCACCACATCGTTGGGAAGTGAGTCGAGCGTCTCGTCGACGGCCTGCTGGAACGCCGGATCGTCGAACCCCGCGGTGGTCAACGAGCCGAATACCTGCGTACCCCAGATGCCACCGAACGCGATCAAGGCCACCGCAAGGGCGATCACCCACCACCGCCAACGGACCATCGTCCGCCCGAGACGCTCGAACATCACTGCCCCCCTTGGGCCTTCGTCAGCGCGCGGCGCGCTTGATGAACTCCGCCGTCGCGGCCGGCTGCGCGATCATCGCGACATGCGAGGCGCTGACCTCGGCCGTGTGTGCGCGGGCCCGCTGCGCCATGAACCGCTGCGCCGCGGCGGGGATCACGTTGTCCTTGCGGGCGACGAGGTACCAGGAAGGGATCGTCGTCCACGCAGGGACGCCGGACGGCTCCCCCAGCGTGGTCGCGTCAGCCGGTCGCTGCGACGCCCACATCAGGTCGGTCGTCGCCCTCGGCACGTCCGCGGCGAACACGTCGCGGAAGGCCGCTTTCTTGATGTACCCGTCGACGTGGCCCTCACCGTAGGGACGGAAGTCCAGCGCCGCCTCGTCCAGCTTGCTTCCCGGGTACGCCGTCTGCAGCCCCAGCAGCGTTTCGCTATGGTCGGGTACGAACGCGGCGACGTACACCAGGGCCTTGACGTTCGCGTTGCCGGTCGTGGCGTTCGTGGTGACCATGCCGCCGTAGGAGTGCGCGACGACCACCAGGGGGCCGTCGAGGGTGGCGAGAACACTTGCCAGGTAGGCGGAGTCGGCGCTCACCCCGCGCAGCGGGTTCGCCGGGGCGATGACCGGGTAGCCATCCCGGATGAGCCGGCTGGCCACGCCGTTCCAGCCGGAGGCGTCGGCGAACGCACCGTGCACGAGAACGACGGTCGGTTTGGGTCCGTTCCCGGGACGGGTGTGTGCCTGTGCGGCCGGCGCCGCGAACAGTGCGCCGGTCGCGGCCGCGGCGGATCCAGCCAGCAACGTGCGGCGGGTCGTCTTCATCAAAATGGTCCCTTCAGTACCGATGTCAATCGGCGGCCAGCGTAGGGACGCGTACTTGACGAACACTGAAGCAGCAGTTCAATCGTCGTCAAGTACGTCGACCTAGCCTGCGGAAATGAATTCGACAATGAGCGATACCGCCGTGAAGTGGGGACTGTGGTCCCACATTCTCTCCTACGTCCTGGCCAATTTGGCCCAGGTCGTGGTGTGGTGGATTTTCGATCCGGAACATTTCTTCTGGCCGCTGTGGTCCATCCTCGCCTGGGGTATCGGGCTGGCGTTCCACGTCTGGGCGGTCAACCGTCGGTTGCGGGGCTGAGCGCGGTCACGGTTTAGGGGACGGAAGCGGAGGGGTACGGCATGCGGAACCACCGCACCCCTCCGCGAACAGATCGTCAGCGCGCGGTCTCCCGGGCAGCCTTCTCGATGAACGCCACGGTCGTTTCCGGCTGCGACGCGAACACCATGTGCGAGGCACCGCTGACAACCTGAACCTTGGCGTCGGCACGCTTGGCCATGAACTCTTGAGCGGCGGGCGGAATGATCTTGTCCTCCCCTGAGATCAGGTTGTAGTTGGGAATCGTGTGCCACGCCTGCGGACCGGTCGCGGGCTCACCGAGCGCGGCACCGGTAGCCGGGCGCTGCGCGATCGCGTAAAGCGCGGCCTCCTCGGCGGGCACGTCGGCCGCGAACCGGGCGTGGAACACCTTCGGTTCGATATAGAGGTCGACCTGCCCGTCCGGCAGCGGCACCGGTTTCAGGGACTCCCCGACCGTGCTCCCGGGGAACTTCTCGACCAGTTCCTGAACGGCCTCCCCGGTCTCCGGCACGAACGCCGCCAGGTAGACCAGCGCCTGGATGTCCGGGTTCCCCGTGGCGGCCGACGAGATGACAGCGCCGCCGTACGAGTGGCCGACCAGCACGATCGGACCCTCGATGCTCTCCAGCAACGCCTTCACCTGCGCCGCGTCGAAGGAGAGCCCACGAAGCGGGTTGGGTGCCGCGACCACCGGGTAGCCGTCAGCGAGCAGCCCCTGGGCGACCGCGTTGAACCCGCTGCTGTCGGCGAACGCTCCGTGCACCAGCACGATCGTCGGATTCGTCACGGTCGACCACCTGGACGGGTGCCGGACGCGGTCACCACGAACACGCTCGGGTCGGCCGCCGCGACGACGGCCGTGGCCGCGGCGGAGGCCGCGGGTTTCTTCCTGTTGAGCACTTTTCCTACTCCCTCGTCGGCTCGTCGGGTTCTCCCGACGAGCCGACGCTAGAAGCAGTCAGTTGACAGGAACTGGATACCGACTGAAGGGGCGTGCCAGGCGGCGGCACCGACCGGTGGGGATGAGCTTGTCCGCGTCAGACATGGACGGGGACCGGGGACGGCTTTGTCCGGGCGACCGTCGTCACGTACAGCAGCAGCCCGGCGGTGGTGAGAACGAAACCGGCCCAGACCGTGGAGAGCGCGCCCCAGCCGGCATCGAGGGTGATCGCGCCACCGATCGCGCCCAACGAGTTGGCCAGGTTGAGGGCGGCGAGGTTGAGGGCGCCCATCAGGGTCGGCGCGTCCGGGGCGAAGCCGGTCAGCCGCACCTGGATGGTCGGGATCGCGAACATCATGGTCGCGCCGACGCCGAACAGGCAGGGCAGCAGGATCGCCAGGTTGCTTCCGGCCACGCCGATCAGCACGAGCAACACCAGAACGCCGCCGTAGCCCCAGATCAGGCCGCGGTCGGCATCCCGGTCGGCGACGCGTCCGCCGAGGTGGTTGCCGACAGCCATGCCGACGCCGAAGACGGCCAGCGCGGCCGGGATCAGCGTGGCGTCGCGCAGCGCGGCGTCGGTGACGAACGGGCCGATGAACGTGTAGACGGCGAAGATGCTCGAGATGCCGAGCGACGCCACCGCGAACATCAGCCAGACGTTCAGACGACGCAGTGCGCCCAGCTCGTTCGCGATGGAGCCGCCGCGCAGGTCGTCGGTGCGCGGCAGCCAGGCGACCAGGGCAGCGCCGGCCAGCAGACCGATCGCGACCACGGCCCAGTACATGACACGCCAGCCGGCGTTCTGGCCGATGAAGGTGCCGAGCGGCGATCCGATGATGGTGGCGATGGTGAGTCCTCCCATCACCGTGGCGAACGCCTTGCCGCCACGCCCCGGGCCGTACACGTACGCGGCGACGACGGCACCGGCACCGAAGAACGCACCCTGCACACTGCCTGCGACGAACCGGAAGACGACGAGCAGCGCGATGTTCGGCGCCGACGCCGAGAGCCCGTTGCCGACCAGAAACAGCACGACCAGGCCGAGCAGCAGGGTGCGTCGGTTGACCCTGGCCGCGAGGAGGGTGATCGCCGGAGAGCCGATCACCACCCCGAAGGCGTACGCGGTGATCGCGTACGTCGCGACCGGGATCGTCACGTCGAGGTCGGACGAGAAGAGCTGGATGATGCCGTTGCTACCGAACTCGCCGGTACCGATCGCGAAGGTGCCCAGCGCCAGCGCGAACAGGGTCAGTTTCGGATTGCGGATGCGCGACGTGGCGGCGGTGTGCCGGCCCTCCTCGGCAACACACTGGCCTTCGAAAGCTTGCTGATGCATGTTCCGTCCTCGGCAGGAGACATTCGTCGGTCGATCCTGTCGGTGCCGGGTTGACGACCAATTTATTCACCTTTCTCGATCGATACCGAGAAACGCCCGGCGGTTCGCGTACGCCGTGCAGCCGCACAAGGCGCGTACAGGCTGCGGTGCCCGGCGCGGCACCGCTTCCCCGTCGACCGAGTGGTCCGCGCTACGAAGCCCGCCGAGGGCACTGGACGGCGCGTCAAGTTCGTGTTCAGCGCGGCCCGGCAGGATTCGGGTGCCGGCGGGTATCCCCCGAGGCCCGCCGGCCCACCCCGCCGCGAAGCACGGAGGGTCCAGATGAGCGACAACCCGCCACCGAGCGGTCGTTTTCTCGACGACGAGCAGTTCCGCCGACTCGCCGCGTACGGCGAGGTCGAGCATGCCGAGATCGGGCGGAACCTGTTCGCGTCCGGCGACGATTCCTACGATCTCTTCCTGCTCCGTACGGCGACCGTCGACATCGTCCGGGAGGCGACCGCGATCGAGCCGGAACGCCGCGTCTACCACGGTCGCCCCGGCGACTTCCTCGGCGAACTCAGCCTGCTCACCGGTCAGCATGTGTACCTGACCGCGCGGGTGGTGTCCGCCGGGACGATCGTCCGGATCGGCGCGGCGACGCTGCGCCGGGTCCTGGCCGAGCAGGTCGACATCGCCGACCTGCTGATCGAGGCATTCCGGGCACGCCGCGACACCATCCGTACGGCGGCTGGCAATGCCCTGGAGATCGTCGGCCGGGCCGAGGATGCGGCGGCGCGGGCGCTGCGCACGTACGTCGCGCAGTTGCTCCTGCCACATGCCTGGTTCGACGCGATGTCGCCGGCCGGGCTCGCGCTGATGAGGTCGGCCGGGCTGGCCCCGGCCGACCTCCCAGCCGCGACGATCACTGGCTCGGTCCTGCGGAACGCGACGCCCGAGACGGTCGCCGACGCGCTCGGTCTCACCTACCGGTCCGACGGGAGGCAGGCCGATCTCGTCGTGGTCGGCGGTGGCCCGGCCGGCCTGGCCGCCGCCGTGTACGCGGCGTCCGAGGGCCTGGCCACCGTGCTGCTGGACCGCTCCGGGATCGGCGGCCAGGCAGCCAAGAGTTCCCGGATCGAGAACTACCTGGGCTTTCCGCAGGGCATCAGCGGAGAGCAGCTCACCCGGCTCGCCATGGTCCAGGCGCTCAAGTTCGGGGTACGGATCTTCTCGCCCTGTGCGGTCGCCAGCCTCGACCTCGCTGACGACCGCCGGCCGGCAGTGCTGCTGGCGGACGGTTCGCGTATCGAGTCCCGAGCGGTGATCGCCGCGACCGGGGTGCACTACCGGCGTCTCGACATCCCGAACTGGGTGCCCTTCGAGAAGGGCGGCTGCATCCGTTATGCGGCGACGGACCTGGACGTCCGGGGGTACGAGCACCAACCGGTCGCGGTCGTCGGCGGCGCCAACTCGGCCGGGCAGGCGGCGCTGTCCCTGGCCGCTCGCGGCGCGACCGTCGATTTGATCGTCCGCGGCACCGACCTCGGCGCCAGCATGTCGTCCTACCTGACCGACCGGATCCGGATGGACCCCCGTATCCGGCTCCACACCGGCACGGAGGTCCGCGACCTGGAAGGCGACGACACCCTCGCGTCGATCGTCGTCGAGCGGTCCGGCGGAGGCCGCGACCGGCTGGACTGCCGGGCGCTGTTCTGCTTCATCGGCGCCGACCCCGTGTCGGACTGGCTGACCGGCGTGGTCAAGGACGAGAACGGCTTCGTCCTGACCGACGGCAGGCTGCCGGCCGGGGCGTACGCCGCGCCACTGCCGTTCCAGACCAGCGCGCCGCGGGTGTTCGCGGTGGGTGACCTCCGCGCGGGCTCGACGAAACGGGTGGCGACCGCGGTCGGCGAAGGCGCGAGCGCGGTCTCCTCGGTCCACGCGGTGCTCGCGGCCGGTTGATCCGCCTACCGGTCCGCCTTCTCCGCGAGGCGGGCCAACCGGGTCCGCAGGTTCCAGGTGCCCAGCTTGGGTCCGTGCTGGTGCGGTCGACGAGAAACGCCTGCCCGCAGGGGCGATTGGCGATGCTCCCGCCGTCAGGTACGCGGCGCCCCGTCCACGGAGGCGTCGCTACGCCGATCCGTACCAGGCGGTGTCGCGGGGGTGGTGCCGTCGGGGTGGGTCACGCCCGCCGCCGCGCCCGCCGCCTCCGGGGCGGCCGTGGACTTGCGACGGTGGAACGTGAAGGTCATGACCAGCACGACCACCGCACCGACGATCAGCCCGAGGATCGCGCTGGCCACCGTGTTGACGAGCCAGCCGAGCAGCCCACCGAGGACACCCGCGGCGTCGTGGACGGCTTCCTCCGCGTGGTGCACGGCCTCGTACAGAATGTGCAGGCCCAGCTCGTCCGCGCCGACCAGCAGGATGTGTCCGCCCACCCACAGCATCGCGGCGGTGCCGACGACCGTCAGCACGGTGAGAACCACCGGCATCGCCTTCACCAGACCCCGGCCGAACCTGGCCGCGGCACCGGAGAGTTGCGCCAGGCGCAGTCCGGCATCGTCCATCCTCACGATCAGGGCCACGACGCCGTACACCAGGACGGTGATGACGACGGCGACGAGGGCCAGGATCACCAGGCGGGACCAGAACCCCTCCTCGATCACCTCGTTGAGGGCGATGACCATGATCTCGGCCGAAAGGATCAGGTCGGTCCGTACGGCCCCGGCCACCAGCGTCTTCTCGTCCTGCACCCTCTCCTCGCCCGCACCGTGGGCATCGTGATGGGCGACCTTGGCCCACACCTTCTCCGCGCCTTCGTAACACAGGTAGGCGCCACCGAGCATCAGGATCGGGGTGAGCAGCCAGGGCACGAACTGACTGAGCAGCAACACCGCCGGCAGGATGATGAGGAACTTGTTGCGTAGCGACCCCAGGGCAATGCGCTTGACGATCGGCAGCTCGCGCTCGGACGCCAGGCTCCGCACGTACTGCGGTGTGACGGCGGCATCGTCGACGACGACACCCGCGGCCTTGGCACCGGCTTTCGCCGCGGCCGCCCCGATGTCGTCGACGGACGCGGCAGCGGCGCGAGCCAGCGCCGCCACGTCATCCAGCAGGGCTACGAGTCCACTGGCCAAGGGATGGTCCTTCCAGGGTTGAGCAGAGTCCGGGCTGACCCATTCTCGCTCAGGTACCTGTCCGAGGCATGCTGCCGGCCGGGTGAGATGTCGAGATCAGTGTGACCGTGCCGTCCACCTCGTCGGGCCGAGCCGTCCTACGGTCCTTCGAAGGTCAGATACGGCAGTGTCATGGTGTGGATCACCACTGGGGTGGCACTGGCGAAGTCGGTGCCGCCGTGCCAGCGGACGCCGCTCGGGCAGAGACACTCCCACTTGACCTGCTGACCGCCGAGGACCATGGGCCGGACGTGGTGGCTGGCGTCGTCGTCCTCCCCGACGGCCACCACCTCCCCGGTCACCACGTTACGCATCAGCAGGCGGAGCGGACCCGGTGGCTCGTCCGGAATGCGCACGCCGACATAGGTTCCGCTGGAGAGCCTGAAGAGGTACGGCTCCGTAGCGCCGACCGTCGCCGGAACCAGGTCGGCAAGCAACCGGTTGCCCACCTGCCCGCTCCACTGGTACGGGTGCTGGTCGGACTTGAACAGCAACGGCCACTCGTACGGGCCGAGCCAGTCGATGCGGAACGAGCCGTCGTCGGCGATCGGCGAGTAGCGCAGGTCTCGGCGGTTGTCCGGGGTGGGGCTGACAATGCCGACGGTGCCGTTCACGATCTGCGGCCCCGGGCCGGGACGCCGCTGCCCGACGATGGTGGCTCGGTCATCCAGCTTGATCTTCGGCACCGGCGTCGTCTCGCCGGTGTCCAGCGTTATCCGCCGGGCGGTCTTCTGCGATCCGGTGCCACCATCCGGGCCGACCCACTGGGCGCCGTACCGGCTGCCCGAGTCCGGCAACACGAACAAGTTGTACGCGCCGGCCGCCGACACCTCCACCTGAACACGGCCGTCAGCGTCGCTGCGGGCCGGGCAGAGGTCCGGCCAGCTGAAGGACAGCACCGGGGTCGCGAAGACACAGATGTTCGGCACCGGTAGATCGGTGGCGCGTGAGACCAGCCTGGTCGTGATGGTCGCGCCGGTCGGGCCGCCGGCCTGCGCAGCGTACGCCGGGGTGCCGACGGCCAACACGACGACGAGTACCGGAGTGAGCACCAGCCCGAGCCGGCGCGGCAGGAACTTCCTCATGCTTGCTCCCCTTTGGTCGTCGCAGAGGCGCCCAGGAACCGCCCGACCTCGGGTCCCCCGTGCAAGCACGCTAACCGATCGAATTGACAGTGCACAGTGGACAAACGGCCAGGCGATCATCGGCATCGAGACCGCGACAGCCGGGCGCGGCCCTCTCGTCGAAGACCGGTGCGACACAGGGAGGGCCGGCCCTTGCGGACCGGCCCTCCCCCTGCCTTCAGTTGTCAGTACGTGCCGAGGTCCTGCCACGGGCCGTTAGGATCGCCCGGCTGCTGGTTCCGGGTCCACCACTTGGCCTTCCAGGTGTGTCCGTTGTACGAGACCACCTCGGCGCCGGTGTAGACCCAGGACGCGGTCCAGGCCCGGACACCGGCCCCGGCCGCGGGGACGAGGACGCCCTGCTCCGCCCACGAGCCGGTCGAAGTGCTACCGGGCTTCTCGTTCTGCGTCCACCACTGGGCGACGTAGGTCGCCCCGTTGTAGGACACCTGGTCACCGTTGTTGTACGCCTTCTTCGAGTCCCAGGCCGGAATCGCCGGCTTCGGCTCGACCAGCGTGAAGGTCACGGTCGTGGCGTTGCCCGCCACGTCGTACACCTTCAGCTCGTTCGCCCCGAGCACCGCCCCGAACGCTCCGGGCTTCACCCCGTTGAGGTCCGAGTAGGTGTTGTCGGCCAGGTCCTTCTCCACCCCGTTCAGGGTGAGCTTGTCGACCTTGTACGCGTCGAACAGCTTGAACGACGCCAGTTCGTACCCGGCCGCGGCGGTGCCGATCGTGTCGGTCGCGCCGTCCTTCACCGTCACCGTCGGACCCGTGACGTCCAGCACGAAGGTCAGCGTCGTGACATTGCCCGCCACGTCGTACACCTTCAGCTCGTTGCTGCCCGCCTTGCCACCGAACGTGCCCGGCTTGACGCCGTTGAGATCGGAGTAGGTGCTGTCGGTCAGGTTCTTCTCGACCCCGTTCAGGGTCAACTTGTCGATCTTGCCGGCGTCGGACAGCTTGAACGAGACGTTGCTGTAGACCCCGTCCTTACCCTTCGACTCCGGCTTCACCGTGATCGCCGGAGCGGTCTTGTCCGGCGCCCCCGGGACAGCGATGTCGGTCCTCATCGCGGGCAGTTCAGCCTCGTCGCCCAGGTAGAAGCTGGCGAATCCGAACTGGTCGTAGCCGGTGTTCTTGTTGGCGACGCCCATGCGGTACATCGGGTCGTGCATCAGCGTACGGATGCCGTACTCGGTCGGCGACAGCGTCGTGACGATGGCCAGGCGGTTGCCGCTGGCCCGGAGAACGAGCTCCTCGCGCCAGTCGCCCATCAGGTCGGCCTTGAGCGTGGGGGTGCTCTTGTTGCCGGTCGACGTAAGACCGGTCGCGAGATACGAGGAGGTCGCGAAGGTCAGGTCGTTGACCGTGCTGATGGTCGCGTTGCTCGCGGCCATGGCCGTCAGGCCGCCGCCGAACCAGATGGCGTACTGGCCGCTGCTCACGTTGCTGCTGCCGTTCAGGAGCTCGCCGGTGACCATGCTCCTGGCACCGTTCTGCGAGAATCCCTGCGCACCCGGCCAGCGGTTGGAGAAGTTGCCGGCCACGGCACCCTCGGCGTCGGTTCCGGCGTACACGCCGAAGACCATCGAGTTCTCGTGGACGATCTCGCCCTGCTCGTTGCGCCGCATACCCTTCATCGGGTCGTGGGCCTCCGGGCCGGGCATCCAGCCAAGCTGATGTCCGGTGCGGATGTCGTCCAACAGGTTTTCCTCGCTGCCGGACCACATGCGGATGTCGTCGTTCTTGTCGACCGGGAGCAGCGCGCTGCGGTCGCCGTGGCGCAGCGGGGCCCACACGTTCAGCGGGTTGTTCCGTACGGCGTCGGTGGCGAACTCGAAGCTGTTGGCAACCGGAGGAACGCTGTTCTGTCCCTCGATCGTGGGCATGGTGTCGCCGTTGACCACCTCGGGCAAGATCTTGGTGCCGTCGGCGTTCAGGTCGAGGACCATGGCCTTCATGACGATCTCGTCCCGGCCGTCGCCGTCGAGGTCGCCGGACTGGGTCTGGTGGTTGCCGCGGTTCTGGTAGTCGTAGGCGCTGCCGCCGAGGGACCAGTACTGCGGGTCGGCCGAGTCGAAGCTGGCCTGGAGTTTCACCTTGCCGTCCACGATGGTGAAGGCGGCCATCGTCGTCCTTGCGTAGTAGCCGCGCTGGGAGACGGCATAGTTGTGCTTGCCGTCCAGAGCTGCCACGACACCGACGTAGCGGTTGGCGCGGTTGCCCTGCGCGTCACCCCACACGGCGGCTTTCCAGGGGTGCTCGAGCCAGTAGGCCTCCGAGGGGGCCATCATCTGCGACTTGTAATCCGCGGGGCCGCTGCCGGCGCCCGGGCCAGGGAAGGCCAGGTAGGAGAAGTTGCCGCGCTGGGTGGCAGGCGTCATGGCCCAGTTGTCGCCGTCGACGCTGCCCTCGTAGCGGAACGGGTACGCGGCACTGTCCACGAGCACGCCCTTGCCGGCGTTGGCGTCCCACTTGAAGGCCGAGAAGAACTCCTGGTCGTCCTTTGCCGGACCGATCGGGCCGACGTGGTACGTCTTGATCCAACGCTTGAGAGCCGGATCGTTCGGTCCGTCGTTGCCGCCCCCGGCTACCGGGACGCGGTAGCTGATGGCGAAGCTGTTCAGCAGCGACCAGTAGGTGTCCAGCGCACCGGTGTTGCCGGTGGTGAAGTACTCCTTGAACTTGTCCGTGGTGGCGTTCAGGCCGTCCTGGCCGCCGACGACGCCCGAATCCGGATACACGACGGACTGCGACGCCTCGTCCCAGTTGCCGACCCGGGTGCCCAGGGCGGTCTTGAGCATCAACTCGGACTTGCCGTCACCGTCGAAGTCCTCGGCGAACAGGGTGGTCTCGTGGTCGTTGCCAGCACGCACGTTGTAGCCCATGTCCACGCGGAACAGCAGGGTGCCGTCCAGCTTGTACACGTCGACGTATTCGGGGGCGGTGGTGGTGTTGCTGCCGCCGAAGATCGGCTCGGAGTACATGGGGTCCTGCTGGGTGCTGCGCCACTTGACGACGATCTCGTACTCGCCGTCGCCGTCGAAATCGCCCACCGTCATGTCATGCGTGGAGTAGGCGCTGCTCTGCGACGTGTGGATCGCGCCGGTGTCGGTCTTCGCGTAGGGAAGCGAGGTGCCGGCGTCCAGGTTCTCGACGTACTTGACGAACTCGGCTTCCAGCTCCTTGTACAGCGCTTCCGTGATCTTGCCGTTCACGAGGGCGTTCGTCAGCGGCCGGGCGGTGGTGTAGGTGGCGACGCCGAGAGCGTTGGGGGTCAGGTTGTGCTCGTTGAGCGAGGCGACCCAACGGTCGAGCTGCTCCTGGGTCACGGTCGTCTGGTCGTCGTACGCCACACGGAAGCCTCTGAGCAGGTCCATGTCGACGACGTACCAGTTCTGGTTCTCGGTACCCGGGATGACCATGTTGGCCGCGTTCATGTTGGTGCCCGGGCCGAACCGCTGGCCGCGGTAGGTGAAGTGGGCGAGCGGCACGGGTGCCGGCGCGGGCTTGAGCGGGATGTAACTCGCCGCTCCCCTGTTGGCCTGGCCTGCCTGGCCCGCCAGGGCTGACAGCATGGGCACGCTCATGCCCTGCTTCTCGCCCTCGACGCCGCCGATGACCGGAGCGACCTCGTAGATGGAGGTGAGGGCGCCGTCCGGGTCGGTGTAGTTGGACGGGGTGACGTCTTCTTTCACGATGCCGGGGTTCGTGGCGTAGTCGCTTTCGGGCTGAACGTCCCTGGGCGCGATGGTGGCGATCTTCGCGAAGTCCGCACTGCCGTCTTTGCGGTAGACGTTCCAGGAGATGCCGTCAGGTTCGTTGCCCAGGAAGCGCCAGCTCAGGAATATCCCGTCTGCGGTCTGGGCGGCGACCAGGCCGCGGGTCAGAAACTCCATCTGGCGCGGACTGGACGCAGTGGCCGCGCTCGCAGCGGGAGAGTTGAGGCCGTACGGGGACAGGCTCACGGCCAGGGCGAGGGTCAGGGGCAAGGGTACGAGTTTACGCAGCGTCTTTCGCACTTTGGTTCTCCATCTCGCTTCGCCCTCCGTTGGGCAAGCGCTTTCCCGCATCATGCAGCCTCCCGCTCCGTCGCGCAAGATCCAACGTTGACATCGCGATCATGTGCCGTTCCGCCGCCAGCGCACACGACGTGAGCTGGGCGTCGGCGGGCTGCCACGCGATCTGCACATGACGTTCGGAGTGCTGTATCTGATCCTGGTTTGACTGTTCGACCGACTCGCCCCGATCACCGGGGGTGATGGCGCCAACCCCGTCGAGTTACCCGTGCCTCGACGCCCAACCGGCGGTGTTCGACTCGAACGAAGCAGCTCGCCTGCGAATGCGTCGAATCGTCGTCGTGATGGTTGCGGTCACGCTGTCGGCGGGATGATCACTTCGATGAGGTGCGGGCCGGGCTCGGTGACCGCCCGGCTGAACTGCTCGGCAAACTCCTCGGCGGTGGTGGCGCGGCTTGCGGGCACGCCGAACGCGCGGGCGAGCCCGACGAAGTCGATGTCCGGTCCGGAGAGGTCGAGCAGCTTGTTGGTGTGCGGGTTCGACGAGCCGGCGCCCAGGTGGTGCCACTCCTCGCGGAGGATCGCGTACGACCGGTTGTTCAGGATCACGTTGGTGACGTTCAGGCCCTCCCGGGCCTGGGTCCAGAGCGCGGAGATGGTGTAGATCGCGCAACCGTCGGCTTCGAGCGCGATCACCGGCCGGTCCGGAGCCGCGACGGCAGCGCCGACGGCCAGCGGCAGACCCTCGCCCATCGCTCCCCCGCACATCGCCAACACGTCGTGGCGGGGTGCGCCAGCGGTCGCCACCGGCACTCCGATCCCGGAGCTGATGGTCTCGTCGACGACGATCGCGTGCTCCGGCAGGAGTGCCCCGATCACCGCCGGCCACGTCTCGACGGTGAGCGCCCCGGCGGGCATCGGCGGACGACCCGGCTCGGTCACCGTCGGTTCCTGACCGGGGGCGACCAGATCGGCCAACGCGGTCAGCGCGCCGACCGCGTCCTGGCCGACCTCCGCGAGCACGTGGGTTTGCGCGCCGTCCGGGACCAGACAGCTTGGCTTGTCCGGATAGGCGAAGAACGCCACCGGCACCGTGGTGCCGGCGACGATCACGTGCCGAGCCCCGTGGAGTTGTCCCAGGACCTGATCCGGGTAGAAGCCGAGCCGAGGGAACCACGGCAGGCCGCCGCCGTGCTCCACCCGGCTGGAGTAGGTCTCCAGGAAGACCCGGGCCCCGGTGCCGTCCGCGATCCGGCTCGCCGCACGCAATCCGGCCGCCCGGCCCACCGGCCCGCCGATGACCAGTGCCGTCTGCTCCCCGCCGCGCAGCACCTCGGCGATCCGCTCGATTGCGGCGGGATTGACGGCCGGCGCCGGCCGGGGTCGGGCCTCGGGGCGGTCCCCGCCGCTGTCGGCGGCGACACCGTCGCTCCACGACACGTCGGCCGGCATGATCAGGGTGGCGATCTGGCCCGGCGGTTCGAGCGCCTCGGCGAGCGTGGACACCGCGTCGTGGCGTACGCCGGCGGCGTTCTCGGGCCGGCGGACCGGTCCCCGCAGCGAACGTGCGACAGTCTCGATGTCCGACTCCAGCGGCGGATCGAACGGCTTGTGGTACGTCGGGTGGTCGCCGACGATGTTCACGATTGGCGAGTTCGCCCGCCGCGCGTTGTGCAGGTTCGACAGGCCATGACCGAGTCCCGGTCCGAGGTGCAGCAGCGTCGCGGCCGGCTTGCCCGCGATCCGCGCGTACCCGTCGGCCGCGCCGGTCACCACACCCTCGAACAGCCCGAGTACGGAACGCATCCCCGGCGTCGTGTCCAGCGCACCGACCAGATGCAACTCCGTCGTACCCGGGTTGCTGAAGCAGACCTCGACCCCCGCGTCGGCGAGCGTACGCAGCAGCGATTCCGCCCCGTTCACCACCGCCACCACCCTTCGGCTCGCCGCCAGGCCCAGCAGCCGGGGCGGCAGAAGACTCGTACCAGCAGCGTAGCCGCCCGAACCAGGACCAATCGGCAGCATTCGCAACTCCACCCGACCGCCCCGTCCCGGCCCGCTCGAGCCGGGCGGACGGGCCCGTCCAGCCGATTCAAGACCTCCTCAAGGATCTCGGCACTCCGGCCAGGTTCGATTGGGTCCCGTTCAGCCGAACACAAGGACTCGGCAACGAACGTGTCACCCGCCGTTAACCAGGAGGACGCCACCCATGACACAAGACCATCCCCCACGCCGTTGGCTACGGCACACCGCGGCCTCGATGGCCACACTTCTCGTCACGACCCTCGGTGTCACCGTGTCGGCACCCGCCGCGCAGGCCGACACGATCGGCGACTTCACCCTGTCCTGGACGTCCTACCCTGCGGCCGACGCGATTCCGATGGTCAAGGCGACCATGACCGCGGTCCTCCAGGACGGCAACCACACCGCCGCCTACCGGGGAAGCAGCTGCAGCAACGCACTGGGCCAGTCCACACCGATCGCCTGGTACTGCTTCGCGTCGACCGACACCAGCAGCCTCCGTCCCGGCCCCGACCTGGACCCCACCGCGTGGATCCCGCAGGCGGTCACCACCGTCTCCGACGCCCTCGGCGACGAGGATTGGAACGGACAACAGGGGCTGATCGTCGGCTGGTACCACGAGGGTTCCAGCGGGGCTCGAATATCGGTGATGAACACCGCCACGGACGCGTACCGGCACGTGCTGCTGGCGAATCCGTACTGGGACAGCGCGCTCGGCCGGTACAACTTCAAGGCTCTCGACGACCTGCATGCCGGCGGCATGGTCTGGTACGGGGACTACCTCTACGTGGTGGACACGAACTGGGGAATTCGCGTTTTCGGTATGAAGCACATCTATGACCTCGGTGCCTCGACCAACGGCACGACGACGTGCAGTGGCATCGGCTGGGTCGACACGGCCGATGCCGGCACCGCCCCGGACAGCTACTGCGCCTCCACCTACAAGTACGCGATGATGCAGATCGGATTCTGGCAACGGCCGACGGCCAGCAAGTCGGCGAACTTCTGCCTCAGCACCGGAGCCGACCCCCGGTTCTCCTACATCAGCCTCGACCGGACAGCCGTCCCTGACCGGTTGATCGTCGGCGAGTACTGCCCGGGCGGCGCGGCGGCCAACGGCCGCTTGGTGGCGTACAACATGACCGACCACGTGCCGACGAACGGCGTACCCGACGCGGCCTGGAACCTTCCGGTGAGCAACGTCCAGGGCGCCGCCACCAACGGCATCAACTTCTACTTCAACCAGAGCGACGGTAATACCAGGAGCGGCAACCTGTACAAGGCACTGCCCTCCGGCAGCACCCTCAATCTCAACGGCAGCCCACGCAAGATCCCGATCGGCCCGGAAGACCTCTCCATCTGGCAGTCCACCGGGCACCTCTGGTCGGTGACCGAACACATCACCAGTGGATCGTCCCCCGGCCGAATGATCTACCTCATGCCGTCGATCTATTGACGCACGTACGGCCGGTGTCCCGCGCGGGGCACCGGCCGTACGTGTCGTCGACGTCGCCCACCGGGGCCTGTCGGTCGGGCCCTCGGCCGCCAAGGCCGGATGGCCGGATGGGTGGCGGGGCCCCGACATCCGTCGGGGCCCCGCGCTACCGGGATCGGGCATTTGGCGCCCGACTCCGCCCGGTGCTGGTCTGCGAACCTGTGCGGGCCAGGTCCGGAGCTACTCGGTGCGGGCCGAGCCGGTCGGGCTCAGATACCCGGCCGGACCGTCTCCACCCAGGCTCCACCACTGGAACTCGGTGCTCGTCGCACTCAGTGGAACCAATTCGCGGCGCTCGACCGTGTTCGTACGGAAGACCAGCGACGCCGTCGAGGTCAGGTCCGGCTGCGTCGGGTTGAAGCGCACCGACACGGTGCAGGTGCGCCCCGGGGCGATCGTACGGTCCGAGCACTGGTCGCGGTCGACATGGAACACCTTCCGGTCACCGTCGGCACGGGACGCGTCCCGTGGTTCCAGGCTGGTGCTCTCGACGGCCGTCGAGAGGATTCGCAGTGCCTGGTCGCCGGTGTTGGTGACGGTGACCTTCTGCACCTGGCCGGAGGCGCCCACCGGCTGCGCGGTGAACACCGGGGTGGTGGCGGAGAACTTCGGCCCGGCGGGCGGCGGCGGTCCGACCTGGATCGTCTTCGAGGCGGTGATCGGCGCGAGCGAGGCGCTGTCGGTGTACTGGCGCATCGAGTCGTTCGTCACCGTGACCGTCACCGAACCGCGGCGCAGTGCCTTGAGCGTCTGCGTCTGCGGGTCGAGGATCGCGACCTTGCCGGCACTGCGGGCGTTGGCGATGGCCTCGGTACCGCTGCCGATCGCCAGGCTCGACGATCCGCTCCAGTGCACCGACATCGGGTATCGCAGAGGTACGACGCGCGAACCGGTGGATACACCCTGGGGCTGGACGATGCTGCCGCTGAGCTGCGCCGTCTGCTGCGGGTCGAGGGTCTCCGGCGCGTTCAACGTGATCGACTGCGCGAAGGCCCGTACGTCCGCCTCGAGCCACTGCTGGTTGGCGTTACGGCGGCTGTCCACCGACCAGTCGACCCAGCCGGTGAAACCGCCCCGGTCCGGTGTGCCGTACGGGTCCTTGCCCGACGAGGGCAGCACGACGTACGGGACACCCTCGACGCGGTGGACGTTCGCGATCTGGGCGTGGGAGCCGAACATCACCGCGCCCTTGCCGGTCTCGTCGCGGAAGTCCGTGAGCAGCCGTTCCACGAGCGCCGCCTCGTCGCGGTCACCGAGTTGGCTGGACTTCGTCTCGGCCGGGTCGTCCACCGGGTGGTGGGCGGCCACGACGACGTTGCGTACCGACTCGTCACGCTTGGCGTCGTCGAGTGCCTGCTGCATCATCGGCAACTGGTCCCAGGCGGTGCCGCGCAGCGTACCCAGGGAACTGGCCAGCAGGATGAACCGCGTGCCCTTGTGGTCGAACGTCCGGTACGGCTGCCCGAACTCCGCCTTGAACGCCGACAGGTCCGACTGGGTGTTGTTGAGCCCGTACGACTCGTGGTTGCCCGGGACGTAGTAGCACGGCACCTTGCCGGTGCTCGGGTCGGGCGTGCTGTCCTCGGCCGGCTCCTGGCCGACCGGAACCAGATCGCAGCCCGCGTCGGTCAGCACCTGCCGAGCCAGCGCGAGGTCCTGCGGCAGACCACGGTCGGTGATGTCGCCGTTGAGGATCACCAGGTCCGGGTTGGTCTGCCGGATACGGTGCAGGGCCGCCGTCGCGACCTGGGTCAGGTTCGGGTTGTCCGCGGTGAACTGCACGTCCGACAGCGACGCGAAGGTCCAGGTTCCCGTGGCGTGCTTCAGCGAGCCGTCGGTCGACACGATCGGGTCCGCTTGCAGGTCCGGCTGCGCCGGGAGGTCGATCGACGTCGGGACGTCGGCCTCGATGCGGTTGAGGACGAACGTACCCGCGCGCTGCTGCGGCACGCTGGTGTTGATCCCCTGGAAGCTCGAGATCGAGATCGGGAACGTCGTGTTGGCCGGCAGCGCGAACGTCGCGTACTGCCATTCGTCGCTGGCCACCAGCGCCGTTCCGTAGACGCCCGTACCCTTGCCTGCGGCGTCGGTGTAACCCAGGTAGGTCAACCCGCTCGGCACGGCGATGCTGGACTTGATCCGTACCCGCACGCGCAGCGGCTGACCCGGCAACGTCACGCGGTTGGCCGTGGAGGTCGCGGCGATGCCGACGTTGCGCATCGCGGCGAAGTCGATCCGCAGGCCGTCGGGATCCTTGGAGAACGTCGTCGCGGCGGTGCTGTTGTTGCGCCACCGTGCGAGCACGTCGTCGGCGAAGTCGTACGCCGACACGTTCTGTACGCCGATCGTGATCGGCAGCTGTACCGACTTGCCCGCGACGGAGATGGTCAGGATCGTGCCGGCGGCCTTCACCGGGATGATCTTCAGTTTGCCGGCGGACGGCTGGACGTCGACGACGGCGTGGTCGTAGTCCAGCGTGAGGTCGGCCGGGTCGATCGGAGCGGTGTAGCCCTGGCCGTCGCGGCCGGTGACGCTCACCGTGGCCGCGGCGTCGGGCGTCGCGTCGGCGATGGAGAGGCGACCGGTCGACAGTTCCACGCTGTCGAGGTCGCCGAGCACGTCGACCTTTGTCGAGGCGGTCGTGCGACCGACGGTGGCGGTGACCGAGATCCGGCCGGACGCCCGCGCCGGTGCCTGCAGCACGCCGGACTTCACGGGCGTACCGCCGCCGTTCCAGCGGACCGATTCCGGATCGACCGCGACGGGCGTCTCGTGGTTGTCGAGGCCCTGGGCGAGCAGCGTACGGCGCAGCCCGGGAAAGACCTTCACACCGCCGTCACCGGACGCCCCGGCCGCGGCCGGCTTGATCAGGAGCTGGTGGAGCTTGCCGTCGCCCGGGGCGACGAACACGCCGACGCCGTTCGGGTCGTTGCGCTCCTGGCCGTCGGACGGCACATTCCGTACGGTCGTCTCGCTCGCGCCCAGCGCACGGGCGACCATCGTCGTGGAGCCGCCGCCGTCCAGGTTGACCGCCGTCTCGACACCCATGGCGGCGAGGTCGCGTGCCTCCTTGTCGATGCCGACGCCGCCCTTGCCGGTGCCGCCCGGACCATCCCAGGTGGCGAGTACGAGGGTGCGGCCGCCGTCCTTGAAACCGAGCGCCGTGCGCGGCGCGATCGAGGTGTCCAGACCGGGAACGACCTTCCCGCCGGACACGATCGTCCCGCCGTCGCCGAGCGCGAACTTCATCGTCTTGGCCACGTCGTTCGACAGCGAGTATTTCAGCGTGACCGGGTCGCCCGGCTGCAGCGCGCGCAGCGCCGTCGCCGCGGCATCGCGACCGACGAGTACGAAGCTGTCGTCCGGGATCGCGCCGGAACCTGCCGGTCCGCTGGGCGTGACGGAGACGACCTTGCCGCCCGAGACCAGGACCTCGGCGATCTGGCTGACGTCGACGCCGGTGAACCCACGGTTACGGCTGTAGGTCCCCCAGACGCCGGTGAAGGCGACCAGGCCGTCGGCGGGTACCCCGGCGCCGTTGGCGGCATTGATCGACAAAACCTTGTGGTCCGCGCCGGCGAAGTTCGCGTTCGAGTCGACGGCGAGGTCGACGAGCTGGGCGATTCCGTCCCGGCTCACCCCGACGTGCTGCCGTCCGCCGATGTCCGCCGTCTTCAGCAGCTGGCCGTCCTGGATCTCGCCGCCGAGCGCGGCATTGCTGTTGCCGATGTCGAAGAACTCGCCGTTGACGCCGGCCACGGCGCCGGCCTTGTTCGCCGCGACACTCAGCGGGCCGCCCGAGGCGACCGGGCCCGAGGTCAGCAGGTCCGTGCTGACCGCGCTGTTGGACAGGTCCACGGTCAGGAACTGCGCGTCGTACCAACCGCTCCGGTCCAGCGCTTTCAGGTGCTGGAGGCCGATTCCGGGACCGATCTTCTCGGTGGTGTTGACCAACGGAAGCCCGCCGGTGACGGGCGCGTCCGGCTGCACCGGGTTCGCCTGCGCAACCGCCGGAGACGCCATCAGCGTGACCGCCGTGGCGAGCACGCCCACCAGCGGCGTGAAACGCCTGAGGGTTATGACTCTCGATCTCACTTGGATCCTCAACTCGATAGACAGCGGGCGCTGAGGCGCGCTACGCCCCGCTCGACACGGGGATCGGGGCCACGTTAACGATCTTGGCCGAATCCGAGATGAATCGGCTTTGACCAGCCAATGAAGTCCACGCAGGGAACGTACGGCGGCTCCCGCCGTGACGAATCAGCCGCAGCAAGCGGGTGACCACCTACGGGACGGTCATCGCCGCCGTACGAACCGCCCGTCGTCACCGCCCTCGGCCGACCGGCGTCGAAGTCGACGTTCGAGCCGGGATCCCCACTGTTCAGCACCGGCTGGTACGTCGAACGCGACGCTGGCGGCGCTACCTCCTGCCGAGGAGTGCTCGGACGCCGCTGAGCGGTTCGCCCTGCTGCGAGCCGCCGAGGACGGCATCGGCGGCGAGGTCTACGTCGAACTCGACCACTGCCAGCGGGTCCTGACCACGCCCTTGACCGGGCCACCGATCCTGGCCCAGGCTGACAACACGCTCGTCGAATTGCTCAGCAGGTAACCGGCCGGGCCGGCCAGGCCATGACCTCGACCGCAGGTTCGGCAGTGCATCAGGGTTTCTCCCGACCACCGCCGTCTGACAAGGTGTCAGCAGCGGCGGCTGGATCGGCTACGCCGCCGATGCCAGCAGACGGTACGACCTGACTCGGAGCATCCATGCCGTACCAACGCACTGGCCCTGATCAGCGGGATCCTGCCGACACCCCGGCCGGGATTCGGCTGGTCGCCTTCGACCTCGATGGCACCCTCACCCGTGGGCAGACGTGCATGGAGGCCATCGCCGACGTATTCGGTTTTGCCGCTCAGATGTCCGTCTGGGAACAGTCGCGTACCGAGCAGGAGCTCATCGCGGCGCGGCTCGGCATGTGGGAGTACCTGAAGCATCTCAGCCTCGGGGACATGGAAGCGGCGCTCGCCGGCATCCCGCTGGCGCCCGGCGCGATCGAGGGGATCACCGCGCTACGCACGGCCGGAATCGCCACTGTCATCGTGTCCCTCGCCCACGCCCCGAACGTCGCCTACTTCGCCGGCCGCCTCGGCGTCGACGCACACTTCGGCAGCGAACCCGACGGAAACGGCGGGTACCGACACGTCTTCCCGGCCACCAAACCCACCCTGCTCGCCGAATACGCCAGCGCCCTCGACATTCCCGCGGAGCAGATCGCGGCCGTGGGTGACACGCCAAATGACGTGCCGATGCTTCGCGCGGCCCGAATCTCGATCTACGTCGGCACCACACTGCCCGACGACTTCACACCGACCTGGCATCTCCCCGCAGCGTCTATCGACGAGATCTCCCGCATCATCCTCGAACCAGCCACCCGAGCCACGCACAACCGCACCTCGGAGGCTCGAACCGGTCTCCGAGCGGCACCGGCTATCCCATAGCTGAGTCGCAGACGACGATCATCGTCGGGATGGGCAGCCCGGCGTGTCGGTCCGAAGCCGCGGCATAGGCACCCGGTCCAGGCCGACCATGACCGGGCAGGCGCAGGAGAGTTCGTCGTCGCCCAGGATCGGTTCGCCGTCGGCCACCCGGACGGCGAAGCAGGAGGTGAGCCCCGACGGGTACGGCACATCATGGCGCGGACTCCGGCAGGTAGCCGGCGGCCTGCAGGTCGAACAGTTCACGGTAGAGCCCGTCCTGGGCCATGAGTTCGTCGTGGTTGCCCTGCTGGACGAGTCGTCCCTCGCGCATGACGTAGATCTGGTCGGCGTGCCGGACGTTGGCGAGCCGGTGGGTGATCAGGACGATCAGGCGGTCGGGGTGGCGGCGAAGGTGCTGGAACATCGCGTGTTCGGCGCGCGCGTCGAGGGCGGCCGAGGGTTCGTCGCAGACCAGTAGGCGGGCGTCCCGGTAGAGACTGCGGGCAGCGACGAGGCGTTGCCACTGGCCTCCGGACAGGTCGTGGCCGTTCTTGAACTCGCGGTCGAGCAGGGTGTCGTAGCCGTAGGGCAGGTCGAGGATCATGTCGTGCGCCGCGGCGGCTCGGGCGGCGTCCTCCATGCTCGGGCCCGGCCTGTTCACCGGCCCGTCGTGCCGCCCGATGAGAATGTTCTGCCTCGCCGTGAAGGGAAACTTCCACCATTCCTGGGTCATCACCGCGACGTGCGAGGCAAGGCTGTCGGGGTCGATATCGGCGGTGTCGGTGCCGTCCCAGCGGATGGTGCCGGAACTGGGTCGATACAGGCCCGCTATGAGCTTGGCCAGGGTGGTCTTGCCAGAGCCGTTCTCACCGACCAGGGCGATCACCTGACCGCGTCGGACGGTCAGGCTGACCCCGTCCACGGCGGGGGTGTCGGTGTCCGGATAGCTCAGGCTTACTCGGTCGAGTTCGATCGTGTCGAAGCCGCTGGCGGGCTGACCACCGGATGGGCGGGTGCGGCCGTGCGCGCGATCGAGGAAATCGCGGTAGTCCTGGTAATAGAGGGCGTCCTCGTACAGCGAGTTCGTCGCGAAAACCGCGATACCCAGACTGGAGTGTGCAGTCTGCAACGCCAGCAGCGCGGTCGCGGCGGCGGCGAGGGCGACCCAGCCGACGAGAAGCAGTCCGCCGAGGACGCCGTACACCGCGAAGCTGGCCAGCCCCGCGACGGAAGCTCCGAACAGTCGGGTGGTCGTCTGCGAACGGACCAGATCGAGATCGGCGTGGGTCTCGGCGTTCATCATCCGCCGGTACTCGCCAAGGAGGAACTCACGCATCTGGTAGGAGCGGATCTCGGCGGCGGTGTGTCGATTTGCCATCAGGGTGGCGAGCATCCACATCCGTCGGCGCCGGGTGATTCGGGCCAGCAGGTTCAGGTACTGGCGGCGGGCGATCCGCACCGCGGTGATCGCCTCCGGAACGGCCGCGAGCAGCAAACAGGGCAGCAGGATCGGTTGGATGACGGCGACCGCGACGGCGGTCGCGAGCACACCGACGACACCCGTGATGAGGTTGACGGTGTTGTCGACGATCGAAGCGGCCTCACGCATCCCCCGGTCCCGTGCCCGGTCCATTTCCTCGGCGAACCCGGCATCGTCGAACGCGGCCAGGTCGACCGCCGTGGTCGCCTCGAACATCCGCAGTTCCACCCGGTAGTTGATCTGCGGTACCAGCCGGGCCTGGGCCCACCCCGCGGCGATCGTCAGCCCGCCTTTTGCCATCACCGCCGCCGCTGCGACCAGGAGCGCCGGAAGGGCGGCGCGTACCCGGTCCGGGGTTGGGCCGGCGGCGAACAGTTGGGTCAGCACGCTGGTGGTGGCCAGCAACCCGAAGGTGGTCATCACCCCAGCGGCGATATTCAACCCGATCGAGGCGATCGTGTCCCGACGGCTGGTCGCCCACGCCACGCCGATCGCCTCCCCCACCAGGTGGGGCAGGCGGCGGGCCACCGCCCAGAAGCTCGTGTGCGCGACCTCGCGGGCGTGGTGCATCCAGTCGGGATCCTCCAACTCCGGCAGTATCAACTCGTCGGCGTCATCGACACTCTCGTCCTGGTCCGAGGACTGGCAGGGGCGGATCCGAGTCTCCACACGACCTCCTCAAGCAGCAGCGGAACTCCGGGGCAGCACGGGCGGCAACGAACTCGGGCAGCGTGAATCACCCGGCACACCGCCGGGGAACTGGCATCGACGAACGGGCGGCTCCGGCCTCAGCGGAGAGGGACCATGCCCAGGGAGCCTACGTTCAGCAATCAGATCGAGTCACGCAGTTACCGGCGTGTCGAACGCGTGTGTCAACCAAGGCCTGGGGCGCAGGGGCTTCCAGGCAAAGCTGCTCGTCGCCCCGAGCTCGTACCGAAAGTCTTTCCCGCCCCCTGGTTGCAGGCTGCGGCGATGCGTCCGGATCCCCCCGCCCTCGCCGCGACAGACGTCGTTGCCGCCACCCGGGTAAACGATCATCTGCCCCATTTGCTCCGATCGCAAGGACACAACCAAGCCAGCTCGTCGCCGGAAGCCACTGGCGCACGACGGGCGCCCGATCCATGATTGACGGGCCGTCCAGTCAAAAACCTTACGTCCATCGTGGACAGTTGATAACATCGCCCCTGACCATGATCAACTAGATCCACAGGGGACCTCATGAAGTCTCGACGTCAGACAATCACCCTGGTCATCGGCGCGACGGTGGCCGCGATGGCCGTGCCGATCCTCACGCCGACGATCCAGGCGCAAGCCGGCCCGGCAAGTTACTGCAGCAGCCTGCCGCAGTGGACCGGCAACGTGTGGTACTACATCGACAACTTCGTCCAATCGGGCGGAAACATCTACCGGGCGAAGGTTTCGCACCTTTCGTCCGGCGGCCTTGCCCCGGCCTACGCACCCGAGAAGTGGGCGCCCGCGGGTAGCTGCTCGTCCGGCCAACCCACGCCGAGCGGGAACCCGACCTTCTACCCGACCGACAACCCGTTCCCGTCGGCCAGCCCCTCGAAGTCCTCGTCGCCCTCTGCCTCGCCGTCGCGTACGCCCACCCCTACCCCCACCGCATCGGGAAAGACTCCGACCCCGAAGCCGTCGCAGAGCTGACCGGCGCCAGCGGGGCGCGACCACGCCCCGCTGGATCAGCAGTTCTCTGCAACGACACGCCCCGATTCGAGCAGTGCTACCCCTGCGTCGGCGCCCGACTCCGACGACCAAGCGAGGATTGGGCAAGGAGTCGCGAGGATTCCCCTAACACCTCGGGAGGCCTTCGCGCTTTCCTAGATACATGAACCAACCAACAGCCAGTCAAGCAGTAACCGTGGTGACCGGCGCGAGTGCCGGCATCGGGCGCAGCGCCGCAATCGAGATCGCGGCACGCGGAATGGGGGTGGTCGTCACCTACAACTCCCGCCCCGACGGCGCAGCGGAAACCGTCTCCCTGATTCGAGACAACGGCGGCCGGGGAATCGCATTGCCTCTCGACATCGGACAGAGCGAAACCTTCCCCGCATTCAGGAGCGAACTCGCGCGGGTCCTCGCCGACGAATGGGGCACCGACAAAATTCACGCACTCGTCAACAACGCCGGCTTCGGCGGCGGCCACAGATTCGAGGACATGACCGAGGCCGCGTTCGACCAGTATTACCGCGTACTCCTACGCGGGCCGTACTTCCTCACGCAGACGCTGCTGCCGCTGATCCAGGACGGCGGCTCGATCATCAACACCTCGAGCAGTTCGGTACGGCCCGGTGACACCGAGGCCGGCTACTCGGGATACGCGGCGATGAAGGGCGGTCTGGTGATCGCCACCCGATTCCTCGCGAAAGAGCTGAGTCCTCGGGGAATCCGCGTCAACTCGATCGCCCCAGGACCGACTCGCACGCGCATCGGCGACGACGCGTTCGAGAAGTATCCGGAGATCATCGAAGGTATCGCCGCCAGGACCGCACTCGGCCGAGTGGGCGAGCCCGAGGACATCGGCAGGGTCATCGCGTTCCTCGCGTCGGACGATTCCGCATGGATCACCGGGCAGGACATCCAGGTCGCAGGGGGCTACGCGCTGTGAAGGCTCCTACGGAGCGGTTCGGCACGGTTGTGCTCACCGGCGGCACGAGCGGCATCGGCAAAGCGACGGCCCACCGGCTGGCGGCAATCTCCGAGACGCTTATCGTGCTCGGCCCCGAGGCAGAAGCCGGGGTGCAGCAGGCTCTCACGCAGGTCCGCCGGTCCGGTCCTGCCGAGGTCCACTACGTCAGAGCCGACTTCGCCCACCTCTCCGAGGTCGTCGAGGCGGCCCGCTCGATCAGGTCGCTCGTGTCGACGATCGATCTGTTGATCAACAATGCCGGAGTCCCGGGCGCGCCGCGGCGCATCGTCACGACGGCTGGATACGAACGGACGCTGCAGGTCAACGCACTCGCACCAGCGCTGCTGACGCGGCTGCTCGTGCCTTCGCTGGCCGAGGGTGCACGAATCGTGAACGTGGGGTCGTCCGCCCACCACCGCGAGCGGTTCCACTTCGACGACATCGACCTGAAGCACGGCTACTCGCCGGTGGCCGCGTACGCGCGAGCGAAGCTCGCAATGGTGACGTGGTCGTCCTTGCTCGCGGAAGAACTCCAGTCGACGCAGGTCAGTGTCGTCGCCCTCTGCCCCGGACTCAACGACACTCCTCTCAGCGCCGCGATGGCGGGCCGGATCGGCGGTCCCCCCACCCAGGGCGCGGCCCGGGTCCTCTACGCGGCAGTCGCCGAAGTACCCTCCGGCTCCTACCTCGAGAACGACCGTGTCGTGTCACCGAGCGCCGACGCCACCGATCCCTCGAACCGGAAACGGCTCGCCGCCCTCTACTGGGAGCGGCTCCTGCCGTTCGCGCTGGCGGGACACGGACGACGAGCGAGCACAGCACAATCACAGGCGAGCTGAATGGCCGGTGGGCGGACGACGACAGATCTGCGGATCGTGCCTCGGCCGCGCGTACGGATGCCCCGCCGTGCTCCGGCGCCCGGGTGCTGGCTGCCAGTCGGGCCAGCACCCGGGCGACGGCCGGGCCGATCAGCAGCCGAGTTGCAGCCGCGCCTTGAACCGCAACGAGTCGACCGGTACGTCGATGCCGCAGGTGACGGTGCCGGACTCGAAGTTGGAGAAGGTGGTGTAGCTGGTGGTCTCGAAGCCCGCGCGCCAGAACGGCCTGGAGTTACTCGTCGGGGCCTGGCAGAAGTACCCGCGGAAGCTGCCGGATACGGCTCGGGTGCCCTTGTAGAGACCGTAGTAGCCCGGCTCGTTGAAGTTCCACCGCATGGTCGTCGTCTCGGTGTCGGTGGTCGAGGTCTCGGTCTGCACCGAGAAACCCACCTTGATCGCGACCTTTGCGAAGAACGCGCTCATCTCCGAGGTGATCTCGGTGGAGGCGCCGATGCTGGTGCTGACGGTGTGCATCCTCTGCAGGGTCTCGGTGCGCTCACCGGTGGTGCCAGGTGCGATGTTGATGCTGATGAAGTGGGTCAGTGTCGGATTCACCTCGACGGACTTGATCTCGTACGCCGCCGCGCCGTGGTTGGCCGGGGAGCAGATCTCTCCGTTCGGTCCGACAGCGCCGACGGCGTGGGCCGGACTCGGGACACCGACGGCGACCAGCACCAGCGCGACGCCGGTGGCGAGACCGGCCGTGCTCAGTCGGCGCAGGAGACGGGCATGAGGGAACACGGCACCTCCGGGAAGGGGCAAGCGTGGGGGAATGGAGAGATCCGCAACGACGACCATGGATCTCGTGAGGAGACTATTGCCGGGGGATCTTGAGGAACAAGTGCCGACTTGTGCGCCATCGGTGAGAGCGGGCAGAGGCCACCAGTTCGCCACTTGTCACCCGGTGTCCCGGCTACTGCGGTGGGACGTGGGTCCACGCGAGTTCGTTGCCACGGGCATGGGCGACGTCGGTCAGCGCGATGGCGGTGCAGCGCCAGCCGTCGCGGGTGCGTACGAGTCGATGGGCGTATGTTCCCCAGACCTCCCACGTGGCGTCGCCGAGTGGGCGGGACAGCTTGTTGAAGGCGTGGCCCTTCGAACGTACGTCGGCCCGGTTGCCGTCGATGGTGACGCGGTGGTTGGAACGCGTGTGGAAGCTGGTCTTCTCGGCGTACAGGTTGCGTCGCCAGCCGCCGATCAGGTCGTCGGCCGCCATGCGGGTGGCCGGTCCCCCGTCGAGGGCTGCGAAGTCCACGTCCACCTCCTCGGTGAAGTACGCGCGGCAGCGGGCCCAGTCCTTGTCGTCGACCGCGTCGTCGATGCCGTCGACGACCGCCCGTACCGCGTCGAGGTCGTCGGCCGAGGGCGGCCTGGCTACCGACGTCGGTGCGGGCGTCGCGTCGGCGGCTCCGGCGCCGGCCACCGCGCCACCGGCGACACCGACCGCGCCGGCCAGGACCGCTCGGCGGGGCATGAGTCCCTCCGCGTGCTCACTGTTCATGTCCTGCTCCTCCTCGTGGATGTCGATTCCCGCGCACGCCGCGCGTTCGCGACGGGCGCGCTCAGGCGTATTGCAGATCAGCCAACGCGATGTGCTCGTCGGCGTAGGTGAACCGGTAGTGGGCACGCCGGCCGGGGGGAGCGACGACGGCGCTCGTCGGCGACCCTGTCGTCTCGGGAGGCGATCCCTGCGCCCCGGCCGGCGGTGACGTCGACAGGGGGACCTGCACGTCTGCGTCAGGTGACGGGCTTGCGGCGCAGGCCGCGGCCACCGTGACGACGGAGGCCATCTCCACGACGAAGGCCAGCCATCGGGTACGGGGTGGGGCTGTCCCCGTACCGCGTCGGTTCAGGCGTTCCATCGGCTGCTGGCGCCGGCGGAGACGTCCAGGACCGTACCTGATATGTGCCTGGCCGCTGGTGAGGCGAGGAAGGTGATCGCCGCCGCGACGTCGGCCGGTTCCAGGAGTCCGACCGGCAGGGTGTTGTAGTTGCGTAGCGCCGCTTCGAGCGCCTCGGGCCCGGTGCCACCGGCCCAGCGGTACGTGACCTCGTTGAGGACCAGTGGCGTACGCACGCCGGTCGGCGCGACCGCGTTGACGCGTACGTTGGCCGGTCCGAGTTCCACCGCGAGGGACTTGACCAGACCGATGACGCCCCATTTGGCGGCGCTGTAGTGGGTGAGCTGAGGTGCTCCGTGCCGTCCCTCGGTGGACCCGGTCACGATGATCGCGCCTCGCTGGCGGGCGGTCAGTCGCGGGATCGCCGGCCGGATGGTGTTGGCCACGCCGGTGAGGTTCACGTCGATCACGTCGGCCCACTGCCGGGGGCTGAGTTCGGCGAGGGGGTGGTACGACACGATGCCGGCGTTGGGCACCACGATGTCGATCCGACCGAACTCCGCCACCGTCCGCTCGACCGCGTCGTGCATCTGACCTGCGTCGCGTACGTCCGCCTCGATGGTCAGGCAGCGCCGTCGCGTACGTCGCACGAGTCGCCCCGTCTCGGCGAGGTCGGCCGGGGTGGCCAGGTCGTAGTCGAGTTGGATCGCCTGCGCGGCGACGTCGACCGCGACGATGTCCGCACCGGCCTCGGCGAGCGCGACCGCGGCAGCGCGACCGATGCCACGCGCGGCACCGGTGACGAGTGCCACCTGCGAGCGCAGCGGAGGCGAGGGCGCGTCTCCAGCCACAGCCGGGCCGGACCGTCCCGTGGTCACACCGGCTGCGGCTCCGGCCGCCGCGGCGACCACGGTACGCCGGGACCAGCCATCGGTTCTGTTACTCACACCCTGCCTCCTACCTGCGGTTATCTCCAGATCTTCGGCAAGCGTAGGAGGGGATGGCGCCGGTCTAGTTGTACGTTCTTGCGGATCTGGCGTATCGACCGGGGCGCACGCCGACCAGCCGGGTGAAGTGCCGGGTGAAGTGGCTGGGGTCGTAGAAGCCGGTCCGGTAGGCCACCTCGGTCACACTCGGCACCTCCAGCAGGAGCCGCCGTGCGAGGTTGATCCGGGACTGGACCAGGTAGGCGTGTGGGGAGAGCCCGAACTCCCGGGTGAACGTACGCGCCAGATGGTAGGGACTCAGGTTCGCCACCCGCGCCAACTCGGCCAGCGACACGTTGCTGGCGAGGTTGTCCCGCAGGTAATCCCGCGCCTGGTGCGCCGCCCGCCCGGTGTGGGTCGGCGTCCGCCGGGCCCACCGGGCACCACCGTGCCGGTTCAGCAGTCCGGCGAGGGCCGACTGCATCAGGCAGTCGCGTACCAGACGGGCCTCACCCGCCTGGTACGCCCGGTGCAGCCGGGTGAAGCGGTGGAACAGGTCGTCGTCGGGGACGACCAGTCCGCCGAAGCGGGCGTCTGCCGTGCGGACCCCGGCGAGTTCGGTCGCCAGGCCGTCGATCGTCGACGCTTCGAGGTAGAAGACCCGGTAGTCGCCACCAGCCGCGCGGTCGTCGACATCCCGTGTCTCGTGCACCTCGCCGGGCGCGACGACGGTCATGCTTCCGGGCGCCACGGTGTGCCATGCCCGGTCGTGCCAGACGCGTCCGGGCAGCTCGAAATTCAGGCACAGCTGGTATTCCTCGTGCGCGTGCCGGGGATAGGCAACGGGCGGGCCCGGTCGGTACCGGTACCGTTCCAGCACCACGTCGTCCACGGTCCACGCCTCGATCCGCAGCTCGTCCGCCGGCATCGGCACCGCCCCCTGTCAGCATCGAGCTACCAGCGTCGCAGTTCGTAGGGCCGCGCGCTCGTCTCCTCTTGGGCCAGCGCGTCCGGCCGTACCCCACCGCATGAAGACCGCCGGGTCGGCAGCGACGGGTCAAGCGTCTCGACCCCTACCCCCCGCGAGGGGGACGTCACGGCGGACCGCGAGACACCGCCTGGGGCCGACCCGAAGCGGGTGAACGAATCCACACGAAAGCAGCGGAACGGGCTATTGACCTGCTGCGGTAGCCCGGTGAAAATGCACCGTGGGCTCCGAAATGATCATAGCCAGCCTGCCGTTTGCACTCGGCGTTGTCATGCTCGGCTTGGGCCTCAGCCTGACCGTGGACGACTTTCGGCGGGTAAGTCGGCATCCGAAAGCGGCCGTGGTCGCCCTGCTGTGCCAGCTCGTGGTGATGCCGGTCATCTGCTTCGGCCTGGTGCTCGCGTTCCGGCTCCCGCCGGAGCTGGCGGTCGGAATGATGCTGCTCGCCGCGTCGCCGGGCGGTCCCACGGCCAACCTGTACAGCCACCTGTTCGGCGGGAACGTCGCGCTGAACATCTCGCTCACCGCGATCAACTCGGGGCTGGTCGTGATCACCCTGCCGATCGTGGCGAACCTGTCGGCCGGGTACTTCCTGCCCGACAGTGCCACCCTCGGGCTGCAGTTCGACAAGGTGCTACAGGTCTTCGTCATCGTGGTCGTCCCGGTCGCGGTCGGGATGCTCCTGCGCACGCGGGCGCCCGAGGTGGCGCAGCGGCTCAACCGCCCGGTCCGTGGGCTGTCCGTCGTGGTCCTGGTCGTGGTCATCGGCGCCGTGCTGTACGGGGAGCGGGCCAACCTCGCCGGTTATTTCGTCTCGGTCGGCCTGGCGGTGCTGGCCTTCAACATCGTGAGCCTGCTGGTTGGCTACGCTGTGCCGCGCGTCGCCGGCGTCGATCGCAGCGCCGCGATCGCGGCCGGGTTCGAGATCGGCATCCACAACACCGCGTTCACCATCACCGTCGCGCTGAGCCCGGCGCTGATGAACAACGCCGAGATGGCGATACCGGGCGCGGTGTACGGCATCGTCATGTTCTTCACCGCGGTCGCGTTCGGTTGGCTGGTCACCCGTCGCCGGGCGCAGGAGTCCGTTCCCGATGAGCAGACGCCGGTCGAGCTCACGTGAACGTACCTGTGTCTCCGGCCGGCGCCGATTCCCTGCGCCTGCGGATCCTCGGCCCGTTGCGGATGTGGCGCGGCGCCACCGAACTGGACGCGGGCCCCCGGCAACAGGCGTATCTGCTGGCCCTGCTCCTGGCCCGGGTAGGCCAGCCGATCACCACGAGCGAGTTGATCGGGCTGATCTGGGGCGACGACGTCCCCACCAGCGCACTCAACGTCATCCAGAAGTACGTCGGCGCGCTGCGTCGCCTACTCGAGCCCGCGACCTCCGCCCGGGAAAGCGGTTCGTACCTGCACCGCCGCGGCAACGCGTACCTGTTCGACGCCGGCCCCGGCACACTGGACCTGGTCGCCTTCCGGGAACTACTCGACGCCGCCAAGGCTGCCCTGGCGCGGCATCACCACGAGACGGCGCTCGATCACTACCTCGACGCGCTCGGCCTCTGGCAGGGCCCCGCCGCGGAAGGGTTCACCCACGGAACAGCCGCGATGGCGATCTTCGCCGCTCTCGACGACGAGTTCCACGCCGCCTGTACGGCCGCGGCCGACCTGGCCGTCTCGCTACGCCGACCGGAGCGGGTACTCCCGGCGTTGCAGCTTGCCACCAAGATGGCACCGTTCCACGAACCCGTACAGGCCAGTCTCATCTCGACCCTGGGCGCTGCCGGACGCCAGGCCGAAGCGCTGTCGGCGTTCCGCATACTCCAGGACCGCCTGTCCGACGAGCTCGGCATCGACCCTGGCCCGGCGCTGCAGGCCGCATACCTGCAGGTGCTGAGGCAGGCCCCGGCGTCTTCGCCCGAGGTGGTGACCGAAGGTAGGGCCGGTGGCGCACCCGCGGGAAAGGCCGCCGGCCTGATCGGACGGGCCGAGGAACTCGCCGTGCTACGGCAATCCACGGAAGCGGCGCTCACCGGAAGCACTGGGCTCGCCGTCGTCGAGGGCGAGCCGGGCGTGGGCAAGACCCGTCTGCTGGAGGAGGCCGCGGACGTCGCCGGCCAGCGTGGCGCGCGCGTCGTCTGGGCATCCTGCCTGGAAGGCGACGGAACTCCCTCGATGTGGCCATGGGAGCAGGCGCTCACCGTCGTCGTCGACAGCCTGCCCGCGTCGGCGCGGGAGAAGTGGCTGGCCAGCGAGCTCGGGGGCCTCCTCGAATCGCGGAACGACGACGGGCCGCCGGTGGTCTCCGGCGGCCGCGCCCAGTTCCGCCTGTTCGAGCAGGTGGTCACCGTCATCGGCCAGGCCGCGGCCGAACGGCCGATACTGCTGGTCCTGGACGATCTCCAATGGGCCGATGCCGCCTCGCTGCAACTGCTCGGCCACCTGGTGGGCCGGCTGCCGACCGGCACCGCGATCATCGGCGCCCTTCGCGATCGGGCACCCACACCGGGCTCCGACCTCTCGCGGGTGCTGGCCGCCGCCAGCCGACTGCCGAGCCACCGCAGGATCCGACTCGGCCCACTCAGCCTGGCCGACGTGGCCGAACTTATCCGCCGCGAAGCCGGCCACGAGCCCGGTGCCGACATCGCCCGCAGCATCCACGCCCGTACCGCCGGCAATCCCTTCTACGTCCGGGAGCTGTCCCGGCTGCTCAACGACCGTGGTGCGCTCGCCGACGACGAGTCCCCGGTACGGGCCGGGGTGCCGTCGACGGTCCGGGACGTCGTCCGTGGTCGGATGGCGGGCCTCGACGACGGCGCCCGCGACCTGCTGCAGATCGCCGCGCTCATCGGCCGTGACGTCGACCTCGGCCTGCTCGCCCGGGCCGCCGACACCGACGCCGCGGACTGCCTCGAACGCCTCGAACCGCTGCAAGCGCTCGGTCTGCTCGAAACGAGACCCGAGGCCCCGTTCTCGTTGCGCTTCGCGCACGACCTGGTCCGGGAGTCGATCACGGAGACGACGGCGCAGCAGCGGGCGATCCGGCTGCACCTGCGCGTCGCGGACGCGCTCGAAGCGAGCCAGGCGGACGACGAGTCGATCACCGAGCGCCTCGCCTACCACCTGTGGGCTGCCGGCCCCCTTGCCGAGCCGGTTCGCACCGCGGAGGCGCTCAAGCGCGCCGGCCAGCGCGCGACGACCAAGCTCGCGTTCGCGGCCGCCGACCGGCACCTGGAGACGGCCGCGCAGGTCGCACGGAACGCCGGCCTGCCGGAGCTGGAGCTGTCCGCCCTCTCGCTGCTCGCCATCGCCCCACGCCGGCAGGCCGGATTCGGCGGTACGACGTTCGATCTGCTGGAACGTGCCGAACACCTGGCTCGCCAGCTCGGCCGGGACGTCGAGGCCGCCGGCCTCCTCTTCGCTCGCCTGTTCGGGGCGTACACCTTCCTGGAGCCGGACCGCGAATCTCTGGTCCGCCGGCTGTACGAGCAGGGGGAGGCGTCCTCCGATCCGATCCTGCGGGTGTACGGCCGGCAGGCATGGGGCCTGCACCAGTGGGACATCGGCAACATCGGCGAGGCATACCGGTACTTCATGGCGAACGACCCCGCCGTGCTGCACGGCGCTGTCTCATCACACAGCGAGAGCCCCGTCCGGCGCGACGTCTCGGGTGAGTGGCCCGGCTGGCGGGCCGTCGTGACCGCACTGCGCGGTGACGCCGAGACGGCGGGCGCCATGATCGACGAGTGGAACGGCCCGGCCGACCCGCTGGGGGTCGCGACCTGGGCCTACTACATCACCATCATCGCCTCCATGGCCGGTGACGCGGGCTGGGTGATGCGCACGATAGAGCGGTGGATGGCCATGGGCACCGGCCGCACCGCCGTCCAGCAGGAGCACTACGTGCGGCTGAACTGGTACTGGGCCAGGGCTCTCACCAGCGACGATCCGGCCGGGATCGCGGCGGAGGCCGAACGGCTGCTGGCCACGACGCTGGTCGACCCGCCGCGATGGGGCATCGCGTACCACAACGGACTGCTCGCCGAGATGTGGCTGGCCGCAGGAAGGCCGGACGAGGCCGGCGCGGCCCTCGACCGGGCGGACCGGGCGCTCGAGGCCCACGGTCAGCGTTACGCCGAAGGACTCGTCCGCCTACTGCGGGCGCGCCTGCTGCAGGCCCGGGGCGAGCCCGTTGACGTCGTCCGGGCTGCCGCCGAAGCGGCCCGAGCCTGGTCCGCCGACCGCGAGACCCACCTCTTCGCCCGCCGGGCCGAGGAATTCATGGCCTCGCTCGAATAGCTTCCATCAGCCATCGCGATGGCGGATCAAGCCCTGGCCCGGTTGAAGCGGGTGCCCCAGTGGTGGATCTGCTCGAGTAGTTCGGGTGGGTCGAGGACGCGGAAGTCGGCGCCGAGCACGCCCAGTGCCATGGTCGGCCAGTCGAGGGAGTCGGTGGTCATTCGTACCCGGCAGCGCTCGGCGTCGAGTTCCTCGACTGTGCCCCACCGGCCGATGCGCTCGCGCACGGTTGCGGCCGGGGCGTCGACCAGGACCTCCACCTGGTAGGGGCGAGGCTGGTTGTCCAGGCTGGTACGGACGAACTCGGCGGCGTCGGCGGCGGGGAGGTCGCGGGGCCGGAACCGGGAGCCGGTGCCGTGTGGCGCCGCGAGCCGGTCGACCCGAAAGCTGCGCCAGTCGTGGCGGGTCAGGTCGTAGGCGACCAGGTACCAGCGGCGGCCGAGGGACACCAGTCGGTGCGGTTCGACGTGCCGGTCGGTGTGCTGGTCGTCGGCGGCGGTGTAGGAGAAGCGGAGGTGCTCGCTGTCCCGGCAGGCCAGCGCGACCGCGGTGAGCACGCCTGGGTCGACGCCCGGGCTGGCCGGGTCGGTCCAGTTGGCGGGCAGGGTCATCGCGCGCAGCGCCTCGACCTGGCGCCGTAGCCGGGGCGGCATCACCTGCACCACCTTGGCCAGCACCCGTACCGAGGATTCGGCGACACCCTCCACCGCGCTCTGCGCGGCGGCGTGTAGCCCCACGGCCAGGGCGACCGCCTCCTCGTCGTCGACCACTAGCGGCGGTAGTACCGCGCCCGCGGTGAGCTGGTAGCCGCCGTCCACGCCCCGCTGCGCCTCGACCGGGTAGCCCAGCTCGCGCAGCCGGTCGATGTCCCGGCGCAGGGTGCGGACCGAGATCCCCAATCGCTCGGCCAGTTGGGTGCCCGGCCAGTACCGGTGGCTCTGGAGCAGGGACAGCAGTCGCAACGTCCGGGTGCTGGTGTTCGCCATGTCTTCGATTTTCGCGCAATTCAGGTCAGGAAGTGTCCGCAGTGCCGCCTAGCGTGGATCCTGACCGACGAACAGGACAAGCAAGGCGGAGACAATGAGCGAGACCACGATCGTCGACGAACCGGCCACCCGCGAGCTGGCCGGTGCGCCGGCCACCGCTGGCGAGCACGCCGACCTGTTGGCGATGCTGGCCCACCAGCGGCACTTCCTGCGCTTCACCACCCGCGACCTCACCGACGAGCAGGCCCGGCGGCGAACCACCGCCAGCGAACTGTGCCTGGGCGGCCTGATCAAGCACGTCACCGTGGCCGAGCGCACCTGGGTGGACTTCATCCTGGATGGGCCGTCGGTGATGAGCGACTTCACCACCATGACCGAGGCTGACTGGGCTCGACGTACCGACGAGTTCCGGCTGCTACCCAGCGAGACACTGGCCGGTGTGCTGGCCGACTACGCCGAGGCGGCCCGGCGTACCGACGAACTGGTCGCCACCCTGGACGACCTGGACGCCACCCAACCGCTACCGAAGGCCCCATGGTTCGAGCCCGGCGCACGGTGGTCGACCCGCCGGGTGCTGATGCACATCATCGCCGAGACCGCCCAGCACGCCGGCCACGCCGACATCATCCGAGAGTCCCTGGACGGAGCCAAGAGCATGGGTTGACCAGCGGCATACGGGCGCCGGCACGCAGGATCTCGGATCAGGCCGCGACGGAGCGGAAGCTGTCGGCGACCGGATGCCGGGCGGAGACAGGGCCGGTACGGCCGTGAGGGCCGCCACCAGTATCAGCGTCCCGAGTGCGTCCCCGACCAGGCACAGCACGATCGATTACCCGGATCCGTCAACCATGCTCGCCGGTCCTGGTAGGAGGGTGGTTTGCCTACCGTGGAGGTTCGGGTGTCAGATCATGCCTCTTGACATCAAGTCGAGTTGAGGTTTTAGCGTCGTCGGCAACGAAGGGAGTTCGACTGTGACGACGCTGGTTACGGGTGCCACCGGGAATACCGGCCGGCACGTTGTGGCTGAACTGGTCCGCCGAGGAGACCGCGTTCGGGCACTGACGCGGGATCCGGCTTCGGCCGTGGAAAGGCTTCCGGCCGGGGTGGAGTTGGTGGCCGGCACGCACACGGCACCGGAGACACTGGACGCCGCCCTCGATGGCGTCAGCCGGTTGCATATCACGGTGACGGCGGGGCTGGCCGAGGCCGGGCCCGAGTTGGTGCGGCGCGCGGTTGATGCGGGTGTGCGGCGCATCACCGTGGTGTGGGGCGGTTGGGTGGGACCGGTCGAGCAGGCTGTGGCGGATTCAGGTGTGGAGTGGACACGTCTGGAACCGCAGGAGTTCATGTCCAACACGTTGACTTGGATCGACTCGATTCGGGCCGAGGGAATCGTGCGCGAGTCGTACGACTTTCCCAGCGCGCTCGTTCACGAGGCCGACATAGGAGCGGTGGCGGCAGTCGCGCTGCTCGACGATGGCCATGCGGGGCGCGCCTACAACCTTACCGGGCCCGAATCGCTGACCCCGCGTGAGCGGATCGCAATCCTGTCTCGGGCGATCCGCCGTGACATCGTTTTCGTCCCAATCACGCACCAACAGGCCGTCGACAGGCTGACGGCCACCGGCGTCTCGCGGGCGGACGCCGAATACGTCGTCGGTTGGTACGCCGATTCCAGCGATGCCTCCACGACCGTCGTCGACACCGTCGAGCAGGTGACCGGTCGACCGGCGCGCACATTCGCACAGTGGGTGGCCGAGCACGCGGAACGCTTCCACCCGCCCCAGGTTGTGGCCGGCTAGGCCCGATGCCAGGCAGATGAGCGTTGTCGCTGGTCATGCTGACGGTTGTGGTCCGGGTGAGCCTAGTGTGCGGAGCGCGCGACTCAATTCAGGAGCTTTTCCGTGAGGTCCATCAACCGCTCGGCGTCGTGGGGGTCGAGGGTCGAGAAGCTGGGCGGAAGCGCCTTCTCCCGGTCGACGGCGGTCACTGGCGCGGCTGGCGGTGCGTCCAGGAACTGGTGAATCGGCGCTACCGCGTCCACGACTGGTCGGGCCGCCACCGCCGCCGCCACCGCGAGCAGCCCGCGGACCACCAGCGGGAGCGCGCTACGGTCGCCACTCTTGGTGAATCCGGGATGGTAGAGCACGTATCGGGCGCGGCTGCCGGATCGCTGGGCGAAGCCCACGCCGAGCAGATCGTTGGCTCGACCGGCCTGCAGCTGTGCGGCGACTGCCGAGTAGCCCGACGCCAGCTGCGGGTCGGACCAGTGCACCTCGCCTTTCGTGACCCCGACCCCAGCGACGTTCACGATCACCGGCGCGGTAGCCCGGTCCAGGGCCGGGCGCAGGCCGAAGCTGAGCAGGTATCGGCTGAGGTAGTAGAGCGCGAACGTACGCTCCAGGCCCTCGGCGGTCACGGTACGACGCAGCGCAACGGCATTCGCGAACAGCACCAACGCGTCCACGACCTCGTACTCGGTGAGGATGTGCTCGATGACTTGCCGCGTCTGCGCCACGCTGGACAGGTCGACCGGGAGGAAGGCGATCGAGCCGCCGGCCAGCGCCTCGCCGCGTTCACGGCTGCGGCCGAGCACCAGGACGCGGTCGCCGCGTTCGGCCCGCGCCAGGGCCAACGCACGTCCCATCCCGTTCGTGCCGCCACTGACCACCACGACGCCCATGTCGTCCCCCATTATCGTTGCTCATCGACGTGCTCATTCTGGACAGCCCGTCGGCGGAGGCGAAAGAAGGCATTTTCATGTCCACAAGTAACACCGGTGTAAGCGGCTCACTACAGGACCATCGGCTGCCGATGCCCGTTCCGATCAGCGAGTACGAGAGCTGTCCGGTCACCGACGTGCTGCGGCGGGTGGGCGACAAGTGGACGCTGTTGCTGCTCACCCTGCTCGGCCGGCATCCGTACCGGTTCAACGAGCTGCACCGCGCCGTGGAGGGCATCAGCCCGCGCATGCTCACCCGCACGTTGCGTACGCTGGAAAGCGACGGTCTGGTCGAACGTGAAGTGTTTCCGACGTTGCCGCCAAGCGTCGAGTACCGGCTGACGCCACTCGGAGTCAGCCTTCTAGAACCGCTCTCCGCTCTGGCCGACTGGGCGGTCGGCCACCACGCCGAGATCGCCGCGCTACGTCAGCGAATTGCCGGACAAGACACGTGACGCACTCGACGGTCCACTGGCGCTGCCTGCCGAACGACAGCCGCTATCGGTCACTGACTCGCCATCCTGGTGGTGTTGGGTGGATGGCTGCCGGTATGACGAGCGACGGATGATCTGGAAGGCTGCCGCAGATGCATACGATGAACGGCAACGATGTCGAACAAGCGGTGACCGAGATGGTACGCGTCCTCACGCCGTACGATTCCGCGGACTGGGGATGCCGGGCCGGCGGGCTGGATTGGAGCTGCTGGACGACAGCGGCCCATGTCGCTCACGACCTTCTCGCGTATGCCGGGCAACTCGCTGCTCGACCGGACGACGCGTACCTACCGTTCGACCTCGTAATCCGCGATGACGCATCACCCCGTGACGTCCTGCGGACGGTCGCGGGCTGCGGTCGACTGCTGAGCAGCGTGCTGACCGCATCGAATCGCACGACACGCGCATGGCACTGGGGGCCGACCGACCCGAGCGGCTTCGCAGCGCTGGGCGTGAACGAGACGCTGATGCACACCTACGACATCGCCCTGGGACTCGGGATCGACTGGAATCCGCCGGACTCCCTGTGTCGGGCGGTGCTTGCACGGCTCTTCCCCGACGCTCCGGCGGGCGATCCCGTCCAGGTATTGCTCTGGTCCACAGGGCGTGGGGACCTCCCCGGCCGCTCTCGTACCACCTCCTGGGTCGTCAAGGCAGCGATCGGATAGACGCCGCCGCCGCGGCAGTCCCCTGCCGGTCGAGAAGTCCCTGCCGGTCGAGAGGTCCCTGCCGGTGGAGAGGTCCTCGCGGTACGGCACAGGGTTGCTTTCGGGTTCGCTGGTCCTGCCGTGACGACCCGCTCATCGTCGAGGCACGGCGCCGGCACCGTGCCGATCATCATCGGGCTGGCCGGCCGTGAACAACCGGTTGGTGATCAGATCGATGATCGCCGGTTGCTGGTCGACGAGGTAGAAGTGTCCGCCAGGGTACGTGTGGACCTCACACGTACCGGTGGTGTGCTCCCCCCACGCCCGCGCCTCGTCCGGGGTGACCTTCGGGTCCTGGTCTCCGGTCAGGACGACGATCGGACAGTCGAGCTTCGGACCGGGCGAGTAGCGGTAGGTCTCTGCCGCGGTGTAGTCACTCCGGAGCGCCGGCAGGATCATGCTGAGCAGTTCGAGGTCGCCGAGCAGCCGCGAGTCGGTGCCGCTGAGCGCCCTCAGCTCGGCCACGATGCCTTCGTCACTTTGCTGATGTACGACCTCGTGGCGGTAGCGCGACGGCGCCCGACGACCCGAGGCGAACAGCGCCACCGGTGTCGTGTCGAGTTGTTGCCTCATCCGTACCGCCACCTCGAACGCGACCGTGGCACCCATGCTGTGCCCGAAGAGGGCCAGTGGCCGGTCCATGAGCGGTCGCAGGGCCTCGAACGATTCGTCGGCGAGTTCGCCGATCGTGGCCAGGTAGCGGTCGCGGAGCCGGTCCTGCCGGCCCGGATACTGCAACGCGAGCACCTGCGACGTCGGCTGGAGTGCCGCCGACATCGGGTGGAAGAAACTGGCGGAGCCACCGGCATGTGGGAAGCAGACGAGCGTGGTCCGGCTCGACGTGGCGGTGTGGAACCGGCGAACCCAGCGGCTCTCGGCATCCGTCGCGGTCATGGCGTGACATCCGTTCTTCCGGCGCCAAGCGGTCGCTCCGGTGGTAGGGGCAGGTAGCCGGTCTCCACGAAGAACCGCACGTACGTGTCGATCAGGGTCGGCCCGACCGGTGGACAGATTATGTCCGTACCGGCCAGCGCCCGCTCGGTCTCGGTCACGTCGATCGGTGGGTAGAACGCCGCGCTGTCCTTGGTCAACATCTCGAACGCGTCCAGGAGCGGGAGTAGGGCATTCTCCCGGTCCGAGGTCACTCTCTCCTGCCAGCCGTCCCAGTCCAGCTCCGGCAACGAGTACCCGGTCGCGCGCAACTGCCCGACGATGTCGGCCAGGCTCATCGGATCACGGTTGTACAGGTGGAACGTGTGACCCGTAGCCCGGCTGCGCTGGGACAGCGCCACGATGGCGGCGCTGGTGTAGTCCACCGGCACCATGTGGAACGCCGCGCTCAGGTCCGGCGGCACCGCCTCGGCCTGCACCAGCCCCTTGATACTCAGCCAGGCGAAATCCCTGGTCTGGCAGGCACCATTGCGCTGGTCGCCCGAAATCAGGTCGATCCGGTAGACGGAAACCGGCAGGCCGCGCTCCCGGGCCAACCCGACGAGCTGTTCGGCCACCCACTTGCTCTGGGCGTACCCGCTGGGCAGGATTTCGGCCGGCCCGGTCGGGTCGTCCACCCGCAGTGCTACCCCGGGGGTGACCACCTCGGCGAACACACCGGTGGTGGAGACGTGGTGGACCGGGACCGTCCGGTGCCGGGCGGCCAGCCGCAGCACCTCCTCGGTGCCGGTGACGTTGGCCGGCTTCAATACGTCGTACGGCTGCAGCCAGTTCACCGCGGCGCCGGCGTGGTAGACCACGTCGACCTGCCGTGCGAGGGCGTCGAACCGCTCCTCGGTCAGGCCGAGTCGGGGCCGGGCCAGGTCACCGACGACCACCGACAGTCGTGCGTGATCCACCTCGTCCCAGAGCCGGTACCACCGCAGGTTTGCCTCCAACCGGCGCAGCCCGTCCTCCTCGTCGGCGGCCCGGACCAGGCAGTGCACCGTGGCCGTGGTCGCCCGCAGCAGGTCACGCAGCAGGAACGCGCCGAGGAAGCCACTGGCCCCGGTCAGCAGCACCTGTCCGGGGTCGGCCAGGGCCGGCAGCACCTCGGTCGCCGGCTGGATGTCGTCGGCCAACCGGACCTCGCCCCCGAAGTCCCGCTCCTGGCGTGACCGTACGGACGGCCGGGTCCTGCCGGACGCGACCGGCTCGACCAGTGCGGCGCGCAGGAACGCGGCGAGGGCCTTGGGTGTGGGCTGGTCGAACACGACCGTGGCGGGTAGCCGCAGGTCGGTCCGGGCGCCGATCTGGTTGCGCAGCTCGACCGAGAGCAGCGAGTCGAACCCCATCTCGGGAAACGGCTGGTCCGTCGTGACCGTGCCCGGGTCGCTGTGGCCGAGCACCCGGGCGACCTCGGTGCGGACCAGGTCGAGCACGATCCGGGTCTGCTCCGACTCGGACAGCCCGGCGAGCCGGGTCGGCAACGCCGCCGGATCGACCTGTTCGGTTCGGGCTGCCGGTCGGGCCGGCGCGTTGGCCAGTTCGCGCAGCAGCACCGGCACCTGGGCAGGTTGGGCGCGCAGCGCCTCGACATCCAACGGCGTGGCGACCACGGCTGCCCGGTCGAGTCCCAGCGTGGCATCCAGCAGGGCCGGGCCCTGGGACGACTCGATCGGAAGGAACCCGGCGCGCGCGATCCGCCTGCGGTCGGCCTCGTCCAGCTGCCCGGTGATACCACTGGCCTGCTCCCACAGACCCCAGGCCACCGAGGTCGCGGGCAGTCCGAGCGCGGCGCGGTGCTCGGCCAGCCCGTCGAGGAACGCGTTGGCCGCCGCGTAGTTTCCCTGGCCGGCGCCACCGATCACGCCGGCGATGGAGGAGAACAGCACGAAGGCCGACAGGTCCAGCTCCCGGGTCAACTCGTGCAGGTGCCAGGCCGCGTCCGCCTTGGGCCGCAACACTCCGCTCATCCGGGCCGGGGTCAGCGCGGAGACCAGTCCGTCGTCGACCACCCCCGCGGTGTGTACCACCCCGGTCAGCGGATACCTCTCGGGCACCTGCCGCAGCAGCGCCCGCAGTGCCTCCCGGTCGGCGACGTCGCACGCGGCGACGGTTACCTGGGCGCCCAGGGCGGCGAGTTCCGCCACCAACTCGCCTGCCTGTGGTGCGTCCGGTCCGCGCCGGCTGGTGAGCAGCAACCGCCGTACTCCGTGCACGGTCACCAGGTGCCGGGCCAGCAGCCCGCCGAGGGTGCCGGTGCCACCGGTGATCAGCACCGTGCCAGACGGGTCCCACCGGCCCGACGGACGGGTCCCGTTCGGGCGGGGGTCGGCCACCGCGGTGATCCGGCGGAGCTGGGGCAGGAACACCTCCGCGCGGCGCACCACGGCCTGCGGTTCGCCGGACCCGACGATCGCGGGCAGGGCGCGTACCGAGGCCGGGTGGTCGTCGAGGTCGACCAGCACCAGCCGGCCGTGCTGCTCCGACTGCGCCGAGCGCAGCAGCCCCCACAGCGCGGCGGCGCCGACGTCGTCGACCCCCGAACCGGCCACGGCCACGCCGTCGCGGGTCAGCACCACCAGCCGGGTGTCGGCCAGCCGGTCGTCGGCCAGCCAGCCCCGTACCAGGGTCAACATCGCGCCGGTCCGTTCGTGCAGGGACCCGACCGGGTCCGCGGCGTCCGGCGCCGGCCATTCGAGGAACACGGCGTCCGGCCGGTCCCGTGCCACCGAGGTCAGGTCGGCGTGGTGGGTGGTGTGCGGCAGGACCGACCGGGCAACGCCCATCCGGCCCAGCCGGACGGGTACGGCGGGCTCCGGCAGTCGGGCCGGGGTCCAGTCCACGGTGAACAGCGCATCCCGGGGTCGGGACCGGGCCAGCTCGAGGTCGCGGGAGCGGACCGGCCGGCGCCGCAGCGCCTCGATCGTCGCAACGGGCAGGCCGCTGAGATCGGTCATCCGGACCGAGACGGTGTCGGGGCCGGTAGCGGTGATCAGCAGTCGCAGCGCGGTGGGGCCGGCCGCCCAGAGGTCGAATCCGGTCCATTCGACCGGCAGCCCCGGAGCGTCCGCGTCGGGCCGAGCGTGGTCGTCGGCGAGCAGTGCCGCGTGCAGCCCGGTGGTCAGCAGCGTGGGATGCAGCCGAAACCCGGCGGGCGTGCCGCCGTCCGGCAGGGCGACCTCGGCGGCCACCCCGTCGTCGTAGCGCCAGGCCGCCGTCAATCCGCGGAACAGTGGCTGGACCGAACGGCCGGCCTCGGGCATCCGCTCCTTCCAGCGGTCGAGGTCGATCGGCGTCGCCCCCGGCGGCGGCCACTGACCGGAGGCGGTCGGCTCGGCCCGGCGCAGGGCGCTCAACTCCCCGTACGCGTACCGGGTCCACTCGACGTCGCCACGGTCCGGCCGGCCGTGCACGCTGAACTCCCGTACGCCGTCGGCGGCGGCGCCGACGCGCACCTGGAGTTGCACCCCGCCTCGCTCCGCAAGCACCAGCGGCGTGTCCGTGACGAGCCGGTCCACCCGGGCGCCGCCGCACTCGTCACCCGCGCGGATCGCCAGCTCGAGGAAGGCCGACCCCGGCAGTACCACCTCACCGAGCACCCGGTGCTCGTCGAGCCAGGCCTGGCCGCGCAGCGACACCTGACCGGTGAACAGCAGTTCGTCCCGGCCGGCGACGGCGACCGCGGCGCCGAGCAGCGGATGTTCGGCGGCGAGCAGGCCCAGCTCGGCGGGACGTACCTCGTCGGTCGGGTCCACCCAGAAACGTTGCCGCTGGAACGGGTAGGTCGGCAGGTCGCGGCGCCGTGCCCCGGTGCCGGCGAAGTACCCGGGCCAGTCCACCCCGACGCCCCGGTTGTGTAACCGGGCGACCCCGCCGAGCAGGCTCCGCACCTCGGGCTGGTCACCGCGGAGCAGGGCCACCGCGAGGTGGTCGCCGCCGTCGAGCGTGTCGCGCACCAGCGGGGTGAGTACGGCGTCCGGACCGACTTCGACGAAGGCGGTCACCCCCTCCTTCGCCAGTGCCCGTACGCAGTCGGCGAAGCGGACCGGCTGCCGTACCTGGCGTACCCAGTAGTCCGGGTCCTGGAGCAGGTCCGGCGGGGCCGGCTCGCCGAGAACGTTCGAAATCACCGGGATCCGTGGGCGGTGGTACGAGACCGCCTCCGCCACCTGCCGGAACTCCGCCAGCATGGGGTCCATCCGGTGCGAGTGGAACGCGTGGCTGACGGTCAGCCGCCGTACCCGCCGCCCTCGGTCCCGGAGCCGATCCGCCACCGCCGACACCGCCTCGACACCGCCGGATAGCACCACCGAGGCCGGGCCGTTCACCGCCGCGATCCCGACCTCGTGCTCGTGCCCGGCAAGCAGTGCCTCGACCTCCTCCGCCCCGGCCTGCACGGCCACCATGGCACCACCGGTCGGCAGCGCCTGGATGAGCCGGGCCCGGGCGGTGACCAGGGCCGCGGCGTCCACGCTGGAGAGGACTCCCGCGACGTGGGCGGCGACCAGCTCGCCGAGGGAGTGGCCCGCCACGTGGTCGGGGTGGATTCCCCAGGCTTCGAGCAGCCGGAACAGTGCCACCTCGACGGCGAACAGCGCCGGCTGGGTGAATCCGGTCTGGTCGAGCAACGCCGCCTCGGCACTGCCCGTCTCGGCGAAAACCACCTGCGCCAGCGGCCGGGGCAGTCCGGCGTCGAGATCGGCGCAGACCGTGTCGAACGCGTCGGCGAACACCGGAAAACGCTGGTACAACTCCCGCCCCATGCCGACCCGCTGGGCGCCCTGACCCGTGAAGAGGAACGCGGTCTGGCCCACCTGGTCGATCGCACCCTCGATCACCGCCGGGTGCGGCAGTCCCTCGGCCGTCGACTCCAATCCGGCCCGGAGTTCGCCGTGGTCGGCGGCGAGCAGCACCGCCCGGTGTTCCATCGCCGACCGTGTGGTGGCCAGCGAGAACGCCAGGTCGAGCTGGTCGGTTTCCGGCTCCCGTTCCAGGACGGACGCCAGCCGCCGGGCTTGTGCGCGGACCGCGTCGCGGGACCGGGCCGAGAGCAGGTACGGCTGCACGCCATTGGTCGTGTTCCGTCGCGCCGGTACCGGCTCGGAGACCGCTGGCGCCTGTTCGAGGATCACGTGCGCGTTCGTGCCGCTGACGCCGAACGACGACACCGCCGCCCGCCGGGGCTCCCCGGTCCCGGGCCAGGGCCGCTGGTCCACCAGCAGTTCGACCGAACCCGACGACCAGTCGACCACGGGGGTCGGCCGGTCCACGTGCAGGGTCTTCGGCAGGGTCGCGTGCCGGATCGCCTGCACCATCTTGATCACACCACCGACACCCGCGGCGGCGACCGAGTGCCCGATGTTGGACTTGAACGATCCGAGCCACAGCGGCCGGTCCGCCGGGCGGTGCTGACCGTACGTGGCCAGCAGTGCCTGCGCCTCGATCGGGTCGCCGAGCCGGGTGCCGGTGCCGTGCGCCTCGACCGCGTCGATCTCCGAGCTGGCGAGTCGGGCATCGGCCAGCGCCTGCCGGATCACCCGCTCCTGCGACGGTCCGTTCGGCGCGGTCAGACCGTTGGACGCACCGTCGGAGTTGATCGCCGAACCGCGGACCACGGCGAGCACCTGGTGCCCGTTGCGTTGGGCGTCGCCGAGGCGCTCCAGCAGCAACAGGCCAACTCCCTCGGACCACCCGGTACCGTCGGCCGCCGCCGCGAACGACTTGCACCTCCCGTCCCGGGCGAGGCCGCGCTGCCGGGAGAAGTCGATGTAGCCGCCGGGCGCCCCGTACACGGTGCAACCGCCCGCCACCGCCAGCCGCGATTCGCCCTGACGCAGTGCCCGCACCGCGAGGTGCAGCGCGACCAGCGACGACGAACAGGCGGTGTCGACCGTCACCGCCGGACCCTCGAAGCCGAACGTGTACGCGATTCGCCCGGACGCGACGCTGCCGAGCTTGCCGGTCATCAGGTAGCCCTCGAGTTCCTCCGGGCCGGCCAGACCCAGGTACGTCTGCTCCCCCATGCCCACGTACACCCCGGTACGGCTGCCCCGCAGCGGTCCAGGGTCGATCCCGGCCCGCTCGAACAGCTCCCAGGCCGTCTCCAGCAGGACCCGTTGCTGTGGGTCCATCCCGAGCGCCTCCCGGGGGGAGATGCCGAAGAATCCGGCGTCGAACTCGGTGGCGCTGTCGATGAAGCCACCCTCCCGGGTGTACGACCGGCCCGGCCGGCCCGGTTCCGGGTCGTAGAGCCGATCGACGTCCCAACCCCGGTCGTCCGGCCAGACCGAGATGCCGTCCCTACCCTCGGCGACCATCTGCCACAGGTCCTCCGGCGAGTGCACGCCGCCCGGGTACCGGCAGGCCATCGCCACCACGGCGATCGGCTCGTGGTCACCCGCCTCCAGTTCGGCAATCCGCTGACGGGCCTTCTGCAAATCGGCGGTCACCCATTTCAGGTACTCCACCAGCTTCTCTTCGTTGGACATGGCTGGTCTACATCTCCTCATCGGGTCGCCGACGCGCGCGGTGGTACGGGGCCACGGCGGCCCTCATCGCCGGGCGCGGCCGAGTTCGTTGTCGATGAAGCTGAACAGTTCCGCCGTGGAGGCCGAGTCGAGCGCGTCGCCCGGATCCGGCGTCGACTGCTGCTCGGGTGATGGGGCCGGGCTTGGCTCCCGCCACCGGGCGAGGATCGTCTGGAGCCGTACGGTGACGGTGTCCCGGATGTCGTCGTCGGGCCCGACCGCCACCAGGGCCGACTCGAGCTGGTCGAGTTCGGTGAGCACCGCCTCGGCACCGGACGGGGCCGCGGGGGTGACCCGGGCCAGGACGGACCCGGTGAGCGCGGCCGGGGTCGGGTGGTCGAACACCAGGGTGGCGGGAAGCCGGACCCCGGTGGCGGTGGCGAGCCGGTTGCGCAGGTCCACCGCGGTGAGCGAGTCGAAGCCGAGGTCCTGGAACGGCCGGTCGACGCCGACGCTGCCCGGGTCGCCACGCCCGAGTACGGCGGCCACCTGCTCGCGTACGACCTTCAGCACGGCCCGGTACCGGTCGGCCTCGTCCAACCCGGCGAGCCGGTGGGCCAGGGACACCTCCGGCACCGGTACGTGGGCGTCGCGCCGCTGCGGCATCCGGACCAGGCCGCGCAGCAGCGGCGGCACCCGACCCGCGGTGCGTACCGCGGCAAGGTCCAGCGCGAGCGCGGCGAGTGCCGGCCGGTCGGCGGCCAGCGCCGCGTCGAGGCGGCCCGGCACCCGCGCCGGTGCCGTCGGCCGGAGGTCGAAGGGCACGGGCGCCCGGCCCTCGACCTGACTGTCCACCGGGCCGCTTCCCGGCGGCCCGGAATCGGCCCCGGCGTCGACTGCGGGGATATCGGACATCGGCCCCAGGGCCAGCGCGGTGGCGGGGAGTCCGAGCGCGCGGCGCCGATGCGCGAGCGCGTCCAGGAAGGCGTTGGAGATCGCGGCCATCGGCGAGCCGGCCCGGTCGAAGGCGGCCACGACGGACGAGAGCAGCACGAACGCCGACAAGGCGCGGTCGCGGGTCAGCTCGTGCAGGTGCCAGGCGCCGTCGATGGTGGACCGGGTAAGGGCGTCGGATCCGTCGACGGTCGGATCCGGCAGCCCGCGGTGACCGTCCTGTGCGGGGTCGCCCTGGCCGGCCGGGGCCTCGGTGAGGCCGACGACGTGCACGATTGCGGCCAGTGGCTGCTCCGCCGGGACCCGGTCGAGCAGATCGGCCAGCCGGTCCCGATCGGCCGGATCACAGTCCTCGGTCGTGACCCGGGCACCCAGCTCACGCAGCCGCGTGGCCAACTCGTCCACCACCGCGTGCTCGGCCGTGCCATGCCCGGTGAGGAGAAGCCGGGTGACGCCCCGGTTGACGACCAGATGCCGGGTCACCAGCCCGGCCACCGGGGCGGCGGCCCCGGTGACCAGGACCGTGCCCTCGGGGTTCCAGCCGGGCAGCGGGGCGTCGCTGCCGGGTTCGGGGACCCGGGCGAGCCGTGGCACGACGACCTGCCCACCCCGGATCGCGGCCTGCGGCTCGCCCGCCGCCAGCACCGCGGAGAGCAACGGGACCGGGCGGCGGTGGTCCTCCAGGTCGACCAGCACGATCCGACCGGGGTGCCGGGCCTGCACCGCCCGGAGCAGCCCCCAGAGCGCCGCGCCAGCGAGGTCGGCCACGTCGCCGCCGTCGACGGCGACCCCTCCCCGGGTCGTCAGGACCAGCCGTACGGCGTCCAGCCGGTCGTCGGCGAGCCAGCTCCGTACCAGGTCGAGGGTGTTCCGTACGAGGGTGTGCACCTCGGTAACCGGGTCACCGGGTGTCCCGGTGTCCAACTCGACCAGGACCGCGTGCAGCGGCGGGCCGGACGCCACGACGTCGCCGACCGCCGCCACCCGGTCGAATTCGACCACCGCCGGCCCATCGTCTTCGACCACCGCCGGCCCATCGTCGACCTCGTGGTGGTCCGCCGGCCGGTCGGCACGGGTGATCGCCGCCCAGGCGAACGCCTCGTCCGGCTCGACCCGGGCGATCGGGTGCCATTCGAGCTGGTGCAGGTGGGGGTCGGTCGCGGTGGCGCTGGTCAGCTCGGCGGGGTCGAACGAGCGGAAGGTCACCGATTCCGCGCTCACGATCGGTTGGCCGTCGCCGTCGACCAGGACCAGACGGACCCGCTCGTCCTCGATCACCGTACGGCGTGCGTGCCCCGAGGTGGCGCCGGTCGTGTGCAGGCGAACGCCGGTCCAGCGCACCGGGACCCGGATCGTGTCCGCCCCCGGCACGGCTGGCAGCGCCTGGTCGAGCAGGGCGGGGTGCAGGCCGTACCGCCCGGCGTCGGGATGCTGTTCGACGGGAAGCTGGACCTGTACCACTTCGTCGTCCGGTGCTCCGGGCGACTCGGCCGGGGCTGCCACCGTCGCTTGGTCCGGGACGAGCCGGCCGTGCGCGTACCGGGTCCAGGGCGCGTCGGGTTCGTCGGGTCCGGCGTGGATGGTCACGGTACGGCCGCCGGTACGATCCGGCCCGCCGAGGACGACCTGCACCCGGATCGCGCCCTGCGGGGGAAGCAGCAGTGGCGTGTCCACCGACAGGTGCTCCAGTACCGGGTAGCCGGTGCCGTCGCCGGCTCGGATCGCCAGCTCCACGAACGCCGTGGTGGGCAGCACCGCGTCGTCCACCACCACGTGATCGGCCAACCACGGATGGTCCTGCACCGAGATCCTGCTGGTGAAGCGGACCTCGTCGCTGCCGGCCATCGGGATCATCGGCCCGAGCATCGGGTGCGCCCGGGACCGTTGCCCGGGTTCGGTTTCCGCCGGGCTCGGCGCCAGCCAGTAGCGTTCGCGCTGGAACGGGTAGGTCGGCAGGGTGACCCGCCGGGCCCGGCCGCCGAAGTACGCCGCCCAGTCGACCGGGACGCCCCGGGCGTGCAGGTTGCCCAGCAGCGCGGTCACGGTGTCCGGCTCGGGCTGGTCGCGCCGCAGCATCGGAAGTGCCGCGTACCCGTCTGGTGGGGCGATCTCACCGACCAGGCCGGAGAGTACCGAGTCCGGTCCGACCTCCACGAACGTGGTCACCCCGGACTCGATCATCGTGTGCACGGCGTCGCCGAACCGGACCGCGTCGCGCGCGTGCCGAACCCAGTAGTCCGGGTGACACAGCTCGTCCGGGTCGGCCGCCCTGCCGGTCACGGTGGACACGATCGGGATGGTCGGCCGCCGGTAGGTCAGGCTCTCGGCGACGGCTCGGTACTCGTCCAGCATTGGCTCCATCAACGGCGAATGAAAACCATGCGACACCGCCAACCGCCGCGACCGAACCCCCCGCCCCCGCAACACCTCAACAACCGCCAACACCTC